>CAZZDZ010000368.1:0-6615 GCA_964652675.1 uncultured Pirellulaceae bacterium
ATATGCTATCGCCACTTCGTGGCTGGCGAATTGCGGTGCAATATCATTTCCTGAACGGTCACTCTTCTTGTGGTGATGCCGTAATTTGTCGTGTTGAACAATTCAGCACTCCCAAAAAGCGCAACTCCAAAACTTACGCGTCGGGTTACCTTCGAATATTCGGTGATATTAATCCCTCTATCTTCAAACAATGATTTGCCCTGCCATTCCGCTCAGGGCTACAGCCAATTCGCTCATGAGCCGCTAAAATCTGCGTTTTGAAAGTTCACGCCACTCGGCAACAAGCAGAAAATCATGGCCTCCAAAATTATCTATACCCATACTGACGAAGCCCCCGCATTGGCGACTTATTCGCTGTTGCCAATCATCCGCACGTTTACCAGTGCGGCGGGGATCGACATCGAAACTCGTGATATTTCGCTCGTTGGTCGTATCTTGGCTAATTTTGCAGACAAACTGCCAGCCGATCAACAGCATGCCGATGCGTTGAGTGAACTTGGTGCGTTGGCCAAAACGCCCGAAGCCAACATTATCAAACTACCCAACATCAGTGCATCGATTCCGCAAGTCGTTGCCGCGATCGAGGAACTGCAAGCCAACGGGTTTGCGGTTCCTGATTTTCCCGAGGAACCAGAGACCGACGAAGAAAAAGACAACCGAGCACGCTACGCCAAAGTGCTTGGTAGTGCCGTGAACCCCGTTTTGCGCGAAGGCAACTCGGATCGCCGCGTCGCGGGGCCCGTAAAAGAATTCGCCAAAAAGAATCCACACTCGATGGGCGAATGGACCAGCGACAGCAAGTCACATGTTGCCCATATGGCTGGCGACGATTTCTTTGGAAGTGAACTCTCGCACGTCATGGATTCCGCCGGCAGTGTGCGCATCGAATTGGTTGATTCGGATGGCAAAACGACGGTATTGAAAAACGACTTGTCGTTGCTTGCTGGAGAAGTCATTGATGCGTCCGTGATGAGCTGTACGGCGCTTCGAGAGTTTTTGGCTGCGGCAATCGATGACGCGAAAGCAAACGACGTGCTGCTTTCGATTCACATGAAAGCCACCATGATGAAAGTGTCTGACCCGATCATCTTTGGGCACATGGTCAGCGTTTACTATGCGGACGTTTTCGCAAAGCATGCGGATACTTTCGACAAACTTGGCGTCGATCCAAACAACGGAATCGGCGATGTGTATTCCAAGATCGAAGAATTACCCGCCGATCAACAAGCGGCAATCAAAGCTGACATCGAAGCGGTCTATGAAACTCGGCCCAAGTTGGCGATGGTCGATTCGGACAAAGGCATCACGAATTTGCACGTGCCCAGCAACGTGATCATCGACGCGTCGATGCCAGCAGCGATTCGGACTTCCGGAAAAATGTGGGGACCCGATGGCAAGTTGTACGACACCAAAGCCGTCATTCCCGATCGTTGTTACGCGGGAATCTATCAAGCCACCATCGATTTCTGCAAAGCAAATGGCGCGTTCGATGTCACCACCATGGGCAACGTTTGCAACGTCGGGCTGATGGCACAGAAAGCCGAAGAGTACGGTTCACACGACAAGACTTTTGAGCTTCAATCGGCCGGAACGGTACGCGTTGTGGATCATGCCGACAATGTTCTGATGGAGCACGCGGTCCAACCGGGTGACATTTGGCGCATGTGTCAAACCAAAGACGAACCGATCAAGGACTGGGTGCGACTGGCCGTTAGTCGTGCCCGTGCGACCGGATCGATGGCGATTTTCTGGTTGAACAAAGACCGCGCTCACGACGCGAATTTGATCGAGAAAGTCAACAAGTACTTGCCCGATCACGACACAAGCGGATTGGAAATCGAAATCATGTCGCCCGTCCAGGCGACCGAAGTCAGTTGCCAGCGAGCCAAAGAAGGCAAAGACACGATTTCGGTTACCGGCAACGTACTGCGAGACTACCTCACCGATTTGTTCCCCATTCTGGAGCTGGGAACCAGTGCCAAGATGTTGTCGATCGTACCGCTGCTAAAAGGCGGTGGGTTGTTCGAAACGGGGGCTGGTGGTTCGGCACCCAAACACGTACAGCAATTTGTCAGCGAAGGTCACTTGCGATGGGATTCGCTTGGCGAGTTTTTGGCGTTGGCGGTTTCGTTGGAAGACTTGGGCAGCAAAACGGATAACTCCAAAGCCCTTGTGTTGGCCGAAGCCTTGGATGCAGCGACCAGCAAGTTTTTGGACACCAACAAATCGCCTTCGCGGAAAGTAAACGAATTGGACAATCGCGGCAGCCACTTCTACTTGGCGCTGTATTGGGCCCAAGCGTTGGCCGATCAGACGAAGGATGCCGATCTGCAAAAACAGTTTTCAACTTTGGCTGAGCAGTTGGCTAACAACGAATCCAAGATCATCGACGAGTTGAATTCGGCTCAAGGTTCGCCAGTGGACATCGGAGGCTACTACCAGCCCGACCCAGCGAAAGTCGAATCAGCCATGCGTCCCAGCGAAACGTTCAATGCAGCATTGACCGCCGCGTTAACGGCTTAAAAACACGTAGCGGAAGTCGTCAAGACTTTCGGAAGGCCTGGTTCGGAGGATCGAATGTGGCCGAACGCTCCGCGGTCGGTTCTCTGCACTCCGACCGCGGAGCGTTCGGCCACAATAAATTCGCTACAGGATCGTGTCTTTCCACGGGCCTGTGATTGCACAGGTGAACCCTGGGGTTTGGATGTTGACGAACAGCCACTTTCCATCGGGGCTGAACGTTGCGCCGGCCCATTCTTTGGCGCGAAAGTCGCCTTTGACGTTGTTGTGTTCACCATTGAGAACGACGTTGTTTTCGGCGAACAGTTCCAACTTTCCATCTTGGGAAAGACCGAATATGCATTGCGGATATTCGTTGACGCCGTAATCGTTGTCTTCACACAAAATGATTCCGCCGCGTGGACTCACTGCCAAGTTATCAGGCATATTCAGTGTCGGTTTGTCTGGCGATTCAAAAAGCAATTTCAGCTTTTGTGTCGTCGGGTCAAACTGCCAGATCTGTCCGGCTTGTGCCGCGCCACCGCTGGTAGCGTCAAAGTAAACGACGCCGTTGCCAAACCAACAGCCTTCTAGTCGTGAGAATGTGGACGCGCCCTTTGCTTTACCCTGCGTGAAGACGCCCAATTCGTCGACCGTTCCCGGCGTGTGCGCAAGCCTTGGGTTGTCGATCTTGTGCCACTTCACGTCAAACTCTGAACCGTTTTTGAAACCGCCACGCAAGTCATCTTGGCCGACGATTTCGGCGATCTCGAGCGATCCGCCCTTCGCAAGTTTGCCGGGTTTATTTGGGATGAAGCGATAGAACCCGCAAGTCTCGCGGTCTTCGGTCATGTACACGATGCCCGTTTCGCGGTCGACGGCGATCGCTTCGTGAACAAACCGGCCCATGTCTTTGATCGGTTTCGCATCGGCTTTGGATTCCACTGGGACTTCAAAAACCCAACCGTGTGTCTTCTTGAACTTACGAACAACATTGTTGTTGTAGGTGTCGATATCTCTGGGCCCCATCACGGTTTCTTCCGCGGTCAACCAAGTGCCCCATGGCGTAACGCCACCAGCACAGTTGCGACTGGTCCCCGAAAGACTGACCCAACTCTTTTCAAATGTTTCGGTTTTGGTGTTGAACAAAATGCCTGTGCATCCGCCTTTGGCATATTTGTCGTAGACCGAGTTTTGGATCGATTCGATGCACGGTCCGTCATCGCTGACTTCGTGGTTTCGACACAGCGTCAGGTAATCCCCGTTGGCTTTCGTGACGGCCATTCCATCGTGTTTGCCTGGTGTTGGGACGCCGTCGTACATGACGTCTCCCGTCCAGCCGTAAGTCTTGTATCGAAACCCTTCTGGCAATCGCAACAATGGCAAGCCAGTCGTTTCGTCGTCCACTGGCCCCAAGCAACTTATGCGTGTGGGGGATTCGCCGTGTGCAAAACGCTCCGACAAACCCAAAAACGCAGCGCCAACTCCAAACGATGTGGCAGCCGCAAAGTTGTCGCTAAGAAATTGGCGACGCGATTTCGTTTCAGGCATAGATGGTCGGCACCGAGCAGTGCCGTGTGTCCAGGTAGATAATTTGCTAAAGAAAAGAACAATTAATCTACCGAGAAAGATCGTCAGATGTATAGGGATCCAGAAACGAAATCCGTTCGCAATGCGTAACAAAAATCCGATTGTGAAGACTGCGTTAATTTACGGAGTTTGATTCGTTCAGAAACCAGTTTATTGAACGATCATCGTCCCGTTCATGACCATCCAGTGACCCGGGAAAGTGCAAATGTAGGGGTAGCGTCCCGGCAGCTTGGGGGCCCGGAAATAGACCGTGAACTTGCCGTTTGGTTCGACCACGTCGGTGTAAACCAAGACGTCTTTTGTTTTGGGGATGTATTGTTGACCTGCCGCAGCCGGATCCGAAATCAGCTTGTTGGTTTGTTCGCCAACGCTCTGTAACGCACCGGGTTTCAGTAGCGCCCAGTTGTGGGGAACCGCGTCGGGATTGTGGAACGTCAACTGAATCACTTCGCCTGCTTTCGCGCGAAGTTCTGATTTGTCATACATCAAGTTTTTCGCCGCACTGATGTCGACGCTACGTGCATCGGCCAGCATCTTGCGATGGGGGTTTCGTTTCACAGCGCGGGGACGATTAAAGTCGACCAACATGGGATGCGGCAGAATCGTTTTGTCGGTTGCCACATAACCAGAGAATTCCGAAAACGGCTTGTCCAATTTGTGAACCGTCATGAACAAGTCGTGTGACTTTTTGTCGCCCGTTTTCACTAGCAGGTGCAATTGGTTGACGGGCTGGAGGTTGGGTATTTCGATGAAGACGCTTTTGCGATCAGGTAAAACCGTCGCCGATGTAATCGCCAAAACATCGTGGCCGCGCAGCCCCATTTGCCGTGTCGAATACTCCGGTGAACCATACGCGCCGCTGTAACGATAATTCCACGCTTGGACAAAGTGCGCATCGGGATCTTCAACGACGTTCTTGTCCACTGGCTGCGTAAACTGAACTTTGATTCCGTTTTCGTGTACGTGAAAACCGATCGGCAACATCGCCTGCTTTCCCGTGTATCGGACGCGTTGAAAACAACCCAAATCGGTCGTGTAAGTTCCCCAGCCGCCCATGCCCGAGACGTACAATTGGCCGTCTCGTGGGTTGAATTTGCCTCGATGGGCCCCCGATGCGAATTCACCCGCGATAGGAACGGCGGCGCCTTGAATCCAGCCATCGAATTCGTCTCGTAACAACAAAAATGCGGCGCCAGCGCCGTACGACAAGTGCACCATCTGGTTTTTCACCGGGCCCCAGCGATCACTGTCTATGTGGACTTGGCCGCCGCTGGAATTGTCGACACCGCGCGGCAGGTACAGCATTGGCAAATCCGGTGGTTGCGTCAGCTTGGTTCCCGGTCGCCCAAAAAATGGCAGTGATCGACCGTCCGGTGACTCAGCTGTCAAGCGATTCAATACGGGGCCGTCCGGGCGCACCGCAGCGATCATGGACGCCGGCATCCAGTCGCCTTCGCTGCTGGGAGCCGTCACCAATCCGTCCGGCGTCAGACCAATCCCATCCGAATTACGTAACCCCGATGCCAAAATGTCGGCGCGTTGACCGTCTGCAGATATCCGAACGACCCCTTGTTTTCCCGATGCAGTAAAAAAATTGCCATCCGCGTCGCGAAACAGACCACAAGTAAAGTCGTGCCCGCCTTTGGACGTTGAAACGGCATTGCTAAAGCACTCATAGAAATCCATTTCGCCATCGTCGTTCAGATCATGCAAGCGTGTCAGTTGATCGCGGCCCAGTACGTAGATCTGATCGTTGTGAACGACCAGCCCAAGCGATTGATGTAACCCTGATGCGATTCGGCGCCACGTAACATTGGACAGTGATTCGTCCAGTCCACTGATTTTCCAAACGTCGCCCCGCATGGTGCAAACGATCGCGCTGCCGTCCGAAAGAAAGTCATGGTCGCCGCAGAAAACTTCTGCGTTCCAAGGGTTGTCAGTCGGCAAGTTGATTTTGTCGACTGCATAAGGATCGCCTGAGCCCAAGGTGGCTTTCACATTAAATGTCTGCGGCCACTGTGCAGCGCCGCCACCAATCAAGTTTTTGTCGGGGTGTTCGTCGCGTGGGGCAACGGATCGTGTCAGTTTTCCGTCAACGAATTTCAGCGTATCCAGATAATCGATGTCGCCAACACGATAGGCAAACAAAACTTGAGAACCATGGCGATAGTAGCCCAAGTATTTTTTGGGTGCTTTCTTGTCGTAAGGCAAGTCGGCGTTGATCGCGAAATCGATATTGTCGCCGTCTTGGATCAACCCCGACATGAACCCGTGACGTACGCTAGTAAACTTGACGAATCCGCCAGACCAAACGCGTCGAAACGTAAACGCATCGGGGTCAAAAACCGCCGACACCGCGGTATCTCCTTCGCCAACGCGAACACAAACGCTGCGGGCGATATCCATGTTTTTGCCGTGAAAGACGCCGGCCAACAGGCTTCCTAGATCGGTGTCGTTCCAAGCGTCGCTGGCCCAAATGGCGTCCGACTGGTTGCCCCAATGGCCGTACGTGCCGCCGTCCAATTC
>CAZZDZ010000369.1:0-6592 GCA_964652675.1 uncultured Pirellulaceae bacterium
TCACCCGGTGAAACGCTACTCACAGTCGCAAATCCTATTGAACGCGAATGGGCACCGCCAAAAAACTCCGCAGCGATACCCAACTTTTTATCAGTCCCCAACTTTCTGAGGATCGACGCAATGACGGACCGATTCCGCACTCAGCGATCTTCGCCCGCAAACTTCGCCCTGCCCGATCAAGCGGATCAAGTTGACCGTGTTCCACGCGTGAATCTGATTGCAGATTTTGCATCGCATTTACACATCTGGTGGCTGTTCGGCTAAATTGGAGTCGATGTTTCACGACTGCGAGGGACTTTGATCGTTAGCGAAATGTTGACGATTGTCGAAACACTGGAAAACCGATGACTACCACCACCTCTGATTGCCCTACTCTGATCGCACATCGTGGAGCTTCGGCACGCTACCCCGAAAACACAATCATTGCCTACCAAGCGGCTATTGATGCGGGCGCCAAGTTCGTTGAATTGGATGTTCAGCTAACAGCCGACAAAGTGGCCGTCTTGCACCATGACGTTGATTTGCAACGAATGACTGGTACGCCGGGCGACGTCACTAAAACCCAGTCCGCCGATGTATTGAAAAGGCCTGCTGCTTTTTCAGAACGATTTGGAGACAAGTTCGCTGACAACTCGCTCTGCACACTTTCCGATTTCGCACTCTGGATCTCAAAGTATCCGTCGGTGACGGCATTCGTCGAAATTAAAAAGGAAAGCGTCCAAGCGTTTGGCGTCAAGGAAACCGCGGCAATCGTGTTGGCTGCGATCGAACCGATCAAAGAACATTGCGTTGTGATTTCATTTCACGATGGCGTGATCGCCGAATCCAGAAACCAGGCTCCCGATATTCCAATCGGCTGGGTCATTCGGCACTACAACGACGAAAGCCAACGCCGGGCAAACGAACTGAAACCCAAATACCTTTTCTGTAGCACCAAACGTATCCCCGAGGATCGCAAAGTTTGGCCTGGCGATTGGCAATGGGCACTTTACAACACTGACACGGCCGCAGAGGCGATGGATTACTTTCGCAGCGGTTTCGATATGCTGGAAACGAACTGTATTGTTGATCTACACGCAGATGCGAACTTTTCACAACAACCGCCGACGAAAGAACTCTCCATGAGTAACTCTCAGATTCCAAACCCCAATCCCGATGATGTCGGAACCGTCGACCTGTCATTTGGAACTGCGTTTAACGTGAACTCGGCGAACGAATCAGCGTCGACCGTCAATCCACACTACGACGTTTTGGTAATCGGCGGAGGCATCCACGGAGTCGGTGTGGCACAAGCAGCGGCGGCTGACGGATACAGCGTTGCCGTTTTAGAAAAATCACGTATTGCCGAAGGAACATCCAGTCGCAGCAGCAAGCTGATTCACGGCGGGCTCCGTTATTTGGAGAGTTTCGAGATATCGCTGGTTTGGGAGAGCCTTCGTGAGCGCGAGTTGCTTTTCAAGCTGGCGCCCGATTTAGTAAAACGGCAATCGTTTTTTATTCCTGTCTACAATCGGACCAGTCGTAAGCCTTGGATGATGAAATTAGGCTTGTTGATCTATACGATCCTGGCTGGCGGCCGAAAGAACACTCGATTTCGAACCGTACCCAAGAGCGAATGGGATACGCTGGATGGATTGGATCAGACGAACTTGAAACGAGTCCTACAGTATTGGGACGGGCAAACCAACGACGCTGCACTCACTCGCGCCGTAATGCAATCGGCTCAAGATCTAGGGGCGGACCTTTTTTATCCCGCTAGATTTCAAAACGCAACGATCCAAGACGATGGCGTCGATGTCGAATTTGAATTGGGTGGACAATCTGTCAAAACCAAGGCTCAAGTGATCGTCAACGCTGGCGGACCATGGGCAAACGACATCCTCGCTGGCATCACGCCTACGGTTGAGCCGTTTGCGGTGGACAACATTCAGGGAACTCACATCGAATGCCCCGGCACGATCGATAAAGGATGTTACTACGTCGAAGCCAAAGACAAGCGGGTTGTGTTCGTGATGCCCTGGCAGGGTAGAACGATGATTGGAACCACCGAAGCGAAATTCACGGATGATCCCGACAAGGTGACTCCATTGGATGAAGAAGTCGCGTACTTGAAAGAGATCTACGAAAACCATTTCCCCGGTCGCGACTCGACGGTCATCAACAAATGGACCGGCCTGAGAGTGTTGCCCGCTGCAACTGGTGTCGCTTTCAAGCGTTCGCGTGAGACGCAGTTGCCAGTGAACGACACGTCAAAACCAAGAGTGCTTTCGATTTTCGGCGGAAAGCTCACGGGCTATCGAGCGACGGGCGAGAAAGTCATGAAGATTCTCAAGCGTACGTTGCCAACGAAAACGCCCGTCGCAAGCACACGTGAATTGCCACTTAAAGACCCATCGCAAAGCTAATGCGTCTGTTGAGTCGATGTGATCGCGCACAAAAAAACCTCGCCCTGATTTGCAGGGGCGAGGCATCGTGTATCAACACGGATCTGTTAGAGATCAACCAGCTTTGGCTAAATTCTGCTTTTTCAGTCCGTTGATATATTCGTGAGTGATCTTCATCACTTCTTGGTTGTAGAAACCATCGTGGTAGACCTCGTCCTTTTCGGCTTGTTCTTCTACCTTCTTTTCGTCTTCTTTCTGAGCATCCAGTTCTGCTCGGCGAGCCATGAACTTTGCTTCGTTCAACGAAACCGTGGCCTGCTCTTTCTGAGTCACATAAAGTTCGATTCGACGCAGCAGGTCAACGAATTCTTTATCCTGATGAATTCGAGCATCCGAGTTACGACGAAGCGTACCGAGCAGGTCACTGGGGACCAGCGAATACACGTCATGTCGCGCCGCTTTGACCGTGTCGTGTTTCAACGCGTACTTCAAATCGCCTTCGCCGACATCCATTTTCTGAACGATGCTGGGCAGAACAATGTCCGCCGAAACACCTTCCAACTGAGTGCTCTGACCATCTGGTAGATAGAACTGTTGCAAAGTGACTTTCAGGGCACCATAGTTGTCGCGATTATTGCGGAAAAGTTGTTTCCCAATATCCATCAACGTTTGCACAGTTCCTTTCCCGTGCGTTGCTGGGTCACCAACAACAATGCCGCGTTTGTAATCCTGGATCGCACCAGCAAAAATCTCACTCGCACTCGCGCTGAACTTGCTGGTTAGAACCACAAGCGGTCCGTCCCAAGAAGTCCCGCCTTCTTCATCGTTGTATTGCTGGACCGAGCCGTCAGCGTTCTTTACTTGAACAACGGTTCCGCGGTCGATGAACAGGCCTGTCAAGTTGATTGCTTCGGTCAGGCTACCACCACCATTCCTGCTAAGGTCAAGAACAACACCATCGACTCCTTTGGTGCGAAAATCTTGCAAGATTCGGCGTACGTCACGTGTGCTGCTGCGATAGTCTGGTTTCTGTGCTCGGGCGGCGTCCATGTCCAAGTAAAAACTTGGCAGATTGATGAAGCCGATCGATTTCGTATCACCATTGGGCAACTTGCTGTTGATGATTTCACTACGCGCCGCTGAATCCTCCAGTTGGATTCTTGCACGAACAATTTTGTAGACGGTCATGGTTCCACCGCCGCCAGGTTTGACGCCCAGGCGAACCGTTGTTCCTGCGTTTCCGCGGATCAACGCAACCACTTCTTTCAAAGGCATTTCGACGATATCAACCATCTCGTCAGCGTCATTTTCGCCCTGTCCAACGCTGATGATGACGTCGTCTGGCTTCAGCTTTCCGTGTAATTCCGCGGCACCACCAGTGATCACGCTCGTCACAACCGTTTTGCCATCTTTCTCACGCAGCGCCGCTCCAATCCCATCCAATTTCAAGCCCATTGTAATCTTGAAGTCTTCGAGAGATCCGGGTGACATGTAGGTCGAGTGTGGATCAAATCCCATCGTCACCGCGGTCATGTACATTTCCAACACATCGTCTGAATCGGTCTGATTCCATCGACGTGCGTAACGGGCGTATCGACGGTGCAATCGGTCGACCGCCGAATCCAAGTCTTCGTCTTCCGAATCCTTGTCTTGGTCTTTCAAGTCCAACAGGGCGTACTTGATCTGACGACGCCAGCGATCACGTGCTTCCGATGGAGTCTTTGCGTACATTGCCACTTCTGGGTCAATGACGATCGTTTCGTCGACTTCGAAATTGAATTCACCAGCAAGTAGTTCCTGTGCAACCGCTACGCGTTCGTCCACACGTTGTGTGAAACGACGAAACACTTTGTAAGCGAACGAGAGATCTCCAGCACGAACCATGTCATCGATCGACTTGGCGAACGATTGAAACTCGTCGACGTCTGATTGGTAAAAGTAAAGTTTCAATGGGTCAAGCGAATCAACAAACAAATCCAAGGCACGTTCGCTGATCGTGTCATTGACTCCGGACGAAGAAACGTGATGCCGTGGCATCAGGCTGGAAATCAACCGAGCAACGACCTTGTCCCGAGCAGAAGGGGCAGCGTTAAAAACGGCAGTTGGCACCTGCTGGGCTGCTCCCACTACCGCTGGCTGTACCTGCGGGGCAGGAGCCAAATTTGGAGCAGGGGGCGCGACGACTTGCGCAGAACAGGGGAACACAGTACCGAACGTGGCTACGAGAGCGAGAGCAGGCACGATCTGTCTGAGACGGCAATCCATGGCGTATTCCTAAGAGGATTTATTTCAATTTTACAAAACCGGAGTTGCAGATAGCACGTTTCTTGGATCCAGCATCCAGACGTTCCCCCATCGGACAATTCGGCTGCAGAATGGTAGGAAAGTGACAAAATCTGGGCAACTCCGAATCTCGCTCCATCTTACCAAACCTGCCGCCCTCAGTGTGTTCGCGTCAGATTTCGTAGGTTACTGGCTACTTTGCAACCAACCGGTAGAAAATGCGGCTGTTGGAAAGCCGCTTATAGACAAATGTTCAAAATGCGGTGAGCAACCGCCGACGGTCTCAATTACGTCAAAACGCCTCGGTGGTTCGCAAATTCTTTTTGATGAAATCCGGTCTAAAATGCACGAAACCTAGACAGGAGACTCTTCGCAAACTTTTGGCGAATCGGTGTATGCGAATTGGTGGTTAAGGGGCAGCGATTTTGGTTTTGGCTAAACTGACGACGCTTACCCTCTTGGCGGCTCCAACAAACGAGACCTCGTGTGATCTATTTTCGTGCTCTGACTCTGTTCGTTTTGTTTTCGGTGGTCGCTACGGCACAGGAAAAGATCGCCAAAACGGATTACGCGACCAAGTCTGACATCGCCTATCGATCGGAAAGCGACGAATCGATCCGATCAAAATGCCGTTTGGATGTCTACTATCCGACAAATGTGGACAGCTTTCCGACTGTGGTTTGGTTTCATGGAGGCGGTCTAACCGGTGGCAAACGCGAGGTGCCCAACCGAATGATGGATCGCGGCATTGCCGTGGTCGCTGTTTCTTATCGACTGTATCCCAAAGTCACCGTAGCTGACTGTATCGACGATGCCGCCGCATCGGTGGCTTGGACGATCAAACATATCGAACAGTTCGGTGGCGCAAAACAAAACGTGTTTGTGAGCGGACACAGCGCTGGCGGCTATTTGACCAGCATGATTGGGTTGGACAAAACTTACTTGAAAAAGCACGGTGTTGACGCAGACGATTTGGCTGGATTGATCCCCTTTAGCGGCCACACCATCACACACTTCACCGAACGCAAGAGTCGAGGGATCGATGGTAAGCAACCGATCGTCGATAAAATGGCTCCGCTGTTCCACGTTCGTAAAGATTGCTCGCCGATTTTGTTCATCACCGGTGATCGCGAACTGGAGATGCTTGGGCGATACGAAGAAAACGCGTACATGTGGCGGATGATGAAAGTGGTCGGCCACCAAGACTGTCAGTTGATGGAAATGGACGGCTATAACCACGGCCAAATGGACGACCCCGCCTATCCTGTCATGGCAAGATTTATCAAGAAGCACTCAAAGTGACAGAGCTTTTCGTTGGTCAACGCTTTTTGCTGGCGGGCCTTCGCTTCGAAGCGGAAGCGGTGAGCGCAAAAAACAACTCCGCAATCAGCATGTGTGCTTTGCACTGAGATTGCGGAGCTAATGTTGTTTATTTGCCTGGAGCGTCACAGGAGAACGATTCAAGTATCGTTTTTCGATATCGCGCGGTGTTCGTCGATGATACCTTTGATGGCGTCCGGGTTACGCAGCCCTGATACATCGATCTCAATCCCGTCTTGTCCAGCGCTACTGACTCCGATTCGCCCGGTGTCAAAGAGTCGCTGAAAGAACGATTGGCTTAGCTGGACGTTTCTCACGTCACGGTGCCAAACTTCGGTGATCGATCGACTGAGCCATCCGCGGTGCAGTCGTGTGCGCAAATCCGTGACGGTCAATTCCGTCGATTTACATCGCACCCACCAAACACCCAATATCACGATACCGATGCCGACGAGGCATAGAAGACACGCAAGTATGAATCCGATGGGGTGGTTTCGGAACATGGACGGAGAAGCCACGTATACCGTTTTTTCTTTGCTAACGGTGCTGTGGTCATCATCAACGACGGTTTCTGTAGCAGACATTTTTACGCCTACGAGTTAAGA
>CAZZDZ010000370.1:0-6530 GCA_964652675.1 uncultured Pirellulaceae bacterium
TACCAACGGTGTTTTGACGCCTTGGCATACACGTACCTTTGGCATATTTTGCAGCACCAACAAATCGGCGATGTCTTGCACCATCTTTCGACTCGTTTCCGGCAACGTAAATCCGCTACGCGAGAAACGTGCCAACCGAAATGCCGAACAAATCAAACGCAGCGCAAACGCCACAACGCCGGCGATGTAAACGACTCCCAAAACTTGCCAGACGTCCAACGAACTGATCTTTGCAGCCGGAGCGAGGGTAGTGTTTTGTACCTCCGTTTGCTTTGCGGCGCCGTCTGTGATCGGACTCTGCAGCGTTTGGAGTTCGTTGCTTGGTAAAACCCACGGCTCATTGTCCGGTTGCCGCGACAAATGATTGGTCGAAACGCTGGGTTCTGATTTGACTATCTGTGTGGTCGATGTGGATTTCATTGCAACCGCGATCGGCGGCACCACAAGCTTCGATGGGCCCGTCATTGCGATCGCGGCCAAAGCCAACAGCCAAATTTCGTGCCGTTGTGCCGCAGAGCGATACCGCAACACCCAATTTAGCAATAATGCTGCGAGTGCGATCGCCGTGATTTGAATCACGACAATCATGATGGAAAATCCTGAAAGCATCCTATTTCTCCCCGTGATCTTGAGCTGCCTGGTCAATCATTTCGCTAAGACGGCGGAGTTGTTCCGCGTCCAACTTTGCTTTGGGGTCGTTCAAATGTGCGGCAAGCGCGTCTTCGATGCTGCCGCCAAAGAACACATCAAAGACTTGTCGTAGAGCGTTCTTGCCCTCGCCAACTTTGGATTTTCGCACGCGATAGACAAAGCGCTTGCCATCACGACGATGTTTGATCACGCCCTTTTCTTCCAAAATGCGAAGGATCGTCCGCACGGTCGCGTCCGACGGAGCATCCTTCATCGCCTCGCGGATCTGGGCCGCCGAAGCTTCGTCGTGCTCAAACAAAATGTCAACGATCTGACGTTCTCGCCGGCTAAGTCCCTTTCGAACCATGATTCTTACTCACCTCGCATTTTCGTTCGTCCCGTAACGTTCAACGTGTGGATTTATTCACACTTGGGCGACGACTGTCAACACGTAATGTGCAAAATTTAACACATGGTGTTTAAAATCAAAAATCTGCTTGCACTGACTGCTTGACTGGTGTACTATGCGAGTAGTGAACCTGTCAGCTTAGGTTTCGTAGGGTTTTGGCCATGTTTTTATCCATTGATGTCCACAGTGATGTGGCGATTTATCAGCAGATCGTGCGGCAGGTGAAGTTTGCCGTTGCGGCTGGCACGCTTAGTACTGGGCAGTTGTTGCCTAGCGCTCGTGTTTTGAGCGGACGGCTGACGATCAATCCCAACACCGTCGCGAAGGCGTTTGCTCAATTGCAAGACGATGGCGTGATCGAAACGCTTCGTGGGCGCGGCATGGTCGTTCGCGATGACGCTGTGGCTTTATGTCGACGCGAACGAGAAAGCGTGCTTGGAGAGCGGATCGGGGCAGCGCTCTCCGAAGCATGGCACTCGGGGTTGGATGAAAAACGAGTCCGATCTTTGGTCGATAAGCATCTCAAAAAGCTCTGCAAGACTCAGCCGACGGTTCACCAGGAGCAATTGGAAGCAGACGCGTCCTGATTCAAAACACTTTTCCAAAGCAACTATTCCAGCAGCAGAGTATTTCGATGGAACCTGTCATAACAACCGATTCGTTGACGATGCAATTCAAGCGTTGCAATGCGCTTGACGGTGTCGATTTGCAGATCACACCTGGAACCGTGTTTGCACTGCTAGGCGAAAACGGGGCTGGCAAGACGACACTGATTCGTATCTTGACCGGCTTTCAAAAACCCACGTCGGGATCCTGCCGTGTTTTTGGTTTGGACCCACTGACGCAAACGCAAGCGGTTCGTCGAAAGATCGGTTACGTTTCAGACTCGCCCGCCCTCTACGACTGGATGACGGTCGCAGAAATCGGGGGCTTTACTGGTTCGTTTTACGATCCGCAGTTTTTGGTTCGGTATCAGGAATTAGTTGAGCGATATGAAGTCGCGATGCACCAAAAGATTCGGCACTTGAGTAAAGGGCAGCGTGCGAAGGTGGCGCTTTCGTTGTCGATGGCTCACGATCCGGACTTGGTGGTGATGGACGAACCCACATCGGGGCTGGACCCGAAGGTGCGCAAGAGTTTTTTGGAAAGCATGATTGATCGCGCGGCGACGGGGCAGACCGTTTTTCTTTCCAGTCACCAGATCGCAGAAGTAGAACGGGTCGCCGATACGATCGCGATTTTGCATCGTGGACAAATACGTTTGATCGGTTCGCTATCAGAAATCCGCGAATCGATTTTCCAAGTCATCATTGATCTGGAAGATCCGATGCGAGCGCTACCGATGTTGCCACGCGAAGCCGAAGTTTTGAGCGAACAAGCGGAAGGAAGATCGCGTGAGTTGTTTGTGCGCAATTTGAAAGCGGGGATGCTCAATGCGATCCGCGAACTGAACGGCGTGATCGAGGTTCGTCAACGCTTGGCGACACTGGAAGAGATCTTTGTCGCTTGCACGTCGCGTGAAGAACCGATCGTGCGTTCCAGCGAGCCCAAAGAAATGGAGTTGACGTCATGAGCGAGGTGACTTCGGCTAACGTTTCAACTGGCAATCTTTTTCGCAATCGTTGGTTCTGGTGGAAAGAATCACGGCAGTTGTTGCCGCTCGTCTTTGCTCTGTCAGCGATCGCGATCTTGATGGTGATCGGTCATGCCTTTGCCAGCCACTACATCAGTTGGATGCAAGTTAGGGGCGAGTTGCCATTGCTTGTGATTCCAGGGTTGTTTGCTACGGGTGCTGGTGCGGTGATGGTGGGTCACGAACGCGAACAGGGGACAATGCGTTGGTTGTCAACATTACCAATCACACCAAAAGCATTGGTGTTGCAGAAATTCGCTTTGGCTGCGGTTGGGCTGCTGATCATGTGGGTAGTTGCATTTGTGTTGATCGGATTGTCCGGTAACGCTTCGCTACCGTTGGTCAAAGAACGGGGGACATTCAACGCGAGTGGTTGGCAAGCGGCAAGCAGACATTCGATGGGATACCCAGGTCTGATCACCTACACGTTCATGGTTCTTGCGGCGGGTTTTTATAGTTCGTGGCGCATCAAGAATCAGTTTAATTCGCTGCTATTGCTGATCGGCTGTGCTTCGGTCCCCATCTTCGCAGTTGAGCTTTGCAGTCAATTGTCCGGCAACTTCTGGCGAATCATGGTGGCAAAGGAATTGAGCTTTCTGTGGTTCGTCTTTTCCGTTTTACTTACAATCCTGTTTTCGATACTCGGATATCGGCATGGCATCCGCGCTCTTTCTGCCGCGCCAGCTCCGCGAGTATTAAAGCCATCGGGCGAGGCCTTGTCGGCTTACGAATCGCCGCGCGGTGTTGCCGCTATGCCAAAATTCGGGACGCAGATCGCTCCGATCATCTGGCAGACTTGGCGAAGTTCACGGTTCGTTGTCTTGGGTCTATTCGCGTTGTTAGCGTATAGCTCATTTCACCTAGTGTATTTTCACTCGCTGGATCAAAACGACCTATTCGTGGCCTTGTTTCCGGTTGCCGGTTTGTTTGCAGTTTCTTGGTTAGCAGTCGTAATATTCAAAAACGACGGCGGGTTTACAAAAGTCCGTTTCTTTGCGGACCGAGGCATTAGTGCGGGCACAGTTTTCTGGGGGCGTCATTTGGTCAGCATTTCTCTTTGTGCTCTGGCCATGTTGATTTACATTGCCGCCATCATGAATACGACTGAAGAGGGAATCAGTCCGCTGGCCATTGGGCTGTTTGTTTTTCTGATCTATTCGATATCACAATGGGTTTCGCAGCTTTTCAGGATGGTTAGCGTTGCGGTTATTGTTGCACCGGTCGTATCTGGAATGGTGATCGGATGGTGGGTGATTTCCGTTATCGATTTTGACGCTCCGATCTGGCTTTTGGCGCTGCTCGGTTTGGTGCCGATGGTCGTCACGCGTTGCATGATGGCGCGATACATGGACGGACGGGATCGTCCCTCGTCATACGTTGTCGCAGCAATCATGGTTTTGGTGCTCGTACTGGTACCGCTTGCTCCTGCTGTCTTGACGGTGCTGTCTGCAAAGCGGATGGATCCCATTAAACGAGCAAAATTGATCGCCGAAGTCGACGGCGAGATTTATAGGAATGGCCAGGAGCTTGACTACGAATATTCATTTTTGTCGCAATGGATCAATGAATCACGAGTTGGTGCACCCGTAGATGACGTGGTGCCAGAGTCCAACATTGACCCGCCGGAAAATCAGCCGCAACAAATATCCGAAATCAAACCCTGGCATCGCTGGGGGGACCTGCAAAAAGTCCCGTCCGACGTGGCGCTGAACGCGATCGGTACGTCGATTACTGTCGATTTCAATTTGCAACGATTGTTGGCAGAATCCGCTTCGGATAATCCTCTTGAAGGAATCGAGAGTCTTCGTCCGTGGATGCTATCCATCGCGCGTGCAGTTCGCGGTCTTCGTCAAAGCAACCGAATAGCGGACCAGGAATCTGCCGACGTTCTTGAAATACACTTGCTTGATGCTTTGAAAAGTGAGCTCTTGCAAAACGCCAAAGATCAGGCTTTCTATCGGGAAGTCCTTGGATGTTTGCCATCGATTGATCAGCGCCGAAAAGGCAGACGCAAGGCGCTGTTGGTCAGTTGGCGACGCTGGTTGCGTGTCCAAGCAGATCCAGAAAAACATACTCGAAAAGATATGATGGGTGTGACGAATTACAAACCGAAATACGAAATGGCTGGCTACAGATTTTATCGGGAATACACTTTGCACGCGCCGAAAATTGCTGACGCAATCCAGGGAGCATACATCGATCGGTTGATTGAAATCCTGCTGGATGCGACCGGAGGGACCATTCCAGAAAACACGTGGACGAGCCAATTACATGAGCATCTGTTTGGAACGAGTGGATTTGCGACAGGACCGTATGGTCCACGGTATCGAAATTTCCCCGCGATTGATTCGGTTCGCCGACATGACTTGTTTCCCGCGTTGTTTTGGGGAATGCAATGGGAAACAGAAATCGAAAAACTGCGTTCCGAGTCCATTGCCAATGTCAAAAAAGAGGCATCGCATGACTGATCAAGTGGTTGAAAAACAAAGCGTAACCTTCAAAGATCTTTCTTTATTGATCGTGACTGGCCTACCGATCATGTTGCTCGCGGCTGTTGTGATTTGGGGGGCCGTCCAATGGCGGATCAGCAACGGTCAGTTGCAAAAGCGAATCCAAACGATTTACGGAAGTGATTCGCCTTCTTTGTCACTGGCAACCGACTACGACCGACAAAAATCTCGAAAGTTGACCAGTACAGTTGCGCGAATTGTTGACGCTGCGGAAACGTTGTCAAACGAACTGATCGCCGATTCAGACTATGGCGAACCTTTCGAACCCTGGGCAGCATATCCTCCGAAAGACTTTTTCGATGAATACGCGCGGCAAGGAAAGCCCGTTTTAGATCAGCTGGAATCGCTGTTGCCTGATTTGGCAAGCACATGGCAACCGCGTCGTGAAAACTCTTGGACCTACAGCGGCTTTACGGGATCTCGCGGTCTCATGAGATTGATTCAATGCGAGTGCATTGATGCAATTTACAAGTCAAAACCCGATCGAGCGATCCGAGCTCTCAAGTTCTTTTCGTACTTCCAAACTGCATGCCGCGAACAAATAAATGTGCAATCAGAACATTGGAGTGGCGAATGGGTCAACAAGATGACCGCAATTGTGATTCCTACTCTGGAACGCGATTTTTGGTCAGAGACACACCTGGCCGAACTAGACGACTTGTATACTCCGCTAGCTTCGACCAGCAAGTTTCTAGAGGACTACCGTCGTATGTGGTGCGCGTGGCGGCTTCCACATTCGTATAGCGATGAGCGGAGTGTTTTTAATTTGAACTCCGAAACGCGTTTGTTGCAAAAGCAGAGCATTGCACCAAGTGAAATTCTGCCCTTGTTGAGCATTGATTTTTCACCAACGCAGTTCAATGAAACTTCTTTACATCAGCAGAAACTGAAACCAAACAACAGGTTTGATCGGATTCTACCGTTTCCTTTCACGGGCACCGCCAGCCGATATATGAATCACTATCCCTTTGCCGGTGAGTACTTTCTGCGGGATTGCACACGTCTGGCGATCGCAGTTAGACGATATAAGAAACAATTTGGTCGACTACCCACAGATTTGATTGAGCTTAGGAAGGTCGGATTTGCGACCAATTTACGAGACTTATCGTTTTCGTTTCATCAAATCGAAAACGCGGTTTACCTACGGAATCCACTCAAATCACAGTACACTGAGTTCACAATCCGCTAAGGCGAGCGGCAGGTAGAAATACACCCGTCACAATCTAGCGTCCATCCATCGAATGTCACTTTTGCACCAATGGAAACTAGGCACAAAATGGCGGCATATCGCAGCCTGGAGTACGAGCCGGAAGTGACTCGACATTCAGCTGCGAAGTAGCGACGCGAA
>CAZZDZ010000371.1:0-6525 GCA_964652675.1 uncultured Pirellulaceae bacterium
GCCCGCTTGATGACGTGGTCAAGCTAATTGACTTTGCAAACGTCAAAAGCGTCGATAAAGAGGCTCGTACTATTTTCTTAGAGCCAGTCGCGCAGCCCTGACCTCTATCCCCTTCACAGCGTGTCCATTTCGTGCACGACGCACCAAAAGCAACTGGATTCGCAAGAATTCGGCTCTTTGTGATTCACCTGAAGTCTTGCGAATTCAGCTACGATTTATGTGATTGTTTATCGATCACTTTTTTGCGTCGGTGACTTGCTCTCAACTGACGCGGTTTTCTTGGTTAGCTCCAACTGGAGCACGTTTGGGGGGATTCACGAAAATCCATTTCGCGGATCGACTCGGTAGTTGTAACCAGCGTATTGAATGCGCACCTTCTTTGGCTTTGTGGTCGATTCTAATTCCGCTTTGACTTTTATTTTACCCGTCAGCACATGCCATTCGTCGAAAACCGGTGATTCAACTTTTACTCCCTTTGGATAAACCACTCTTGCTTTGATTGGCTTGCCCTTGGCGTCCAGGAATTCCACTTTGAACGGGAACCCAAACGGATCCTTATCAGAGTTTAAAGCTATGTTCTCGCCAACCGCCAGCTCCAGCTCAGCGGCGATACGGCTGCTGGTGGGTTTAGGAACGAGAAGCGCGCGTTGAAGCGTGATGTCAGGGGCAGTCCAATCCGAGCCCTCGTCCCGCTGGATCTCTGGCACAACAGATTGAGCACGAACTCCACACGGTTCTCCGACGAAGAACGCACAACAAACCAATCCTGGCAGCAGGTATCGCAACCTCAACATCTTATCACATACTTAGCCGTTAGTAGACAAATTGTATCGCAATTGATCTTCACATCGAACGTCAGAATCGTTTTGCAGCGACCAGCATTCAAGGCCATTATACTAGATTTGTCATCCGTTGGTGCGGTAGATGCTCATCAATAGACAGTGACTCTGGACTTGGAGGGTTGAAATTTGGGTCAATGCTCCGATGAGCAAGGTCCCGCTAGAACTCGAAGCTGAGATGACCCCCGCTGTCAAAGCGTTTGTGCTCTCTTTGTTTGCGCAGATCGATGATCTTAAGAAGCAGGTCGCTGACTTGACCGACAAAGTCGAGAAGCTAGCCCCACGAAATTCTTCGGTCCCGCCCAGTACCGAACATCCTCACGCTAAGCCAAAACGCAAAAAGTCTCCTGGCAAGAAACGAAAGCAAGGCGGACATAAAGGTCACAAACGGCATCAACGTGAACTCGTTCCGACCGAGCAATGTGCTCGCGTCGTTGCTTACGTACCCGAGCTTTCTAGGCTTTCGGTGGTCTTGCGGCCTGCGTGGTCGTAGGTGTAGCTGACCATATCGGCGTAGCTGGTCGTTTGGCCTTCGGCGTCGGTCAGTGATTCAGGTTGGCCCAAGTCTCTTCGTTATCTGCTGGAGCATCAGTGCTTTTGGCGCAATCGGTGCTTACGGCGCAATGCGTGTGATGTTCGTTTACACTGTCCAAGCCCGCCGCTTCCTGCCCCTGGTATCTCGCCAATGTTCAATCGCTTTTGGTTCTATCGCTCTTGGTTCTACTTTTTCCCGGCGTCGCTGTTTTACATGCTGTTGTTTCCCATTGTTTTGGTTGCGGATGAACCTGTCGATTTCGCGCACCAGATCACCCCGATTTTGAAAAAACACTGCACAGAGTGTCATGCGGGGGAGGAGGCCAAGGGTGGATTTTCGATGAAAGATCGGATTCTGTTTTTGGAGTCCGAATCGGTCGAACTGGGTGATCCCGATTCGTCTCGATTATTCCAGTTGATTGTTTCCAGCGATGCTGAAGACCAAATGCCACCGTCGGATCACGAACGGTTAAATGCCAAAGAGATTGAATTGATCCGCCGATGGATTTCGCAAGATCTTCCGTGGGATGCAGGTTTTACATTTGGCGAACGCGGTTACGAACCTCCTTTGAAACCTCGACTACCAGAACTGCCGCCGCCATCAGCGGCCGGACGTGGCAATCCTATTGATCGAATCATTGATCAATACGCTGGCGATAATGATGTTCCCATCGCAGAACCGATATCGGATTCGCAGTTTATCCGTCGTGTCTATTTGGATGTGATCGGGCGACTTCCGACCGTTGACCAGCTATCGAATTTTGAAAACGATCAATCGCCCAATTCACGTGACCATCTGGTGTCGCAGTTGCTCGGCCAGTACGAAATGGGCGACCAGCAGACCTACGACTTTGACTACGCAGAACATTGGTTGTCGTTTTGGAATGACCTGCTGCGAAACACTTACACGGGAACGGGCACGATCACGGGCGGACGAAAGCAGATCACAAATTGGCTGTACCGTTCGCTGTTGAACAACAAACCCTACGATCAATTTGTTCGAGAATTGATTTCGCCAACGGGTGAAAGCGAAGGGTTTATTAAGGGGATTAAATGGCGCGGCACTGTCAACAGCAGCCAAACCGTCGACATGCAATTTGCTCAGAACATCACGCAATCGTTTTTGGGCATCAACATGAAGTGTGCGTCGTGCCACGACAGCTTTATCGATCGTTGGACGCTTCAGGAAACCTACGCGCTCGCGTCGATTCATGCTGACAAGCCACTGGAATTGCATCGTTGCGACAAAGCGCTCGGTAAAACGGCGCAACCGGCATGGTTATTTCCAGAGTTGGGGCAGGTTGACCCCAATGCGGATCGGGCCAAGCGGCTACAGCAGCTTGCTGAATTGATGACGCATCGTGACAACGGTCGTTTAACGCGGACGATCGCCAACCGCATTTGGCACCGATTAATGGGACGCGGAATCGCGCACCCAGTTGATGCGTTGCACACCAAACCGTGGAACGAAGATCTGCTGGACTACTTGGCGTACTATTTGGCTGAAAACGATTACGATTTGAAGAAACTGATCGGGCTGATTTGTCGCTCTCAAGCGTATCAATCAAAAGTTGCTCGAACCAAGGGACAGCAAGTCGAAAGTGAATTCGTTTTTCGCGGGCCGCGTTCACGTCGGATGACGGCAGAGCAGTTTGTAGACGCGGTTTGGCAATTGACCGGATCGGCTCCGCAATCGTACGACGCAAAAGTAAGTCGGTTGCGGCCAGTCAGTTCAGATTCAGTTAACCCAGATGCTGGCGGTGAGTCAGCGGAAATGCAAATGGCAAGTTGGATTTGGACTGATGCGAATTCACGTCAAGCAGCAGCCGGTGCGGAGTTTACGTTTTCATTGAAATTGAATTTGGAAGAGCAGCCGGTCGCTGGTTTGGTCACTGCGACTTGTGACAACGAATTTCGGCTTTACGTCAACAATGTGAAAGTCGCCGAAGGCACCGAGTGGACATCATTGCAAACCGCTGGGCTGGCCAATGCGTTGAAAGCTGGCAAGAACAGGATTTTGATCGTCGGCAAAAATGCAGGCAGTTCACCGAACCCAGCTGGATTGTTTTTTCACGCCGTGCTCAGGTTTCGTGACGGTGCCGTCAAGCACGTTCGGTCAAATGACCAATGGAAATGGTCCAAGACAAAATTGAACGCTCGTGGTCGTTTCAAGAAAGAGCCGACGGACTGGGAGTCGGCGGTTGAGGTTTCAAGTCAGACTTGGGGTGAACCGATTCTGGCTCAAGCTGCCGCTTTGATTCGCAACGGAGAAACGTCTGCACTGTTGCCCGTTCGTGCATCATTGGTCAAGAACAATGATCTAATGAAATCGCTTGGGCGTCCCAACCGCGATCAAGTCGTCACCTCCAGACCGGCAACGTTGACTACTTTAGAAGCCATCGATCTGGCCAACGGGCAACGTTTGTTTGATTGGATCGAAGACGGTGCTCGCAATTCAATCGCAAAACACAAGACCAGTACTGAATTGGTTCGCTGGCTGTACAAGTCTGCGTTTTCCCGTGATCCAACCCAAAGTGAAATGTCACTGGCATCGGAAATAATCGGTGAAACACCCACCGAAACTGGCGTGCAAGATTTGTTTTGGGCTGTATTGATGATGCCCGAATTCCAGTTCATTCGGTAGCAAAATTTTTGCCGCAGAAGGCTGCTCGTTACAAACGACACATTTTGGATCGAAACAAAGCGGTGGTCGCCCTCAAAACGTTTGGCGAGAAAGTCGAACGCGGGGTGATTGCAACCATGAAGGCGGCGAAAACGACCGAAGAAAAGTCCGCCTGCTTGGAAATTCTGTCCGACAAAGGAACGGAGTTGTCCATTGAAGAGATCGGAAAACTGGGCACATCAAAAAACTGGCCTCGATTTGAGGCGAGTAAGGCTATGAAAGCGATTCGGGCACGGTAGAGTTGTTTTGGACCGTCGGTTTTTGGCGGCCGAAGTAGGTTTTTGTGGAATGCTGCCGTGCGCACTTATCGTGAATCATTGAAATTGCCTTTGATTGGGCCCGCGCGACTTGGTTCGTCAACTTGGTTGTTGCATCTGCGGTCGTTTGCGGTCGTGGGCCAATTGATAACGATCTTGGCTGCTGGTTTTTTGTCGACGGTGCGATTGCAGTATCTACCGTTGTCGATGCTGGTTGGACTGACCGCGATCACCAATGTCGTCTACGCGGTTTGGTTGCGGCGTGTGCTGGGCCGCGATGATGCGGGAGTCAGCCAATTGGATCGCGAACCCAACGTGGCTCATCGGGTTTCGCATGGCCTGATGATGCTGGATTTGGTCACGTTGACGGCCATGTTGTATTTCAGCGGTGGTGCAGACAATCCGTTCAGCTTTTTTTACTTCGTCAACTTGGCGGTTGGTGGTGTGATGATTCGCCCGCTGGCGGCGTGGTCGTTGACTTTGTTGGCGGTGATCGGATACGCGTTTGTTTTGCAGTACTACATCCCAGTTGATGCGTTGACAACCGATCGATTCGGTAGAGGATTTGATTTGCGAACCACCGGTTGGTTGCTGGCGTTTACGACATGCGCCAGCGTCGTCACCTACTTTGTGACTCGGACCGCTGGCGAACTGCAGCAGCGGCAGCGGCAACTGCGCGAGACGCAAGCCGAACGATCGGCAAGCCAACGCTTGGAAGGATTGACGACGTTGGCCGCTGGTGCGGCACACGAACTGGCAACGCCGCTTTCGACAATTGATGTGATCGTGCGAGAACTATCACGTCACTTGGAAGGCGTCGCGAAACCCGAATCGGTTGATACGGATTTGAAATTGATCGACGGCCAATTGGATATGTGCAAACAGATTTTGCAGCGAATGCGATCAGCCGCAGGGGATTCGATGGCGCAGCGGTGGGACCGAACAACCGTGGGGGACTTGGTTGATACGACTTTGGATGGGATTCGTGACCCTCACCGAGTCGATGTGCGGGACGGCAGCGAAGCGGTGGAGGGGCAAACGCTGTGGGTTCCCCAAGAAGCTGTCGCGCAGGCGATTCGCAATTTGGTTCACAACGGTTTGGATGCGAGCGGATCGGAAGGACGCGTTGTTTTGGAACCAAAGTTGGTTGCCGGGCGGTTGCAAATATCGGTTACCGATACGGGCGACGGGATGACCGACGACGTGCTTGATCGGGCCGCGGATCCGTTTTTTACGACGAAAGAGCCCGGGCGTGGGATCGGACTGGGGCTGTTTTTGACACGAAATGTCGTTTCACAGCTTGGTGGAGAGATCGATTTTGCGTCGGAGCCGGGAAAAGGCACGAGGGCCACGGTGACTTTGCCGCTCGGGAGTCCAAACGTAAAAGCAGAATCGACGCCACAAGGTTAGGCCTTTGGGTGGGATCGCCTGTGCGACAAAGACTGCCAAAGAAAAGTGGGGGACGAAAAACAATTCGCTGCTAGAATTAAGGTTAGATGGAAAGCCGATTTTTTCCGCAAGGTAATGCTATGAACGAGATGACTTCCGAAACCCCCACCGTTTATTCGGCGGCCGATGTCAATGCAAAGAGCATTTTGTTGGTTGACGATACGGTTGTGTTGCGTGAACGACTATCGATGGCTTTGGAGCAGCGTGGTTTTCGCGTGGAGGCCGCGGGCAGCTTTGACGAAGCGGTCGCAGTATTCAATAAAAACCCAACGGATCTTGCCGTTTTGGATCTTCGGATGCCGGGCAGAACGGGATTGGAGTTGCTGCGAAGACTGTTGCAGATGAAACCGGACACGCGGATCATCATGCTTTCGGGATTCGGAAGTATTCCCGCATCAATCGACGCCGTCCGGGCCGGAGCGGTTAACTTTCTCAGCAAGCCGGCCGATGCTGACGACATTTTGGGGGCTTTTTTCCGTGGCGACGAACCGACCGTACCCGATGGTGCGATCGCTTTTCCCGCACCATCGTTGGCCAGAAACGAATGGGAGCACATCCATCGAGTGCTGTCGGATTGCGGCAACAATATCAGCGAAGCCGCAAGGCGATTGGGAATCCATCGTCGTTCGTTGCAACGAAAACTGCGCAAACGGGCCCCAGAAGATCCGGTAGTGCCAGACGGGCCAGTCGAAGAGCCTGAAGCGTAGCTTTTGAAGTTGCGCTTTTGCAAAAAAGTATCGAGATTCGATCGATCGATTGGGTG
>CAZZDZ010000372.1:0-6504 GCA_964652675.1 uncultured Pirellulaceae bacterium
CCGCAGTTTTGGCCAAACGTCGGCAGAGACGGACACTTAAAGCAGCGATCACCCTCAGCGTTGCCCAGATCAGACAAGCAAGTCCGAATGCGTGCAGCCCAATCAACGTTGGATTCATCAGGTTTCGCAAGCCAATGTCAAATCGCAATCGCGGGTTTTCAAGCGTCGCCTGTAACACCGGCCACAACAGAAAGATGGCTAGCGAGGCAGCGACGAAAATCACAGCAAGGATTCCGGCAAGCCAGCGTCGTTGGACAAGCGAACACACGATTTGATAGACCGCGACAATCAATGTCGTGCCCATGACACCGCACGCCGCTGCTGCGAGCACACTTGGGTGGGTCGACCACATTTTGGGCGGTGACGTTTGCAGCGTCAAAATGACGATCGCGACAACGGGAAAGGCGAGCAGCAAATACTTGAGCGAATAGCGATCGCGCAGCCCACGAACATAGAGAGCGGGCAGTACAAAAATCCCCACCCCGAACAACATCGAAACCAATGAAACCACGAGACGATCGGTGCTGAGTCTGGCGTCACCGATCGAAGGGAGATTGCGAATATATCGACGGTCCTGATCGTGGGCGACGCTTCCGGTTGCAGCTTGCAAGTTGCTAGTCGGGATACTGCTAGAAGAAACTGGCGCTGCGATGGTCGGCAAGATTGCTTGACAGTTCAGGTTGTTGAGTACCAACTTCGGTGGCAGGCCGCCTGCTTGACGCAGCAAGCGGTAGCCCACTCCGTAGGGATCGCCACCATGGCTATCCAGCAGTGGAACTCGCCAGTCAATGTTTCCATCCTTCAAGTTCATCGCCACCCATGCTTTGTCGACAGCAACCCCACTGCGTTCTTCCATTGACGTTCGTCCCAGTACCCGAGTCTTGCCATGGCTGTGGTCCACGCCTTGGACACTGCGGAGCGTGCCTAGTGACGGATCCCAGTCAACGCTCGAGACTAGATCCCCAGTGGTTGTGTCGAATCGCTTGCCCCCAACACTCGTGACGGCGACCAAGCTTGTTTGTGAGTCACCGGCGGTTTCCAACCAGCATTGCAGCCAGTTCGCCTCGGGATCTTGTTTGCGATCAAACAAAACCAATTCGGCATCCGTTTCGATCTTTCGGCCACGGCAATCACAAACGACATAGTGTTGCTTGAATTTCGGATCCTGAGTCAACCAACCCAGTCGGTCTCCTTCGGCGGTGGGCAGAACGTGCAGTGCGAATCGACCTTGATGATGCCAGGTTTCGTGATGCGCGATCCGTCTTCGCCAATCGGAATGCACAATGGCGGACCGCGTGTCAAGCGTTTTGCCGACATTGCCGTCGATCAGTTTCAGCTCCACTCGTAACCCTGTATTCACGCCGGATTGATCGACTGCCACATCGCTAACTGCGATCATGGGTCCGCCCGCTTTTGGACGCAGCACAACGGGCCGTGGAATATTCCCCAGAGCAAATTCGTTGCTTCCACCCACGAGCGGATGTTGCCAAAGGGGATCGCCGTTCTTGCCATCGACCGCCGACAAGACACGCTTGCCTGCCGAGGTGTCAGGCAGCACGACATCATCAATGCCATCTTGATTCAAGTCGGCGATGGCAAAACTGGGTCGATCGTTTCCTTTGAGCGGCGACACCGACGAGTCATCCTGCATTTGCGGCATGTGGCCTGCCAGAAGATCACTCAAGACAGCTCGTTGCCAGCGAATTCGGCCGCTGTTTCCTTCGAGGCAATACAATCTCGCTGATTGCCTGGCCGACTTGAACCAATCATTGGGGCCAGAATAGGCCATCGCCAAGAGCAGCAATTCCGGTTCGCCATCATGCTCGAGGTCCGTTACTTCCAAATTGACGATGCGACTGGGCAGGACTTTGGTGGATTGCATTTTCCAGATCGTGTGGCCTGTTTCAGCGTCGATCAGCTGAGGCATGCCGTCTCGGTCGGGCGTCGGCATGGAGAAAAAGATCGTTGGCCGATCGTCCCACACCTTCAATTGCCTGATGACGTAGGGGCTTGAGTTGATTGAAAGAGTTTTGGACCACAATGATCTCCCGCGATGATCTGAACACTGAAGCATCGATTGCGGTCCCATTGCTTTGATGGATAAGACGTGATCGTCGGAGCCATCCGGCTGGACAATCGGCACCAAACCGCTGCCGCCCAAGATGGACCACGCGTTCCGAGCGGTATCTGTGGTGGCAACCAACCGACTGTCGACATTGAGCCCTGGATTCTGAAAGTCCTCCAAGAACAAACGCGGTTCGTCTGCCATCGTCGCGGCGGTGATCGGCGAGAGTCCGTGATAGTCGCCGGTGATTTGTCCCGAATTCGGATCAAGCGTTAGCATCCGAGTTCGCCTGATATCCCGATGATTTCTTGGTCGCTTTAAAACGACTTCAATCCATTCTTTGCCACCGACTCGGACCGTGTCCATCTGAGTGATGAATTGGTCAAGGATCCTATACCCGGTCCTAAACGCGGTGGTTTCTTGGTGCCAAAGATGCCTGCCGTCGGCCGACGAAAAAGCGTCAAAGTGCAAGTCGCCGCAGGTGGCTGGTCCAAAAGCACGAAAGAGCGTCGCTGTAACCAAATCGCGTTGTCGGTCGCCATCGATGTCAACGGTGTCGGTCATGAAGTCGATTTGCGGCAGCGACGTTAGGATAGGGCTCGTCCGAACACGCTGCTGGCCCGTTCGTCCGTCCAAAATCAACAGGGACGACTCGTCCCGGTCTTCCCACTTCTCTGGCCCGTCCGGCACGACGATTTCATCGTTACCGTCGCCATCCAAGTCGACAACCAAAGGCCACGCTTCGGAATGGGGTGACGCACGGAAGTTTCGGTCGGCATGAATCTTCCTCGACCAAACGATCCTTTGTGAGACCATGTCGATTGCAACGACCGGGATCGGATCAAAGCTTTTTGCCCGACCGCGGCCCGGTGGTAGCGCGGGCGGTGGACCGACCAACAGATGCAGTGTTTGAGCCGTATCGCCTCGCTTGATTTGCAAAGGCATCGGCGGCGTCACCGGTGAGAATGATAGTGGCAAGGATGACGCGAGTTCGCCTGTTGCCAGATCGACGTATTCGATGGATGTTTCTTGAACGTAGGCAATCGTGGCTGGAGCTTCCGGCTGCCGTTCTGTTTTTCCTTCACTGTCGTTGGAAGTCTGTGTCATTCGACGTGGCACGTCGACTGGCACGACAATCGGCGGTATCGGCACTGCGATGATGTTGGCATTGTTTCCAAGCTTGTTGCCCAAGGGCCGGGCGAACTTCATGATTGAACTGGTGAGATTGCCTTGGTGATAGGTGCTGGTGTGCGGTACCGGAGGACGTGTCCAGTCCATGCATGCCAGTACAGCCAGCCGATCGGGGATTGGCGGCGACGCGACCGGATAGGTTTGTTTGTCGATGGTCGCCCAAATCACCCGCCCCGTTTTCCCGCTCACCAGCGATCGACCGCGTACCGCATCGATTGGCGTCGTGAATCGCATCGGTTGGCACAGCAGATCGTCGCAATGATCCCCGTCTATGTCTGCAACACGTATCAAAGATGCAAACCCTGGTCGCGGTTGATCAAACTGCAGCGTCGGCATCGTCTCATCAGGAAAGCGATAGTGAACCGCCCACAGCACACTGCCATCTTTGCCAGAGATCGCAGCGAGCGCCGATTCATCGCGAGCGGCCAGAACAAGGTCGTCGTAACCATCGCCGCTTAAATCACAAGCATCGTCCAACATTATCGGCGGCTGAGAGAATGACAGCGGGCCTGACGGGGGAGTGTCAGTGCGCAGAATCCAATCGATCGCGGCGATTGACTCCTGCTGCGGGTCGAAACCCCAGCCATCTTGTGTGTGCTGGATCTGCAACGTGTCAAGATTCCAAACCTCGCTGCCGTCTCTGGGGTCAAGCCGAGCGACAGAACCACGCTTGAGTCGGATCGGCGCAGCCGCGCCATCAAGCATCAGCGGTCGAACAGTTTGTTCGGTCAACGCCGCGGTCCAGCGTTGTTCGGCAATCGGAGCGAAATCGACAGAACGTTCTTCGCCGGCGGTAGCGACGACATGAACCACTTGGCTTCGCGATCCACTTCGAGTCAACTCGATTTTCAAGGGCCCGGCAGGAACCGCCATCGCCGATTGCATCGGAACCGTAAAGGACTCGGGATTCGTTATTCGTTCCCCAGCAACCGAAACGATACGGGCCGAATACGGTCCATCGTCGGTGCGGATTTTCAATTCGGCTTGGTTTGATTCGGCATAGTATGCTGAGCCACGAACCAACAGAAGAAACAGCACCGCGCATGCCGCAACAATTCCGCCAGCCCACTGGATGTCGCGTCGATGGGGCTCGAGTCGCCGCTTCAGTTGCTCAATCGCACTGGGTGGTTTTACGCTGACTTGGCGATGTTCCGTTATCGCTCGCAAGTCTGCCGCCAGGTGCTCGGCACTGTCGTATCGGTCCGCTGGTTGTCGCTCCAAGCACTTCATCAATACAGCATCGACATCACGGGATATGTCATGCCGAACTTCACGTGGTCGGACGATCTGGTCGTGGCGGATCGAGTCCATGATCTTCAGAGGTGAGTCGCCATCGAAGACAGGTTTGCCGGTCAACAATTCGTATAGCGTTGCACCAAGCGAATAGATGTCGGTCCGGTGATCAACTGGATTCGCTACGGCACTGGCTTGTTCTGGACTCATGTAACGCGGCGTACCCAGAATCGCACTAGTGATGGTCGCATTAACATCATCCATTCGTTTTGCCAGACCAAAGTCCGTTAGCCAAACGCGATTGCCTTCGTCCAAAATCAAATTCGACGGCTTCACGTCGCGGTGAATCACATCACGTGAGTGAGCATGTGCCAGTGCTTCGGCCGCCTGCAGCCCCCAACCGATCACGCGATCGGCATCAAGAAGCGTCCCCGTTTCGCGTGAGTGCGTTGCCAATTCGGCCAGCGATCGCCCCTCGATCAATTGCATCGCATAAAAGTGAACGCCATCTGCGTGCCCCACTGCGTGAATCGGAACGATATTGGTGTGGTGGAGCGCCGCGGTCGTCGTGGCTTCGCGCGAGAAGCGAGTCAATGCTTCCTCGTCGGCCATCCCAAACCGCATCACCTTCAAAGCGACTTCGCGATCAAGTGATTTTTGCCGAGCACGATAGACGATCCCCATGCCACCGCGACCGATCGTTTCGATGATATCAAACTCGGCCAGCGACTTGATCAACTCCGGGTTCACGTCCGACGTGGGCGCATCGAGGAAGTCGACGCTTGGCAGGCACTCGCGAAGTTCCATCGCAAGGGCCGGGTGTTTTTCAATCAGCTCGTCATGCGTCGGCGCCGTACCCGCTCGCCGATCCGAAACGTAGCGATCCAAGATCTCGGCAAGTCGCTGCTGGTCAGGATCAAATTCGCTCGTGGAGGACGATTCGACATTCATATGGGGCATTCTAGCTAGGAGAAAAGGATTTCGTACCTTCACCAGTGCGGAAACACCACGCTGCGCAACGCCAAAAGTGCCTGGGTCGCTGACTTTCGATGCCGTGCTCAAGCAGCAAGGCCCCAGCTACCCTGTCGTTTGTTGAATTCAGTTCTGTTTATCCACTTGAATAGTGTGACCATCGCAGTATAGTTATGTGCGTAGTGACTGCCCTTGAAAGAAGCAGGAGAGCCCATTTGGACGCAGGTAAAGCAAATAAATCGCTGCAAAAGCAGCTCAACGGAGGGGCCAGCTCATTGGTCTTGCTCTCGCTTTTGCACCAACAAAAGCGGCAGATGTACGGATACGAAATCGCCAAAGAGTTGGAACGGCGAAACGGCGGCACGTTGCCGATGAACCCGGGCGCTCTCTATCCGGTGCTTCGTTCACTGGAAAAGCAGGGTTTGCTTTCGAGCCATTCGGAGCTGTCCGATGAAGGCCGTGCCCGGAAGTACTACAAGGTGACCAAAGCCGGCGGCGAGACGATCGGCCACTGGGAAACCGCATGGCGCGACACACAAAAATTCATTAACACGATTCTGGAGCACGGTGATGACAACGCAAGCCGAAAACGCAATTCTGCGGTATCGAGAAAAACTAGCAAGGGCACTGCGAAACGCGCCACCTAAGATACGGTCTGAAGCGATCCAAGATGCCGAAGAGTTCTTGGCGGATGAAGTGCGAGCGATGGATGTGGGACGCCTCACTTCACAAGCAGCCGCTTACGAACGATTGATCGAGAGGTTTGGATCGCCCGAACAGTTGGCCACCAGCTACGTGGAGCAATCATGCTGCGGAGATTCGATGGGTAAGGTCTCTTTTCGCTGGGCCAGATTGGTGACCGCAATGATATTGTTATCCGTAACCACGGGCAGTATTTGCTTTGCGATGTTGCGCGAGCCGCCCAAACTGTCGCCGTTTACGGACGTTCAGTTTAAAGGAAACCGTGTTTTGGTCGAGTATGACGGCAGTCGCTACGAGTGGCGCGAGCTGGATGGGATCGAAGTCGCTGATATCGTTGCTTC
>CAZZDZ010000373.1:0-6483 GCA_964652675.1 uncultured Pirellulaceae bacterium
CCTCTACACGTATTCGCCGCAACGCAATCGAGCGATCGCAGCTTTTGAGAACATGCTGCGATTTGCCCCGGATCGTTTTGATCGTCATAAATCCTTGGGGCTGGTGTACGGTAACGAAGGCGAATTTGAAAAAGCAATTAAGATGCTGAGCGAGGCGCGTCGCCGACAACCGCATGATGATTGGGTCACCAAAGATCTTGCCGATCGTTATCTTTCGGTAGGCCGATTCCAGGAAGCGGCTGAACTGATGCAAGACGTTCCCGAATCGGTTGTGCCTCCGATTACACTCGCCGTCGCACTCGCGGGGAGTGAGCGCTACCAAGAAGCCATTCAGGCCTGGAACCGCGCTGCAAATTCAGAATCTCTGCGAAGTCGCACATCCGCGGAGCACAGGATCTTGATCGCGATTGCGTATGCAGAGTTGGAGCAATGGGACGAAGCGCGGAACATGTTGGATCAAGTCACAAAGAAATCTAAGAATCATCTGGTCGCGCATCTCGCTCATGCGGCGATCGCCGAATCGACCGGCGGGGCAAGTGCCGTCACAGCCTATCTGGAGGAAACGCGCAGGGAGTTTAAATTCATTTTGGACGCGCTCAGCATCGAAATCATGCGACAGTCTTTGCAAGAACGGCCGCCAACGCGTTTTTTCTCTCCTAAATCGATTCTGAAAGTTGTCGATTCAATGCAAACGATTCAGCCGCACCGAGAACAAATTCTCAATGCTCAGATGACCATATTGATTCAACTCGATCGCCCCAACGAGGCAATCGAGGCTTTGAATGATGCCATGGAGGAGCCAAAACGCGGGGCGATGGAGTGGCTACTGGTCGCGATGGCCCATCAATCGCTTGACGAAAACGATCTGGCTACAAAGGCGCTTGAGTTTGCCGATAAAAAGCGACCAGATCTCCAGCCGTCTCTCCACGGAGTCTTTGACCAATACCGCAGGCGATACTCGCAGTAACGAGCCAAACGAATACGGCCAGCGTTTGATCGCCGAAGGTAGACGCCCAGGTCGCAGCCAAACGGCTACCCTGACCCCCGGGCGTAAATCGGCGCAGCATTGAGTACCTTATGGGCACTATATTAGGGAGCCACTTGGCACTCCGATGCGCTACCGTCTCGGTGCGCGACTGTGTCTTAACTTTAAAAACTTACCTAGATGGAATTTACGTGTGATTGCGGTTTGGTACGCACTTGGTGCGTTGGCATTACTGATTGTTGTCGCGGTTGTAGTTGCGATCGTCTCACCACGATTGTTTGTGCGTGGTCTGGTGCGTCCATGCCTGGAAGTGTTGTATCGCAAACAGATTCATAATCCGGAAAATTTGCCCAGCGAAGGCGGCTATGTGATCGTCAGCAATCACATTTCGTGGATCGACGGCATTTTGTTGCTTTGGTTGATGCCGCGAAACGTTCGCTTTGTCGTCGACGGCGCCAATTTCAACGGCCGCATTGCGACCTATCTTGCCAAAGCGTTCGACACCATTCTGATGATGTCCAATCCGAAATCGATCGGCAGGGCGCTCAAGACGGCCAGACAAGGACTGATTGATGGCGATGTGATCGGCATTTTTCCTGAAGGCACGCTTTCGCGGACCGGTCAACTGCAAGCATTCAAGCCAGGAGTTAAGAAAATCCTCAAAGGCACCGACGCGCCCGTCGTGCCCGTTTGGGTCGAAGGAATGTGGGGCAGCATTTTTAGTTTCTCCGGTGGCAAGTTCTTTTTTAAGTGGCCGGATAAGTTTCGTCGCAAACTACATTGCTACATCGGCCAGCCGATGCCGGGCGATACGCCAATCGAAGTCATGCGTAGCAATCTTCAGGACTTGTGTGCGCAAGCGACGATCGAAAACCGAAACGATTACCCCGTTTTGGCAAGCCGCGTTTTAAGAGTATGGAAAAAAGCGGGCAAGCGTTTGCAAGCCGCCGATTCAACAGGCGTCGAATTGACGGGCCGGCAAATTTTGATGCGAACACTTGCCGTCCGTCGAACATTGCGACGTGAAGTTTTCGCGGACGACGAAAAATACGTAGGCGTGCTTTTGCCACCTAGCGCCGGTGCCGTGTCCATTAACGTGGCTTTGGCTGCCGATCAACGCATATCGGCAAACTTGAACTACACCGTCAGCAGCGATGTTCTGAATCATTGCATCAAAGATGTCGGCGTCAAACATGTGTTGACCAGCAGGAAATTTCTAAGCAAAGTCAATCTGGAACTAGATACCGACGTGATCTTCTTGGAGGATTTCAAGGAAAAGGTTTCTGCGGCCGATAAGGCGATCGCATTAGTCCAGTCGTATCTGCCATCAAGGTGGCTGGATCGAATCTTGGGTCTGCATAAAGTGGACGGTGACGATTTGTTGACCGTGATCTTTACCAGTGGTTCGACGGGGATGCCCAAAGGCGTATTGCTTAGTAACGCTAACGTCAGTCACAACGTTGACGCGATCGATCGAGCCGTCAAGTTGACACGAGACGACACGGTTTTGGGTGTGTTGCCGTTTTTTCACTCGTTCGGTTACGCCGTTACGTTGTGGGCGGCTCAAACGTTGGGGCCGACGGGTGTTTACCATTTCAACCCACTGGACGCCCGGCAAGTCGGCAAACTTTCGGAAAAATACAAAGTCACCGTGTTGCTGGGAACGCCAACATTCTTGCGCGGTTACATTCGTCGGATCACTCCCGAGCAGTTCGCGCATTTGGATGTCGCCGTGGTCGGCGCAGAAAAGATGCCTCACGACCTATTCGACGCTTTCGAGAATAAATTCGGAGTGCGGCCTGTCGAAGGCTACGGCACGACCGAACTGAGTCCGCTGGTGAGCGTGAACATTCCACCCTCAAGATCGGCATCAAAATATCAACCCGATCGTGTCGAAGGTTCCGTGGGGCGACCACTGCCAGGCATTTCGACTCGTGTGGTGTCGCCCGACACCGGCAAAGAACTCGCTGCGGGTGAAGACGGCATGTTGCTCGTAACGGGCCCCAACGTGATGAAGGGTTACGCGAACCGAGATGACTTGACCAGCAAGACGATGGAACATGGTTGGTATCGAACCGGTGACATTGCCCACATCGACAAGGAAGGTTTTTTGCACATCACTGGGCGACTGAGCCGGTTCTCAAAAATTGCTGGCGAAATGGTCCCGCACGGGCGCGTGGAAGAAGAGCTAGGCAAGATGCTAAACGAAGGCGACGAGGACGAAGAAGTCCGCGTGTGTGTCACGTCGGTTCCGGATGCCAAGAAAGGCGAACGATTGATTGTATTGCACCGCGAATCAACTAAGACCACGGATGATTTGCGTGACGGATTACGGGAAGCCGGCTTACCGAATCTATTCATACCAGCAGCGGACGCGTTCTATCGCGTCGACAAAATCCCAATGCTTGGCACAGGCAAGTTGGATCTAAAATTGGCGAAAGAAATGGCCGCCGACCTAAATACTTGACCGTAGTTGACCTTGATTGAAAGGCAGTAGCGGAAGCCGTCAAAATTTTCGGTTTCGTGTGGTTTGCCGAAAGTCTTGACGACTCCCGCTACGTAGGTATTTAAAACAGTAGCTTCCTATCGGACGACGTTTGTTATGTCTTCTAACAATTCGTCTGCTACCGTGATGGCTCGCGCGTTGGCAGAGAAGCCGCGTTGTGCAATGATCAACTGCGTGAACTCGAGAGCGAGATCAACGTTGGAGGATTCCAATTGTCCGCTCAAAACTTGCCCGCGACCGCCCGAAAGGCCGGTTCCCAGAGACGCGTCTCCGCTATTGGCGGATTCACGAAAGTAGTTGCTGCCGACTGCGTCCAAACCACCAACGTTTTGAAAACTTGCCACGGCCAATTGTGCCAGCGGTAGCGTTCGACCGTTGGACGCCTGACCGCTCAACTGCCCGGTCTGCGAAAGATTGACTGATACCAAGTTTCCTGGTGGAAAGCCATCTTGAGTATGAAAGGCAGAGTAGTCGGCTGCCAAATGGCTAAGTTCTGATAAATCCAAGTTGATGGTTTGCGGGTTTTGGATCGAATTGAACTGAACTTCGATATTAGCATCTCCGATCCCGTCTTCGCCGGCGATCGCGAACGTACCATCTTCGTTGAACGTCACGTTGAAAACCGACGCGTCGGTCAGTGTGCCAGAATCCTCCGAAAGAGATGCGGTCACATTCCAAGAATTTGCAGTCGTTTTCGCAAAGTCCAAACTGATGCGATGGCTTTCACCACGAACATCAAACACTTCCAAAGACAATTCCTGAGTGTCTCCATCGAAACCATCCGTTTCAAGCACCAACGCGTTGTCGCCGAAACTGGAACCGCCAACATTCCCGAGTGCGTCATCGACCACCAGGCTTAAGAACCCTTCGCCCGCCGCATCGGCAGTGACCGCAATGGATCCGTCCGGTGTTAGCGATGCAGTCGCACCGGTTAATAGATTATTCAATTCGGTTACAAAGTCGCCAAGCGTTGCCGTCTCCACAGCGAACGATCCGCTGAACGGAGACCCGTCTGGATTCGTTCCATTGATCTGGATCTCATCACCAACCGCGTAGTCGGTTTGGTTGATTGTCAAATCGTTAAACAACGTTGCGCTGTCCGCCAGACCAGCAGCGGTTTGGAATGGGGAAATCGAAAGGAGCACTTCGGTGGATGGTGGCCGCGCCGTTGACGGCAGATTTCCTGAAATCTCCAAGTTCTCGGTCAAACTGCCTGGGACCGGAGCGCCCAGTGGAACATTGATCGAATTGTCACCGGGATTTTGAAACTGAATTTCGCCGTCCGTCCCTTCGCCAACATCGCCAAGGCGTTGGACCAAGTTTCCTGTGCTTGGATCGACCAGTCGCCCGTCGCTATCGAGCGAAAACGACCCGGCGCGGGTAAACAGGTTTTCATCACCCGGACCGGTCACCGTAAAAAATCCTTCTCCTTGAATGGCAAAGTCAAGTGTCTCGCCGGTATCCTGCAAAGTGCCTTGACCAAACTGGCGTGAGATTTGTGAGACTTGAACCCCTGTTCCGATGGATATTGGATTCGTGCCACCGTTTTCTGAAGGTAACGTTCCATTTTGCAGGTTTTGGTAAATCAGATCACTAAACTGAATCGACTGTCCCTTGTATCCGATTGTGTTTGTGTTAGCCAGATTGTTGGCGACCACGTCTAGTTTTTGTTGATGAGCGCGAAGTCCCGTGATGCCGGTGAACAGTGAGCGTGACATGTCTTGCTTCCTTACTTTGGGTCTTCCCAGTGAGACTTCTGTGTCTCACTGGTTTTGATTTGGGAGAATGAGGAGAATTGGTTTTCGTTGATTCAGCTAGCGACGCTGACACCGACGATGTCCTGAACAGGAATGGATTTACCATCAATCAGAACGGTCAATCCGTCATCTTGGGTGAAAACGTCCGTTGCGATACCGGATTGCAAACTGCCATCGGCTTCGTCGCGATATTGAACATTCTGTCCAACGAATCCAACACCTTGTGTCAGTTCCTGGATTTTAAGAAGCTCCTCGAAGGTGCCATTAAGACTCTCGATTCCCTCGAGCACCGAAAACTGAGTCAGGTCATTGATCAGACCTTCTTGGTCAACCGGGTCGATCGGGTCTTGGTTCTGAAGTTGGACCGTTAGCAACTGAAGGTAGTCGATGGTTGCTGTCTGAGATGTGATTCCAGGCATAATTATTCCTAAGTAAAAATTCCTAAGCAGGTTTTCTAAGCAATGATATTGAGCCCAGCGGAGTCTCGTTGCGTTTGCAGCGAGATAGAGCCGTTGGGATTGTCAATAAGTAACTGTTTTTGTTCGGCAGAGTTTTGCCGTTGGTCGGAGTTATCTGTTTCGCTTTCGCGATGAGAAATGTCGACATTCGCATTTTCGTAGCCAAGTTCGGCAAGCGATTCAAGCAACGACTGCTTCTGGCTTTCCAAAAGATCGGTAGAGATGGACTCGGTCGCGATGATGCGGGCAGTGATGGATTCGTCAGTTTGCTCGACGCGAATCGACAGATGCCCAAGTTCCGCGGGCGAGAGTTCAATCGATACTTCACGCGTCCCGTTGGTTTCGGTCAAGCTGATGGCTGACTGGATTGCACCTGCGACCGGCTGAGCCAACTGGAATTGCGCCAGTGACGCAGGCGAACTGTGTACCGGGGCTGCTGTCGGGCTGTACAACTGGTTGATTGACGACGAAACGCGAAGCGGTGTCGAGGAAACATGCGCCAGCGGGTCTGATCCCGCATCAATCGAACCCGTCGCCGGTTGTAACTCAAGCTGACTTGGTTCGCTGGTTGATTCGGCGTCTAGGTGACCTGTCAGAAAGTCTGCGGATTGACCGTCAAGTCGATTGGGTTCGCGTTGCGAATTCTCGTTGTGATGCCCTTCGCTTGACTCTTGACCATTCTCTTGATTTGATTGGCTGCCGGTTTCGTCGACCTCGCTTGGAGTGTCTGACGAAGTTGAATTTGTTTCACCGACTTCTGAAGTGGCGACTTCCGAC
>CAZZDZ010000374.1:0-6394 GCA_964652675.1 uncultured Pirellulaceae bacterium
GGCGCTTTCGAGGGTTCCGTGCAAGGATTGCCGGCGGGTTACCCTTGGGCAGCACGAATGATTCTTCGGCCTTTGCGATCGTTTGTCACTCGATATCGTTTTCCGCCGTGGCTGCCAATTCCCGCCGCGATAAAATATCGACTTGAACCTCCCAGCGACCTCTGTTTTGAATCACAAAAATCAAGACTGCTCGAAGCGATCGATCAATTTGCCGCTTACGGCGAAGCTCATCCAGCCCATCCGGTTCTCGGCAAAATGAGCCATCAAGAATGGATCGGTTTTCATTTGCGGCATTGCGAACATCATCTCAGCTTCATTGAACTGGATGATAATGAAGTCCACGATCGATCTTGACGACGCAAGGCTTTCATCGGCCAGCCTGTAGCTACTTTGCCTTTTTCTCTGCCGCCTTTTTCCTGGCGGCTTCGCGACGCGCGATGATGCCATCCAGTTTCTTGCGTTCGGCGTTGATCATTTCGTCGGTCAATGCTGCCGGTGTGACAGGTGATTCGTCAATTTTTTCATCGGCAGCTATTTCGCGCATGCGAATGTTTCGATACCAAACCGGATCCCCATGGTCTTGCAAACTTAGAAAGGCGCCGCGTGCTTCCAGATTTCCGCCGCGCTGCTTGAGCATGTCTACGTTTGCTTTCCACTTTGGGTCCTTGTAGTCGAACCCAACCACTTTCTTGCCGTTAAGCCAGTGTTGCACGACACTGCCTTTGCAGACGATACGTCCTTGGTTCCATTGGCCGGCTGGTTTGGTCGCGTCTTCGCTTGGTGCCATGCAAAAGTACAACGAAGCTGCGCTGGTGCGGTAGTTCTTTCCGTCTTTGTGAGCTGCGTTGTCCAAAATCTGATATTCGTATTGCGATGGGCGATAGTAGACGCCGCTGTTGCTGCCCTTGCCGACTTTCCAGTCGAATCGTAGCTCGAAGTCATCGGGGATTTTCTTGGTGTTGTAGACCAAGCTTCCTCCTTTGCCTTTGCGTGCGATGTCACCATCTACGACTTGCCAATTTCCCGAATGCTTCCACCCGTCCAAATTGGTTCCGTTAAACAAAGCTTGGAAACCCTGCACCGCTTCTTGGGCGGTTAACACGTTGGGTGAATCAGCGGTGGCAAAAACCGAGACGGCGAGCGCTGCGAAAACGGCAAAACAACAGCGGAGTGTGGCGAATCGCATCGGAAATTCTCTTGGGGGGATAGGGTTTGGGCGGGGCGTATTTGAACTCAGGTGAACGAACTGTTTGCTGTCGCAAAAACGGGGAAACGATTGGCGTGATGTTGTGAAAAGCGAATTACGAGAAATTGTTGTTTTCATCGAACAGAATGCCAAATTGTAGCGTCTTTACCCTTGCAGGACGCTCGTCGCCGCAGGCAAGACGCCTCGCCAGCCAGAAGCAACACGACGGCTTTTGAATGCGGTAAGATGTGCGACAGCATGTTTGTGAAACCACGTCAGTCTTTTCTTCTATTCTAGTCATTCTCCACTGACGTTGGACGCGGACAAGTGAAAGACAATTTTGCGACGTTGCTATTGTGGCGTTATTGGTTTGGCGGGAAATTTCTCGGCAACGACATTCTCGTCTAATTAGCTAATGGACTCGGCCCGCAAGACCGCGTGTCCGTGTCTGCATGTAAAAAATCACAAGCGTCGATCGCTGTGGGACGTAGACCTATTCACTGGTAGGCTTGGACCGCGACGTGATTGGTGGATTTTCACCGATCTGGTTGCGAAAGAGCTTGCCCGGCTTGCACGAAAAACATGGAGGCTCCAAATTGTTTACACGTGATAACCCTGAACCTGTCGGCGATCCCGTTCCTAGCGGCGAACCGAATTCGAATGGAGTATCGAATGTTGAAAAACATCTGCCGGGAAATCAACCAATGACTCAGTCTACGCCCCCCGTTTCTGACACGGCGCGTCTGCTGTCAGGCATTGAAAAAGTACGCTCTGAATTGGGTCAAGTGATCCGTGGCAAAACAGACGTCATCGATTCAGTGTTGATTGCGGTCTTGGCCGAAGGATCGGTGTTGCTTGAAGACGTTCCGGGGGTCGGAAAAACGACTCTGGCAAAATCACTGGCCGCGTTGTTTGATCTGGATTTTCAACGCGTCCAATGCACCCCGGATTTATTGCCCGCTGATATTTTGGGTAGTTCGATTTTTCAGCCGGGGACTGGTGAGTTTCAGTTTCGCGCCGGGCCGATCTTTTGTGACTTGTTGATCGCGGACGAAATTAACCGCGCTTCACCACGAACGCAGAGCGCGCTGTTGGAAGCGATGGCGGAATCTCAAGTCACCATCGATGGAAAACGATATGAATTGAAGCAGCCGTTTATCGTTGTCGCGACTCAGAACCCGAGTGGTTTCGAAGGTACGTTTCCACTACCAGAATCACAGCTTGACCGATTCTTGTTGCGCCTTTCGATGAACTATCCCGACATCCAGAGCGAAGTGGATTTGTTGATGGATCAAGCGACAGTCGAACCGTCCAGTTTGCTGCAGCCGGTGATGAATCGTGACGATCTCGTTTTGCTGCAACAAGCGGTTCGCCACGTTAAATTTGATCGCAAAGTCGCTGAGTATCTGGTCGATCTGGTCAATGCAACACGGCGCGATTCGCGATTGCGGGTAGGCTGTAGCCCACGTGGTTCAAAAATGTTGCTCCGTGCCGCTCAAGCCCGCGCGGTATTGGCACAACGTGACTTTGTTTTGCCGGATGATGTTCAAGCGATGGCCGTAGACGTGCTTTCGCATCGTGTTGCAACACGGGGGATCAGCACCAATAGCAACGAAACATACGAGATCATCCGGGAGTTGATTGACAAAGTAGAGGTGCCGGTTTGAGCCACGCAGTCTTCACAAAACAACTTGGCCGAAACGTGTCTGATGGTACCCCCGATCGCAAGCGTTGGCGAATCACTCGGTTTGTTTTGACGTTGGCGCGGTTGATCAAGGCGACACTGCTGGCACCGATACGCCTTTTCATTGCCGTTCGTCGAGCGATTACAACTGCATCAGTCAGCATCGTGCTTATCGCGCTGATGACGCTGAACATTATTTGGGGGTATCCCTGGACGGGTATGTTGGCCGCTTGTGCCGCGGTGATGACGGTGGGTTGGATTTGCAATGTGGTGATGCGTCCCAAGCTATCGGTTGGCTGTTCGCTGCCCGCTTCGGCGCCGGTCGGCCAACCCGTGCGTTTGATTGCGCACTCAAAAAACAATCGGTGGTTGCCTGCACTGGATGTTTCGCTGGGATTTAAAGAGATGCGTTCGGTGCGCAGAAATCAGTCGCATGCAACGTTTAGTTCGTCGCCGTGGGATTTCGTTCCTGTCATTCGCCCCTACGGACAGTTTGACCATCAAGCATCTCTCACGTTTGACCGTCGCGGAATTCACAACCTGCCTCCGCTGAACATCGAGTCGACGTTTCCGTTTTATCTGTTTCGGTGGTCCAATCGCGTCAACTTGGGCGCGACGATCGCGATCACACCCCAGCCGTTGGACGCGGATGAAGATGCGGCGGCAAAAAGTCTCTTGTCGACAATCGGTGGCTGGGCTCACAAATTGCTCTCGGGTACCTCCGTCGAATACACCGGCAGTCGCGAATACCAAGTTGGCATGCCTGTGCGACGATGGGACTTTGCATCATGGGCGAGACTTGGTCGACCCATTGTCCGCGAATATGAATCACCGTCCATTTGCTCAATCACGTTACTGATTGATGCCTCCATCGTCGAAACCGGTAAAAAGCATCGGAGCAACGAACAGGTTTACGATCCGCTGTTCGAGCGGATGTTGTCGCTGGCCGCCAGTGCTATTTCCGAGTTTGTGACTCGATCAATCCATATCAGCCTGTATCTGACAAACGAAGCTGAGAATGTCATCGTCGGCGATGAAGTTGACCAAACGACAACAGGCGATCGCGAATCGATGCTGATTCGTCTGGCCGAAGCTTTCCAGGTGGACGCGACTACTTCCCAATCACGACTGGTGTCCGTTTTGGATCAAGTCGGGAACCAACCGACTCTGGTTTTAACTTGTCGTGACGAACGTGAACTTGGCGAAGATTTGCCGAGTAATGTTTCGATCATCCGTGTAGACATGGAGGCAGATCGTGAAAACCAATGACGCTAAAGACAAGAGTGTTTTGCTGATTCCGTCGCTACTGTTGCTCCAATCATTGTTTGTGGGGTCAACATTCAAAACGACTGCGATCACATTTACGTTTTACGTCCTGGCTGTGTTCATCGCGACAATCCTTCGTAGAAAGATAAATACGACGGAGTCGTTCAGGTGGTCAGGTTCGATTCATCGAACCAGTGTGACCGTTGTTGTATTCTTGTTCTTTGTGGGCACCGCGTCTTGGCGACTGACACATCATTTGACTGACACGATCAACCTGCTTTCGTGCGTAGTCGATTCGGTTGCTCACATTGCTTTGATCGTTGGATTGGTGCTGCATGTGTTTTACCCACGGTTTGGGCATCCAACGCTTTTGGGCCTTGGGTTATTGGTCGTCATGCTGTGTGTTGCCGCCGGTGGTTCCAGCCAATCGCTTGCGGGACAAGTCACCGTGGCGTTGTTTAGCGTGGTTGGCTTTTTGTTTTCATCACGCTTTATTCTGAACCATTGGTCACGCGGCGACCGTTTCGAGGCTGCGATACGCCCAGACAAATTGCGAATGACGACAACGGTCGATCGCGGGCGAACCAACCTGCTGTTTTCTGCACTTGCGCTTTCGATCATCCTGATGACCACTAGTGCGATTGCACATGTCACCGGACTTGTGCTGCCGGACATTCAAGGTCTCGTGTATTCGAAGTTGCAAACATCACTCGATGCCGTCGCGCGAAACACAACGATTGCGTCATCGAATTATGTTCGAGGCGATAGAATCGGTTCGATCCGGCGCCACATGAGTACCGACCCAGCGGAGATAGCCCTGAAGGTCTATTCGAAGATTCGACCAGGATACTTGAAGGGCAGCGCTTTCGAGTTTTACCACCAGAGCAGGTGGAATGCGATCGAAAATGACGACCTGCCGCTAGGTCAGCAAGTCGCATCGTTTGAACCGAGGTGGTTAGAACCGGTTGGCAGAGGAACTACCCGGATCGAAGGTCGTTCTAGTCGACGTCTGAACCGTTTCCAAGTTAGTCCTTCCAAGTCGAATCGATTCGCAACCGTTGAAGTACATAACGAGCCCTTGAAGGGGAACGTGTTTTTTGTACCGATGAACATAAAATGGATCGAATGCGCGGGTCGACATATTCGCTTTAGTAACAGCCAGGTATTGGAACATGGACCTGACCGAACTAACCCGTATGTGCTGGGAATTGACAATGAACCGATAGTGGATCCCCTGGATAACGCGCGGCGACATTTTTTGATGAATGTTCCCCCTAGTGTTTCCAAGCAAGCTGCTCGCGTTGCCAAAGAGGTCTGTGGCAGTCGGGGGAGTGCACGTGGCAAAGCCGCAGCGCTGCAGAACTATTTTCAGAATGAATACGAGTATTCACTGCGAGGAACACCGATGTCGAACGGTGTGGATCCAATCGCGCGGTTTTTGGAATTAAAACACCCTGCACACTGTGAATTTTTTGCATCGGCGAGTGTTTTGATTTTGCGTAGCGCCGGTGTGCCAGCTCGATACGTGACAGGTTATGTTGCTGACGAATTCGATACGAAAGATGACGTCTGGGTGGCACGTCATCGTGACGCGCACGCTTGGGTCGAAGCGTACGATGATCAAACGAAAACATGGTTCCCGGTCGAATCCACGCCCGGCCGCTCTTATCTTTCTCCTCTGTCCGGTGACGACGATGAACTTTCTAGCAGCGAAAATGGTCTAGACGATGAGAGTGACAATGAGGGCAATGAAGGTTTTTTCAGCAAAACGCTGGGTTGGATCATGTCGATGCGAGCGACAGATCCACTGTCATTCTTGTTCCGTGTGGCGCAGTGGCCACTGTTTCTTTTGCTTGTGTATTTGATGTGGCGACGATTCTTGCGCGACGACCATTCGGAATTGAATCCCGAAGACGTCAAAAGCAAATTGATGTTGGCAAAAGTTGACCGGCTACTGCGTAAGCACCAACTGATTCGTTCGCCAAGCGAAACGATGCATCAATTTGCCACGAGACTAGAGAACCATTCCCAACGGATCCAAAGTGACCAGGAACAATCCACGGGCCAGGACAGTTTGCAAGACAAGCTCCAATCGTACGCTGATTGGTATCGTCAATTTGCCGAATCACGCTACCAAGGCCAATTGCCTGATCCGCTTGTTTAGAATGGAATGGCCGCGCCCTGGTTTAGGCGAGCGGCAGATGAAAATCTACCTGTAGCGGAAGTCTTGACGGCTTGTCGATTTATTGTGGCCGAAC
>CAZZDZ010000375.1:0-6314 GCA_964652675.1 uncultured Pirellulaceae bacterium
GTGTCGGGCTCCGCCCTTTTGCATTTGTTGTTTATACGCCCCCATGGCTGACGCCATGGGCTAGGGCTGTGTCGGCCTCCGGCCTAAATCGCAGGCTTTCCAGTAGAGTCGAGCCTAAACGCGGAGAGGGCACTCAGGGCGATTTCGTTGTTGGGAGTTTTGTCGGACGCGTCACTCTTGCCCGACTGAATTGAAATACGCTTTGTATCGGGCAAACGTGCCCAATCTACGAACAACTCACTACGAACAACTCAGATTGAAAAAGTGCTTTGCCCTGCCTTGAGATAGCCGTTACTTGACACGGCGATATCATCCTAACCGTGTCACTACAGCGAACTCACAGGGTTTCCAGAAATGAACGCCAAACCGTGCCTGAAACGGCCATCGATTTTGCTCGGTTGTCTTGTCGGTACACTCGTCTCATGGTGTTCCACCGCTCAATCACAGTTTCCTGTCACCAGCGGACAAGTCATGCGTAGTCTGCATCAGTTCGACAGTACTTCCCAGGCATCGCAATGGCAGATTGTCAACGATGGCGTGATGGGTGGTCGTAGCACGAGTGGCGCGACGATTACGCAAGCAGGGACGCTGCAGTTTTCGGGTAACATTTCGTTGGCCAACAACGGCGGGTTTGCTTCGGTCCGATCAAGGCCGACGGGCGCGTTCCTTGGGCTGAATTCTGGCGACACGATTGTAATGCGGGTCAAAGGGGACGGGCGAAAATACACTTTCAATTTGTACACGCCCGATCGACGAACCGCGTTCTCGTATCAAATGGACTTTCAAACCAGCAGCGGGCAATGGCAAGAAATTCGTTTGCCAATCAACAACTTCGTTGCCCATTCGTTTGGCCGCGCCATCCAAGCAATGCGATTGAACCCAAGCCAAGTTCAAGCGATCGGCATATTGCTGGGAGACAAACGACCTGGCGCGTTCCAGATCACGATTGACTCTATCAACGTCCAGTAGCGGGGTGCGGGTAACTTTTATGGTTTTCGCACGCGAATAAGCCGCCGTCAAAATTGCAGCCGTAACTGCCGTAAGTACCTGTGACGTCGGCATTTACGGCTGCAAGCGACCAAATCAGTCAGATTTACTCATTTCAACCGTGATTTTGGCACGATTGGAATATTCAGGATGGTTTGACGCAGATGGGGCCAATCGATAGCCTTACCCCGTGTCTTGAGGGCTTTTTGTACATCAATGCGATTACAATTAGCGTTCAACCGCCCCCTACCTTTCCCCTGATCGTTGCAGCTTTTCACAAACCAAATAGTGAATTTGCAGTGTTCAGGTCCCACCTTAAAACCATCAAGGCCTGCGAATCTCTATCCAGAAATTCGCTTAACCACGATTTTAGCCCTGCTACGCCCTTACGCTGCGTCATGAACTAGTGCATCGCATTAACGGAGTATCGGCAATTTCTGCACTTCAACCACTCCATGACATATGGTTGATGTGCGATTGGGTCTAACACAAAAACCTGTTTAAAAAACTGGAGCTTGCGAATGCGTTGTCACGGAAACCCATTTAGTCGTCGCGGATTCCTCGCTGCCGGAGCGCTCGGTGGACTTGGACTGAGTCTGCCCGACTTGTTGATGCGTCAGGCAATGGCAGAACAGAAGCACTATGACTTTGTCAAAGCAAAGGCAAAAAGTGTCATTCACATTTACTTGCCCGGCGGAATGGCTCAGCAAGAATCTTGGGACCCCAAACCGTACAGCCCGCTGGAATACCGCGGCGAGATGCGTCCGATCAAAACGAACACCGGCGAACAGTTTTGCGAATCCGTTCCAAAGCTAGCCAAGATGGCTGACAAGTTCAGCGTCATTCGCTCGATGACTCACGGCGAAGCAGCTCATGAGCGCGGCACGCACAACATGTTTACCGGCTATAAACCAAGCCCAGCTCTTCGCTATCCGTGCTTTGGTTCGGTCATCAGTCACGAATACGGACCACGGAACAACTTGCCTCCTTACGTTTGCATTCCGAACGTACCAAACGAATTCGCTGGCACGGGGTATTTGCCCAGCAGTTATGGCGGGTTTGCGTTGGGGGCTGACCCAGCACGCGGCGATTTCAAAGTTCGCGATTTGGATCTGGCGTCCGGCGTCGATGCAGAACGGTTCATGCGTCGCAAGTCTGCGCTCGAAGCCGTCAACAAGAACTTTACCAGCGGCACTTCGGCGGACAACGTCAGCGCGATGAATACGTTTTATCAGCGAGCGTATGATTTGCTGGACACGCCCAAGGCGCGTGAAGCGTTTGATATCAGCAAAGAAGACGACAAAATGCGCGAGCGCTACGGCAAGACCGAGGCTGGCCAACGATTGCTGATGGCCAGACGTTTGGTCGAAGCCGGCACGCGGCTAGTCACGCTGACTTATGGCAGTTGGGACATGCACGCAGGCATCACCGATGGCATCAACAGCCAAATGCCTGCGCTGGACCAAGGGCTGTCTGCATTGCTCGGCGACTTGTCCTCGCGTGGGCTATTAGACGAAACGCTTGTGATGGTCAGCAGCGAGTTTGGCCGCACGCCAAAGGTCAACAAAGACGCCGGCCGCGACCATTGGCCAAAAGTATTCAGCGTGATGTTGGCCGGTGGCGGGATCAAAGGCGGCATGATTCATGGTGCGTCGGATTCGACCGCGGCCGAACCGGATCGTGATGCGGTTTCGCCAGCCGATTTGGCGACAACGATGTACCGATTGATGGGCATTGTGTCTGACAAAGAACTGATGGCTCCCGGTGGTCGCCCGATCGAAATCGTCGACGGTGGAAACCTAATCGAACCACTGATGTCGTAACAAATTGTGGGACCAAATTCCAGCAAGACATTTTTGTCTTTTACTTTCTGCTTTTGATTTGCGGAGCCATTGAGTTGATGATTCGACAGAACCTGATTGCGATTGCAGTATTTGCGTTGCTAGTGACGGCTTCGGTCGCCCAGGCGACTTTGCCAGTAGTCGACCGGCTATCGCCGATGGGTGTTGTTCGCGGCACAGAAACGACGGTAACGTTCCACGGAACTCGAGTCTCCGATGCCTACGATGTCTTGTGCGACGTGGCGGGTATCGAAATTGTCGATGTAAAAGTCGTCGATGGCAAAAAGGTCGAAGTCAAACTGAAAGCCGCCAAGGATCTTGCGCCTGGCTTGTACCCCGTGCGATTGATTTGCAAAGGTGGGATTGCGAACTTGCGATTGTTGGGGGTCGGCGCGATGCCGATCAAGGCCGAAGCGGAACCGAACAATGATTTCACTGAGCCTCAAAAGATCGAATTGAACCAAACGATCGAAGGCGTCGTGGATCGCGAAGATGTCGACCACTACCAAGTCGAACTTAAAAAAGACGAAGTGTTGAACGTCGAAATCGAAGGCATTCGGTTGGCTTTCTCGCTGGTTAACCGAAACATCCTGGATCCATACATTGCGATTTTGGACGAAGGGCGTTTTGAAGTGGCATCGAGCGACGATTCAGCTTTGCTCCAACAGGACGGGTTCTGTTCGTTTAAAGCTCCCAAAGACGGCACCTACACAGTGCTGGTTCGCGACAGTTCGTTTCGCGGAAGCAACGTTTGTGGTTATCGATTGCACGTCGGTACGTTTCCACGACCGATTGCAGTTGTTCCCGGCGGTGGTGTTCCAGGATCGACGTTCAAAGGCAAGTTGGTGAACGCGGATAACTCGACGACTGCCGCGTCGCTGCAATTGCCAAGCGAAACGGTCGAACAATGGCCGATGATCTCGGAAAACGAAAACGGGATCAGCCCGTCGCCCAACTGGATTCGCGTCAATGATTTGCCGGTCGTGATGGAAGTCGAACCGAATGACAACTACAAAAAGGCTCCCGAGCACACCGTCCCGGCCGCGTTCTGCGGATTGATTGGCGAAGAAAACGACTACGACTGCTTCTCGTTCCAAGCAACCAAGGGCAAAAACTATCGCGTCGAAGTGTTCGCTCGCGGCGTGCTTCGTTCACCACTGGATGCTTACTGCAACGTCTTCGGCCCAGATAACAAAACGATCAAGTCGTCCGATGACGGCGGTGGTGCAAAAGTCGACCCGATTATCGAATTCGCAGCCAAAGAGACCGGCAAACACACGGTGCGTTTGTACGATCATCTTCGCAGCGGCAGTCCAAGTCACAATTATCGTATCGAAGTGACGATGCCCGATCCAACTTTCAAATTGACGCTAAAAGAAATTCGTCGCTACGAAGCGCAAGTTGTAAACGTGCCAGCTGGGGGCCAAATCGGGATGGTCGTCACCACCGCTCGTAGCCGATACAACGGCGAAATTCGCATGGATTTGGATTCGTTGCCCCAAGGCGTCACGGCGACGACTTTCCCAGTGCCTCCAGGACGCAATGAGATTCCGGTCTTGTTGACGGCAAAAGCTGGCACGGAGCACAACGCGTCGCTATTCACAGTCAACGGTCGCGGTGATGACAAGAATTTCAATGTGATGGGTCGACTTTCGCAGAACCACAACATGGTGCTTGGTCAGAATCGCCGCGCGATGTGGACCTATCAAACGCAACGTGCCGCGATGGCGGTCACCGACAAAGCACCGTTCACGATCGAACTGGTTCAACCGAAAACTCCGATCGTTCGTCGCGGCAGCAAGGACTTGTTGGTCAAGATTGTTCGCGACGAAGGATTCGACGGCGTTGTGTCGCTCCGAACGCTTTACAATCCGCCAGGAATTGGAGTGAACAACAGTCGCAGAATCAAAAAGGGCAAAAACGAAATCGTTGTTCCGATCACCGCCAATTCTGGCGCTGCGGTTGGCAAATGGCCCGTCATTTTGACGGCCAGTTACTCGACCAAAATGGGCACCGCCTACTTGGCGACTAAGCCGATCATGTTGGACGTGCAAGATTCACTTTTCAAATACGCTTTCAAAAAGTCATCAGGGGAATTGGGCTCCCAGGCAACCGTGACGTTGAATGTGGAGGTTCTTCGCGAATACAAAGGCGACGCAGAAGTCGAGTTGGTTGGATTGCCAAAAGGAACGAGTTGTTCGGAGGCAACGCAAAAGATCAACAAAGATACCAAGACGTTGACGTTTCCCGTCGTCATCGCAAAAGATGCCAAGGTCGCAAAGCACAAAACACTTAACTGTGTGACCCGAGTCAAAGTCGGCGACGAAACGATTGTGCAAACAAACGGAACAGGCGAGTTGCGAGTCGACAAACCGTTGCCACCTAAAAAGGCGACCGACAACAAAGTTGCCAAGGCGACACCTAAAAAATAGCAATCCAAAACCATGAATTTACTTACTAAGACAACCAGTGACCTTAGCGAAAGTCGTCAAGACTTTCTCCATGCGATGTCGCGGCCGAAACTTCTTATGGGTTTCGCGACAGCGATGGTGGTTCTATTTACCTGCATGACGTTGTCGGCGTCCGCAGCGGAGCCCGCAAACCCAAACGCGACGACTGCCAAAAATGCGGCTCGCAAACCGAACATTGCGGTCTACCCACCGCAAATCAAGCTTGGTTCGGCTGGTGACTTTCAATCGTTCGTCGCTGTCTTGATGCGTGATGACGGGATCACCGAAGACGCCAGCGAACGCGTTCAATGGTCCATTGGTGACGCAACGAAAGTGAAACGCGACGGTTTCAAATTGCTGCCTGTCGCGGATGGCAAAACAGAGCTGGTGGCGAAATATCGCGGTACCAAAGTAACTATTCCAGTCGAAGTCAAAGGGGCGACGAACACGCCACCCGTCAGTTTCGTCAACGACATCATGCCCGTTTTGACGCGCAGCGGCTGCAATACCGGTTCGTGTCACGGCGCGGCACGCGGCAAAGACGGTTTTCGTATCAGCTTGTTTGGTTTCGATCCCCAAGGTGACTACCACCGGATCACACGAGAGATCGGTGTTCGTCGAATCAATTTGGCGGTCCCCGAAGAAAGCTTGTTGTTGAAAAAATCAATTGGCGCCGTTCCGCATACCGGCGGAAAACTGTTCGACAAAGAATCCGATTATTACGCCACCATGTTGAAGTGGTTGCAGGACGGGGCCAAAATCGACCCGAAAGACAACCAGCCACCAACCGTTGATTCGGTGAAAATCTATCCAGCCCAAGCGGTCATCGAAGGCGAGGGATCGAAGCAGCGTTTTGTCGCGGTCGCAAATTACAGCGACGGCAGTACCCGCGACGTCACTCGATTGGCAGCATTTACATCGAACAATTCCGGCACCGCTGCAATCGACTCCGCCGGCAACGTTACAGCTGGGCGGCGCGGAGAAGCGTTTGTGATGGCCCGCTACGATACTCACACCGTCGGCAGCCAAGTTTTGG
>CAZZDZ010000376.1:0-6307 GCA_964652675.1 uncultured Pirellulaceae bacterium
CGAGGTTACAAGCGACCCCCTATCGGTTTCGTTTTTTCCGTCCTTCATCGCCGCCGCAGGCGGCGATGAAGGACGGAAAAAACGAGAGTTGGTGGCGCACGACTCGAACCCCATGCTGATGCATGGGGCTATATGCTGTCACTGCTACGCAGCTGGTTTTCCGGTTGTTTCATCCAATCGATCGATCGAATCTGGATACATTTTGCAAAAGCGCAACTCCAGAACTTACGCCTCGGATTACCTCCCAAGATTCGCAGTCTCGAATTAGGTCACAGCCGCCGCGTGCTAATAAACCCTCTAGCTTCAAGCAATGATTTGCCCCGCCATTTCCATTCGCTGGCGCTGGGCTGAAAAGAACTGTCACAAAAAACAGTCTTGCCACGCAAATTGGGGCCAATCGGAGGCGACTTGGGCGACAGAGATCGTACAATATCGGTTAGCCAGAACGATTTCTACGACTGGCTTTTCCTGACGAAGAGACTGATTCAATGAATTTGTTTGTGCACTTTTCTGGTTCACTAAGGCAATCGTTTTTACGGTTTTCAGTGCTGTCCGCTTTGATGACGTCGATGTCCGGCATCAGCTACGGCCAACTTGGTCGTGTGACGCCGACCCAAGACTCGCCCGCACGCTTTGTCGAAGCACCGCGGTTTATCGAACAAGAATTGAAAGAAGCAGAGGATGCGATCAACGCGGAACGCTGGAGCGACGCCGTCGTACGGCTTGGTGATCTTTTGCAACGAGATGCCGTTGACGCTGCGGAGTCGGATCTTGCTGGCCAAGATTTCTTTTTGGCAAAAACAACTCGTCGGCTCAATCGCTATCAGCATCTGACCGATAGCATCATGCGCAAAGCTCGACGATTGGTTGGCGAACTGCCAAAGTCGGCGATCGAAACTTACGAACTGCGATACGACGCCTTGGCTCGAGAGACGCTTGACGCCGCATCGAAGACGCGTGATTGGAACGCCGTTGGAGAAGTGCGACGCAAGTTCTTTCATACCACCGCCGGATTTGAAGCGTCACTTCTGCTCGCTCAGCATGAAATGTATTTAGGGCATCCGCTTTCTGCTTCGTTGCTATTGGACGATTTGGTTAAATCAGATCGCGCCGTTTCGCACTTAGGAGATTCGATCCACGCAATCCACTTGGCCGCCAAACGACTGGCCAATCGAGTGACCGATGAAGACACAGTCCCGCAATCGGGAGAGGTGACGATCGATGGCGAAGCGATCGCTTGGCCAGAAGAAAAAGACCTCGAGTCGTGGATCGATGAACGTTTTGATCACACGATGCTCAAAGCAGGCGGCGAATCGCCAGACTATGCAATGTTCGGCGGCAGCGCCGATCGCAATGAAAATTCGTTTGGCCAAATGCCACTTGAAAACTTGCGTTGGAAAGTGCCAATGAGCGTTATCCAAAGTGAAATCCAAAAGCTGGAAAAAATTGCCGACGAATTGAAGTCCGGCGCGAAGTTGCCGCCGCCAAGCGTGATGCCATTACGAGTAGGCGACTGGCTGTTGATGCGGTCGACCCAGCATCTGTACGGGGTCGACTATCGCACGGGCAAGCGAGTTTGGAATGTTCCCCACCACGAGCCTGAAGATGGTACCGACGATGAACCGTCCGGCGCAGCGATCGGTCAGCAAAGTGGTAATCGATTGTTGTCGCAACGAGTCTGGAATGATTTGCCATACGGGCAAATATCCAGCGATGGACGACGCGCTTTTATGCTCGGTGGCTTAAACGAACTCGACGCAGCCAGTTTTAACCCCGTGATGGGATGGCGGGGAACTCGACCAGCCGACAATACAAACAACACTTTGGTGGCGCTTGAATTGGCGACCGAAGGCAAGTTGCTTTGGCGGTTGGGGAGTAGTGAAGGTGGTTACAACGAATCTCCTTTGTCAGATGCGTTCTTTTTGGGACCGCCGCTGCCATTGGATGGCCGTCTTTACGTGCTCGCGGAGATCGCCGGAGATATCATGCTGCTTTGTCTTGACCCGGCGACCGGCGATGAACAATGGCGGCAACAGCTTGCCAGTTTGGAAGCCGGTTTTGTTTCCGTCGACATGGCCCGACGAATCGCTGGGGCAACACCGTCGTACCACGAAGGCCTGCTGCTTTGCCCAACCGGTGCGGGAGCGATGGTCGCAGTCGACTTGGTCGATCGCACTTTGCGATGGGGCGTGAACTATCGTCGCAAAATCAACATGCAACAAACGATGTCCACGCGAGGCGGAAATTTTGACACAACAGCGTTAATGCAACGTTGGCACAGTGGCGCTGCGATCGCCACGAGTGATGCTGTTTTTGTGACACCGCTGGAAGCAGATTTGCTGTTCTGTTTTGACTTGGTGACCGGCACAGAACGTTTCCGGATTCCTCGCAATCAATTTCGGTATCTCGCAGGAGTTCGCGACGGCGTATTCTTCATGGCCAGCTCACGGGGCATGTCCGCTTACGATGCCGAAACCGGCGCTGAAAAATGGCGGACGCCCGTCGATATGCTCAGCGCAGGCCAGCAAATTGTCGGCCGAGGCGTCTTTGGAAAAGAGGATTATCTGATTCCCGCGTCGGGCAACGAACTCATTCGGCTTTCGCTCAAAGACGGCAAGGTGTTGCAACGCCGTTCGACGCGATACGCTCTGGGAAATCTGGTTGCTGCCGGTGGTGAAATCATTTCTCAAGGCCCGACGACTGTGGTCGTTGCTCGCGGTGAAGCGTCGTTGGAGCCACTTGTCGACGCAGCGCTCAAACGCGATCCCAAAGACCTGATGGCACTGATCAGCAAAGCAGAGTTACTGCTTCAGCGTGGTGATCGTCGTAAAGCTCTGGAACTGCTGAAAACCGCAGGTGAAATAGACGCCGAGGACATTGCCGTCCGAAACTTAAGCGTCAGTGCGATGCTTGGAATGCTGCGTGCTGGTGAGAGTGACGCAACTGGAATGGTGAGCGAACTAGAAAGCATGATCGACAGCTCCGCTCAGCGACTGGAGTTCTTGGCACTGCGAAACAAAAATTCGTTGGCCAGTGGTGACATAAACGCAGCGGCTGACCGACTGATCGAGATGTCGTCGCTTTTGGCGACGGGCAAAATCAATAGCTCCGATGTCGCCGCAGAAAGTGTGATCGATGATTTGACGCGAATCTGCAAATTGGATCATTGGATTGCCGCGAGAATGGTGGCAATTTCCAAGAAGGCCAGCCCCGAGCAGTTGAAACAGATTTCCAAAAAGGTCGAAGCGTACATCGAAACCAAAATCGAAGACTCGGCGAAGCTCTCCAAGGCTCTGCCGCATTTTCCCGGCTATAAACTGGATGCGGCACGCCGCACACAAGGTCGAAAACATCTCAGCAGTCAATCGTTGTTGATGGCGGAACGCTTGGGGGCGGGTTTTAATGCGACCGGCATTCGCGATTCCAGTTCACTCTCCAACGAACAACTAATGCTGTTGGTAGATGTCTATGCGCGTGGCGGAATGAAAGCCGATGCGCAGCGACTGCTGGATCAGTTATCCAAACGTGACGATGACGTTGATACGGATCGACTGGAGTTGCTCGCTGAAAACGTCCAGAAGGCTCGCGTATTGCCAAGCACGGATTGGGACGACAAGGCTGGGTTGTTATGGTCCAGTAACCCCACCCCGCGCGGCTTCGGAAACTCTACTTCGCAAGCAATCCTGAATACCAAAGTACAATCAGGCGATTTCTTTCGTGGCTGGCAACTGGTCAATATGGCGGGGAGACAGATCGGATTTAGAGATCCCAATGGGGCGATCACCGGTTTTCAAGTGGGGCTGCCTGGCAGGCCAGATCTTTATCGCGAGGCCATCATTGATGGCGGTGTTATGGCGATCGTCGGCCCAGGAGTCGTGAACGCGGTCGACCTGTTCAAAGTCCGCACCAACCTGCCGGCCGACTCCAATTTGTGGACACGCTCGTTTAATGCAGACGGCGGAAACCGCGCAAGACGCAAAAGCAGGACCAGTAAGTTTGGCGACTCGATTTTTCGTTACGCCGTTGATTCGTCTCGTGTTGGCGAACTGACAGAGTTCCGCGCTGGACCAATCATTGGGGATCGCCTGATGGTTCTCCATGCGGGTGATCTAATGGCGGTAAGCTTAAAGACATCGGAGGATATTTGGCGAAACAGTGCTGCCCCCAGCAATGGATATATCCTGACCGATGGTGACCGCGTTGCGGTTGTGTCGGCATCGCTGGAAAGGACCGCTTTCTTTGGATTGCACGATGGCGAAAAGCTGGATGAAAAGCCATGGGAGCACGGCACCATTTGGGCTGCAACGCGACGCTATATTTTGTGTTACACGCCGACGGACGATCCAATGGTCTATGACGTCAAAGTGGTGGATCCGTTCAACGACAAAGTGCTGCTGGAACTGACCACAACGACCGCCAATGCGCTGGCTAGCGAACAGGGGCAGACGTTTGGCAGCATCGTCAATGGTCGATACATGACTCTGTTGAATACAGAAGGAAAGTTGACGGTTTGGGACATTGAATTGGCAAAAGAAGTCAGCAGCTTGGATATCGACCCAATTCCGGAACTGAAAAAAATCAAGGTGATGGAATTGGACGGGCAACTGATCATGACTTCGTGGCTTGGACGTGACCAACCCGATGATACGACCCGTAGTGGTGGTTCACATTATTCAGCCGATCTGGTCCACGCGATTTCTTTGGCCGATGGCAGCTTGAATTGGCACAAGGATCTTGGGTCAACTTGGGGATGCACGATCGCGCAACCGGCGAATAGCCCTGTTGTGTTGTTTTCGCGTTTTCGTGCGATCCACAATTCAACCGGCGCATCACAAAAAGAAGTGGATGTGATGGCGTTGGACGTGCGAGATGGAGAACGATTGCACGAACGGCTAAAAACCGAAGTCCCGTCGACTCACAATCAAGTCGAAACGCGAATTCTACTGCAGCCCGTTCAAGAACGCGTGTACGTACAAATCGGCAACGAGACCCTGGTCTACCATTTCGGTAAAACCGATGAAGAGGTGGAGAAGGAACAAGCGGAGAGGGAGAAAGAGCAGGCAAAAAGGTTTGACCCTTTCAAACAGTGATGCTCAGTGCGTTTCCCGATTGAGGGCGTGTTAGATCCCATTGGCTTCATCTGGCCGTTGAGGTCTTGGCATGATGCAAGTCTATACCATCGTCGTGCCGAACACTATTGCTATCGCGGTAGGAACGGCTGTTGCCAGCCGTTCCCCGCACAGATCCGTACGTGAAAAACTACCTCATACGGCTCCTCCGTTAGGTCAAACGATCACATCGCTGCTACCTGTCGTGGCAACTGTGTCATTCCAATTGATACGCAGTCCCGCTCAGAGTCTGGTGTATCGATGACGGTTCAATTGCTCTTCCCTTCGGTGACTTCCTTTCCTCAACAAAGTCCGCTGCCGGAGTTCCGGTTTTGTTCCCTCGCGTCGTCGGTACTATGAAGCCATCTGACTTCCCATCAGCGTTCATCTTAGCCGTGCCCTCTGTGAGGTTCGCTAAGCGTCCAAGCAGTTGGCCGTTGCATAAAAGCTTGGCTCTGCACTTGGAACCGATGGGATCTCCCGGCTCTCGCGTTTGGAATGTCTACACATGCACAGGGTCTCTGACTCCGCCGTGCCCAATCGCACCTTGGCAATGATGGTACGATCGGTGCTGCCTTCCGCACGTCGATCGCGTCGTCGGCACACGAGAAGGATGCCCGTAAATGATTGCAGCGGAGCTCAATGGCTGGCCTGCGTTTCCTCTTGCCGATGCTACACCCGAGATGTCACCATCTCCAGCGTACGGGTTGAGGCCAAAGTGATTGGCTAAATCTTCTTTGTAGGACTCTTTCATTCCCAATTCCAAAACGGTTTAACTCGGCGCTTTCCCTGCCCCCTTTGATGTCCCTCGGCGAACTGAATTCGAGGAGGACGTGGCATGGGATCGGTAAACTACGAGAAGAAATGAACACCTCTTTGGTCTCAATTGACCACCTCCGAACACCGAACACAAGGCCTGACCCCGGCGAAGCCCACCGCGCAGTTCGCGAACCGTTAACGTTCGTGGCAAGTTGTCGTATTCGCTTCGGCTCATCCAGTAGGGACAAACCTCGGGACGCTTCCAAGTGATCAGATGGTCGTTTTTTCCCAGACGCTTGCCCCTGCGAAAATCGGTCTTGCGAGTGTGGTGCTTGCGCGCACACACCTGGGCTCCTTCACGTTGCAGCGCAACAATCATCATGTAAGGCGACCGGCAGTTAAGAAACTACCTGCCGCGAGGCGAGGTTGGTTTGATCGAG
>CAZZDZ010000377.1:0-6293 GCA_964652675.1 uncultured Pirellulaceae bacterium
CCCGACATTCGGTACCACAAACCGACGCTCTAACCAACTGAGCTACACCCACCGTAAGAATTGGCTGCTGCCATTTCAGACAGGAATTTATCGCTCCAGATCGGCTTGGTCAACGGCCAGAATCGGCCATTTGGTCGCAAAATCGATCACGGATCGCGATACTGCACAAACTTTGACGTGTCGCGGGATTGTCGGTTCGCGAAAAACTCTCCTGTTTGGGCACATCATGGGCAATTACAACGCTGTCACGTGCCATCGAACGATACAGCTACACGCCCGCCTGTACGATGCTGCGATAGTAGTCAACGCTCAAAGCCAAGCCTTCGCCCATTGTCACGGTGGGCTCGAACTGCAGATGCTGCCTTGCCTGTGTGATATCGGCCAGCGAATCACGAACGTCTCCAGCACGGGTTGCCTCGTGAATCGGTTCAATGTTCTGGCCAAGAATGTTTCGCAGTGTTGTCAGCAGTTCCAGCAAGGTGGTGCGTTCGCCACGGGCGATATTGTAAGTCCCACCTGCAACGCCTGGCATCGTCGCGGCCAGCAGATTCGCCAACGCGACATCGCGAACAAACACAAAGTCACGCGATTGATTGCCGTCACCATAAATAATCGGTCGATCGCCCGACAAAATCATGGAGACAAAACGAGGAATGACTGCGCTGTATTCGCTTTGAGGATCTTGGCGAGGACCAAAGACGTTGAAGTAGCGGAGGATCACGGTTTCCAAACCAAATCCGCTGTTGAAAGCTTTCAAGTACGCTTCGGACGCAAGCTTCGACGCTGCATAGGGCGACAGCGGATTCACCGCATCTACTTCGCGTTTGGAAACAAATGGCGAATCTCCGTATGCAGCGCTCGTGGACGAAAGCACAAACCGAGCGACTTTGTTTTCAGCCGCTGCATTTAGCAAATGCACTGTACTGGTGGTACACCACGCGTGGCACAAGTCGGGTTCACGCATACTGCGCGGAACACTGGCCATTGCCGCTCCATGAAAAACAATTTCGACGTTCTTCATGGCCGCATGCACCACATCCGCTTCCGATGCGTCGCCTTCGACAACTTCTACATTCGGATCGCTCTCGGTGTGAGCCAAGTTGTGTTGGTATCCGGTGCTGAAGTTATCCAGCACGCGGACTGCTGCTCCTTGTGAGCGAAGTGCGTCGACGAGGTGCGAACCAATGAAGCCTGCTCCGCCAGTGACCAAACAAAGTCGACCGCTGAGGGCTGTTGCATTTGAGGGTAACGAAAGGAGGGTGTCATGCATGAGTTTGTTTTTACTTGGAGACATTTTCAGACGAGGTTCTGTCCCGTCATTCAAAACACGACGAGTTTATGACGTAAGCACAAAAGTACTAGCCGCAGATAGTGCAGTACCACCAACTGGCTATCACCTTGTCGCTCACGATTTAAAGGACAGGTGTCAGGTGGATTATCCCGAGTTTCTCTTTGCTGCGCCAATGCATATTGGACTCAACACGGAGGAATTCGGGACATACGAGTCAAATTTTGGCACAAAAAAAGCGAGTGCCGAAACACTCGCCTGGATACGAATTCGTTTGACGCGAAGAACTACGGATTCTCTTTCGCTTTTTCCCCAATTGGCTGTTTTGAAGCATATCGGTGTGCTTCGGCTAATTCGGGTTGATTTAGCTTTTCGTAGCATTCTGCCAATGCTTCATGAGCTTTGGGCGCTAGGTCTTCAAGAGCCAGTGCCCTTTCTAAATCCGGTATCGCGTCTAGATAGCGTTTAAGGCGAAATAAGATCTGCCCGCGTGTTTCGAAGAAGTGCGGAGTAGCCTTGGGGGTTTGTTTAATTGCGGTATTGGAGATCTTTAGCGCCTGCTCCAAGTTCGCATCTTTTCGTGTCGTCATGGCGACAGCCAAGTTGTTCAAGATCGCACCGCTACGAGGCATCAACTCGGAGGCAATCTTCAAATGCATCATCGCCGTATTGACGTCGTCTTTCATCAACGCGGCTGTGCCCTGGACAAAGTGAGCGATTCCCGGTGACGATCCTTTGATTAACGCTTGTCGAGACGCCGCAATTTTTTCGCTATCACTATCCATCGTGCCCAAAACTTGGTCAGCGACCAGCGTTAGAACTCGAGGATTGTTGGGGGCGTATTGCAAGGCGGTTTGTAGCATTCTTAGAATCCGCAGACGCTCCGCTTCGGTATTGTTGGGTGACTCTTCGATAAACGCGACCCAGGCAACAATCGCGTCTCCCATCGCTTGGTTTAGGCGTATTTGATCTTCCTTTGTTTTCGCCCGCTGAACGGCACGATCCAAAGTCCGGACAGCTTCGGTGTAGCGTTTCAAGAACAATTGGTTTTGAGCCACAGCAAGCGCCAGGACGGCGTTGGTGGGGTCCTCGGTGGACATCTTACTGACTGCTTCCAAGGTTTGAGCGGCCAAGCGATTTGCGTTGTTGTTGTTGCCAAGTCGACGTGAAAGTGCAGCGGCCTGCAGTCCACGCATGGGTTGACTTCTGGCCAGATCTTCTAATAGGGGTACGGCCTGAGGGAACTTCTCCGCCGCGATCAAGTAGTCTGCATAAAGTCTCTTGACGCTAATATCACCTGGGGCGTCTTCGTGAAGCAATTTCAACAAACTGCCGAACTCTAGACGCTGCTCGTCATTCAATTCGCTCCATTTTTTCCCTTCGTATTCCTTCCGCAAAATCCATCTTGCACTGTCTTGGTAATTTTTTACTGATACGATTCGGCGCATCAGATCCAACGCTTCTTCATTTTGTTCTTGGTGGTCTCTCGTGAGTGCCAGTCGGTGGAGCAGTTTGGGATCGTCTGGCTTGTCCTTTAGTTGACGGCGCAGCACCAATTCGGCCGTCGGGAAATCGTCTTTTTCTAACGCAACTGCAAGTTGATTATCCAGTAGTCGTGTACGCCATCCAGATGCTTGGCTACGTGAAATGGCGGCAGTGACGACCAAAACCCCGAAAAGGATCAAAAATGGGATCGCCTTGGGAGCATCGCGCCACGGTGCAGAGAGAGCCCAGTTGTAAATGAATTGACCAAGCCATCGCATCCAGGCCAGAGGATTTATCCAACGCAGCATCTTAATTGCTCCCCGCAGTCATGTGTTCTTGTTCACTGAATATCGGTTGGACGTTCGTCGCAACTGCGATAGGTCTTTTGTTCGACAAGGGAACGCTAGCAGCTGCCGCTGTAACTTTTTCTGGTGCTGCCCCCATCGCAGAATTCGCGATCTGCGATCTGAACTGCACGAAATCTTCTTCTAGTTTATTAAGAATTGTGGGCGGTAATTTTTCTGCTGTCACGATAAACATTTGCAACATCATGACGTCATCAAGTTCCCAAACACCACTCATGTCAAAGCGGTGTGCAAAACGATTTCCTAGTGCTCCCAAGCCAGTCAAAGCTGGCATCACTGTTCCATCGGGCCTGATTGCAGAAAAAAACAAATAAGCATTCTCTCCTGCGTTGCCCTTGAATCTGCCCATTGCGTAGGAAGTTCGATAGCTCTCTGAAACTTCAAGCTCTGAGCGTGGTCGCTGTTCAACAGTGCGATCAACCAATTTCCACGAACGACCTTCGTAACAAACACACAATTCCTTCCAACCCGCGTAAGACTGGCTCAACACGAGCTGTGCTTTCAATTTTCCGTCTTCGGTCACGCAGTCCCAAATGTCAGCATTTTTGCCCAACCTAGCGTCCTCTCCGCCTCGCTCAGCTTTGTGATCTAAAACCGTCAGTATGCCGTATTTTCCGCTGACCACATCAGACTGGGGTTCAAAGAGCATTGCGTCTTCACCAACCGCAATTTTCACTCGCGTCGAATTCATGATTGTCACAACCGACGCGAGCGACAACACCGCAACCAGAGCGACAAAAACCCACTTTACCGGAGCAAACGAAGTAAGATGCCCAAGGATATCCTTGTCGTTTTTTGCTTGGGGCGACTGAGATGAAACTTGGGCAACTGCATCATCGGCAGACTCGAAACCATCTTCATCTTTCAACGACATCCAGTCCCAAATTGACATGAAAGGATTGATACCAGAGGATTTGTCCTGTGCACCCATGTCATGAAAAAGGATGACCGCCAATCGGTCGAACGATAGCAGAAATCCGATTGCAATCGCTAAGCAAAGATAGCCAACCGCTTCGTGCCCCCACCCCGTCGCTAGGTCCAATTCGTACCAACTGGCAGCGATCGCGATAGATGTCACGCGCATGATATTGGCTGCGACCGCCAAAAAAACGGCTACGCAAAGGTAGACTGGAAACATCCACAGTCGCAGTCGAAAGATGCTGATCAGCAAACAAGCAACGAACGCGAGTGTAAATACCGACTGAACTCCGCTGCATGCTTCTGCAACGAAAAGCTCGCGATCAGCCAGCTTTAACACGTTGCCATCGGCAGCGTGCGGAACGGCAAAGAAATCCAGCATCACGCTCGACAAACTGGTGGTTACTTTCTGTAACTCGGACACAAAGGTGTTGTCGATACGAAAAGGGAGCTTGACCAAGATCCACAGCGTCACTGCGATACCAAGCAAACTGCGGTCGTGTGGTCCTTGCATCGCCGACAAACAACATGTTGCTATCGTCACCATCCCAAACGCAGCGAACCAAGGGTATTGCGTCAACGCCGCCAAGCCAATCGAGAACAGCCCAACTCCTATCGCGCACCAACTGAACCACGAACGCGGAGGGTTTAACTTTCCATCGGATCGAATGTAGACCAAATAGCCAACCGCGATGAGTGCAAAAGGAAAATAGCGATAGCGTTCTACCTTCCAAAGTTCCGTAAAGTACGGATACATCATTGGGAGACCCGCAACGAGCAGCAGCAGCCAAAATTTGGGCCAAGTTCCCGAAAGAAAGCCAAGTTTGGAACTTGTATAGGGTTTTGAAGAAATCTCTGCGTTTGCCATATTCAGCGTCGTTGTTTCAGTCGTCAAGAAATCCGCATTTTGGTCGACACGAGAAAGTTAGGTGTACGAACATGCGCTACTTTTGTAAAGATCAGGCTGGCTTCGCTTGCTCCGACGAACCAAACCGAACGCCTTGTTAGACGCGTTTTTCTAAACCCAAACCCGCCACTGCAAGAATCTCTTGACCCGCCTTTGGATGTTGGGGGTGACGAATTCTATCTGGATTAATTGCTTTGGTAATTAAGCCTTAGCTTTCTTGACCATTGCTTTCGCCAGCATTGGAACCAATCCCAGCGTGGTCATTCAGGAGCGGTTGGCCATTTTCGTTTCCACGCATGGCTGCTCCTTTTCCTTTGATGACCATTCCACCTCGATTCCCACCTCGGTAGCCCTTGCCGGACTTGTCAGAACCAGAATTAGCGCCCGATCGTCGATAGTAGCGGCTTGTATATCGCCCGTATCGGTAGTATCCATAGCCACGGTAGCCGTCGCTGGAACCTGCTTCGTCTGAGTTGTTGATTACCACGCCAAGGACATTTGCTCCAACCGCACGCAAGATGTTGAGCGACTCTTTTGCATTAGGCTTGCTCTTGCGTCGAATGCGAAGTGTCATGATCACGCCATCAACCATACTGGCAGTGATGCTTGGGTCGGTAACAACCAACAGCGGTGGTGTATCAAGGACGATGAAATCGAATTGTTCACGGACCGACTCAAGCAATTCGCCCATGTCGGGCAAAGTCAGAGCTTCTGCTGGGTTACTGGGGATGGGGCCACTTGGCATTACGTGCAGGGTCGAAATGGGAGTCGCGTGGCAAGCTTCTTGCAGTTCACAATCGCCGTTGAGAACATTGGAGATGCCAATTTTTTCAGCCATCGCAAAGTTGTCGGTCAGCTGTGGTCGCCGAAGGTCACAATCGATTGCCAAAACACGCTTTCCGCTTTGAGCAATCGAGCAAGCTAGGTTGCCGGCAATCGTACTCTTACCATCACCTGGTAGCGGACTTGTGACTTGAATAACTTTGCCGCCCGGGCCAGCCATTTCAAAGAACAGCGAGGTTCGTAAAGAACGGATCGCTTCGGATGGAACGGATGCAGGTTGGTGCACGACCGCGATGTACGGGTCCAGATCTTTGAACGGATTCATCTCGCCCTTCTTTGGCTTGCGAATACGTCCTTTGAAGAATGGAACGTGAGTCAGCACGGGGACGCCAAGCATTTCTGCAATCTCATCTGGATTTCGGAATGTGCTTGAGTTCTTTTCCAGTAGCAACGCAAGGCCAGCTCCCAATCCGAGCCCCAGGAACGTGCCAATTCCGAGCATTTTCAAAATCATTGGCCCGATCAAATACGCCTGCGTTGGGGCGGT
>CAZZDZ010000378.1:0-6225 GCA_964652675.1 uncultured Pirellulaceae bacterium
TGACCAACGGTTAGAATTCCACAAGAGTTTGAAAACCGCCGGTCGCCCACAACTTCAAGATGACCCTTCGGTTCACTCCAACCGCCGGGTAAACAAACAAGCCGACGTTGGTCTCTGTGACGAACGTCGGTTTTTTCATGCGTTACCACAGTCGTGGCAACGACTTACGACATCAAACTCAAGTAGGGCCGGTTCCCCACCGGCCGTTTGCAATTGCCTCGCGTGTCACTTTCTGGTTGGCTCGTGGATTGAACTGACATTTCGGTACTCCGTTTCAGATTGCTCATCAGGTAAAATGAAGCGATGCAAACGCAGCCCTACACGACCGACACTTCCGACGAAGCTTGGGCGGTTCAGCTTGAGGGATTCCGGCGCATGTCTCCAACCGAGCGGGTGGGCAAAATGTGCAAGTTGTCCGCAAGTCTCCGCCGCATGGCGATGGACGCGATTCGTCGTCGCCACCCTGAGTTTGATGAAAGCGAAGTGCGTTTGAAGTTCATCGAACTGACGTACGGCAAAGAGCTTGCTGATTCAGTGCGAAATCATCTGCAGGAACGTAAACTTGGCTGATGCCGATGACTTGGTGCTCGCGTTGTGCACCTTCACGGGCGGCTTGTCTTTTTGTACCCGGCAAGTCACCAACTCTTGTTTTGGGTCGAGGGGTTTGCCCCGTGTTTGACTCGACAGCAGCGAAGCTGCGACAGCAAATAGCTGCGGGCATTAGCCCGCAGATCGAAATCGCAAGACAACATTAGCCGCGAAGCGGCGGCAGCAAACTCACGGGACTGGATTGCTGTCGCCGCTTCGCGGCTGGTGGTGGGTTCTCGCCTCAAAACCCCATGCTAACGCAGCTAACGCATGGGGCTATATGCTTTCGCGGCGTCGCCGCTGTCAATCTGCGACTTCCAAATGGCCAATCTAGGATGAAGGGATCGATTTTCCGGTACATTGAATCAGGACTCGCTTGGATCCTTGCCGTCCACCCACGGTCCTGCGAGTTGCATGTGCGATGGCTCTTCTAGCACGCTGCCTGCATCGCCTGCGTTCCAGCCTGCGATGTGGTTCGGCTTGGCTCGCTCTGCGGATCGTTTTTCCCATTGCGTTGCCCATGACGAGTCGGCTTCTTTGACTGTGTGGGTTTCGCCATCAAAGAAGTAGGCTTTGCCAGTCCGATGACTTTGGGCGCCAAGGATTACGGTTGTGATCGCGGCCGCACCCAATAGCGGATCGTTGTTGCACATCGCTGGGTCTTCCGCCACCATCGCTTCAATCCAGTTACTGAAGTGCTTGTACGTTGAATCGACTTTCTCGGTGGCGATCCGTTCCTCTTTCAGCTTGCTGTTGCGAGTCACTTGAGGTCGCTCGGGAATGTAATCAAAGCCATCGAAACTCTCGCCGGTCCCAAACACTAACGAGCCATGATGTCCTCGGATCAATTGTTTGATCGGAGTGTTTCCACACGCCATTGTGGCCGTGACAAGTCCTTGAACTCCTTCGTTGAAATCGGCGACGACGGTTGCCACGTCAGGAACCGTTCGACCATCGTATTCCAGATAGATGCCGCCCGCTCCGACGACTCGTCCTGGAAATCGCAGGCCCGTCGCCTTGAACATCGACGTGGTGCGATGAACGAACAGGTCGGTGAACATGCCGGAGCCGTACTCCCAGAATCGCCGCCACTGACGATATTTTTCACGATCAAACGTCTCGTGTTCCGCTAACCCTTCTTCAACGCCCAACCATCGCTTCCAATCGATGTTGGCCGGCGTCATTTCTTTCTCCAGCTTCTGGCCTCGCCATTGGCCTTGAGCCGAGTTGCGGAAGAATTCGGTTTGATACTGCAGTACCTTGCCGATCTTTCCCGCATTCAGCATTTCGTTAACTTGCTTCCAAAGCGGCAGACTGGTTGACTGGACGCCGACCTGCATGACTTGGCCTGATTTCTGCCAGGTCTTCATGACTTTGATCGCTTCGTCGACCGTTTTGGTCATCGGTTTTTCGCAATAGACATGCAGCCCGCTTTCCAGCGAATCAATCGCTTGCTTGGCATGCCAATGGTCAGGCGTGCCGATGCAAACCGCGTCGAGATTCGACTTTTCGATCATCTCCAAGTAGTCGACGTACTGCTTGGGCTTATGTCCGGTCTCTTTTTCAATATACGTTGCCGCCTTTTCGCGGTGCTGGTTGTAGACGTCGCAGACAGCTACCAATTCGATCGGCTTGCCTTCGACTTGCAGTTTGCACAGCGTGCGAACATGAGCATTGAATCCGCGACTACCGGGACCGATGAATCCAATTCGGATTTTGGAATTGGCGTCCGCCTGAGGCGCCGCCGTTGCAACAGACGTCACCGCTGTCGTAGCGGCAATCGCGGTGGCCGATTGTTTGATGAAGTTGCGTCGATTGTTGGTTGAGTCTGGCATAGTTTGGATTCCTTCGGGTTTGGTGAGTGGATCGGTTTTGTCGAGGACGAGTTCGGAAAGCAGGCGGTTGTCGGCATCATTCATGTGAGCTGAATCGATACTCAGAATGCCCTTTGTTGTGCCGATTAAGCGATCGGACGGAGCCAATCACTTCACGACCGGTCGCAACACCATGTTGCGGAAGTCGATGTCGGAGTGATTTCCCTGAAGGTAGATTGGTCCCGGGCGATCGGGGTCAGACCATAGTGCGCCACCGGTGCAGCCCAGCGCTGGTTGATTGTCGATGATCGTCTTGCCGTTCAAGATCACCGTGATGTGCTTGTCCACGAGAGTAATGTCCATCGTCTGCCACTGGCCAATTGGTTTTTCGGCTGTGGCCGTTGGCGTAATGCGACTGTAGAGAGCGCCCATGTTGTGCGAATCAAGCGGCTTGCCATAGCTCTCGAAAACCTGGACTTCGTAAATGCCACGCAAGTAGATGCCGCTGTTACTGTTCTTTAGGGTGCGAGTTTCAAGCGTTAGGTTAAAATCCTCGAACTCTTGTTCGGTGCGGATGTTTGTGTGTGCTTTGCGTTTGCCATCTTCATGATGCGTACGATTGCTCAACACGCCGTCTTTCACACTCCATCCCATCGCAGCCTTTGGGTTCAGCGGCTTCCATCCGGATAGGTCTCTATCATTGAAGAGCTGAACAGGATTGCCAAACTTCACTTTTGACAGATCGGGCTGCGGGGGCATCACGGTCAACTTGCCAGTGAAATCTGCTCGAGCGAATTGCTTGCCGTCCGGTTTCGTTTTCACCGTAGCAAGCTTCAGGTTTTGTCCTGTTCGATTCGCGGTAATCGTTTCCGTGATTTGTTTTCCTTTATCCGCTCCGCCTCGCTGAACTTGCACACGAGTGATCACCAATTGGTCACCGTCGATCTTGGCTGACGTTACAGGCTTCACACTGCCGCCACCCCATAGAACGCTCGCTTGCAGTTTGCCATCTGCTTCTTCTACTCCCAGCCAACCGGCACCCCCGCCGGGAATCGTCAGCGCCCAGTGGCCGACATACGGATTCTCGGCTTGTGCGGAACGCCCGGTGAGCAACGAGAGCAGGATGACGATTGGAAAAGCGAATTTGTGCATGATGCCTTTTGGGTTGGATCGTCTGTGAAGCCGCATAATTACTTACCTGAATCTTGTGAATCGTTGGACGGGGAACCAAAGACATCAAGTTCACCAAAGAACGTGTGATGGTTCACTTCCCACAGAAGATAGCGAAATTGCCCAATCTCTCCTTGGGCAGCGGTCACGGAAGATGCCTGTTGTGCAGGTCGATCAAGAGGATGGCCGACTCTGAAAAAACGGTCGCTATTGACGCGTGCAATTCGCGTCCACCCGGTGCTTGCGGGCGGGAGATCAAGGTCCGGCAATTCGTTGCCAGCAAATCCGTATAACGTGAATCGCTGTTGCGCTCGGTGTCGATGCTGCTCTTGTTTGTCGTGTTGATGCCACGAGTATGAATTGACTTTGTGAACAGAAACCACTTGCCCCAAGTCGACCAGCAAGCTTCCCGATGTGTTGTCGTCAAAAAACGCGGATTCCATCGGAGCGTTCTGCTTCGACTGTCCGGCACCATCAAGCAGGACAGAGGCCGGACCGCTTGTCCCCCCGCCCGGTTTGAAATTCAGTTTTCCACGAATCACTTGAATGTCTGCACGCCCGACCGCTTGGTCCGCCAAGTCGTTCGAGCGGGGCGGCTCAATGGTAGGGAATTGAAACGCCGCTGTTCCGCTACCCTGTTCGATGCGAGTCATCACTTGTCGTTGGCCAGGTTCGACATACAACGACTCTCCGGATCTCAAACGCGGCGACGCTCCCGCGCCTTCCAGAACCACATCAACTTCGCCTTCGGTCACATCCAAGCGGCTCAGGCCATCGGGCGCAACCGTCGCGGAAAAGGCGGTGCTGATATCGACAAAAGTCGACGTCCGCGTGTTCAAACGAAACCCCTTTGACGTGGGCGTCTGGGCCACCACATGGACTTCGCCCATCATCAGAAAAGCACTGTTATTTGTAAGAGGTTCCACAATCGCAGGCCCAACCAGTTTCAAGCGAGCTCCGCTATTGAACTCCAGTTCAGCCGAACCGGACGATAGCTCGATTCGCTGCCCAACCAAGATCGCATCACCAATCTGAACCTGATTGGACGAAACCATCCAATCACTTTCGTCCAAGCCGACGAATCGAGCAACCTGTTCTGGCGCGGCCACCGTGGTGCGATTGTGCCGCGATACCCACCATGCGCCAGTCGCCGCTATCACAAGTAACGTCGCAACGATCGCCAGCGACTGCATGCGACGCCGTGAAAGGTAACTTGATGTATCAGTTAGCGACACGGAATCACGGGTTACAGCATTATGGGCCACCGCAATATTATGGGGCACTGCAATACCAATGTGCGTCTCTGTCCCTCGCTCACCCGCCGGGTTACCAGACGCACTCATATAATCCAAACGTCCCGCCGCCAATTCGCCGTGCACTTCGACGCGCCAAAGATATTCGTCTTGGGCGGACGTATCAGCTTTTAGCGTTACATGCAATTCTGCCAGTGTTTCGTCATTGATCGAACCGTCGCACAAACTGGCAACCGCATTGTCGAATTCAACCGAAGGAAACTTCACGTCGTCACCTCCTCGTGCCCGCAGCGCTGGATGCAATCGCGTAGCTGTCGTCGGATTCGCTGGAGTGCTTTGTAAACCGCGTCGACTTTTCGTTGCGTTTGATTCGCCAGCGTCTCGATGGAGACTTCCTGAAAGTAGTAACTTTCCACCAGCTGTCGGTGGTCGCTGGGTAGTTTTTCCATGCACTGGCTCAGATGCGTCAGCCGGGTATCAAATTCCGATTGCAACTGCTCTCGCCGCGACGCCAGTTCATCAGCGAGCCCGCTTTCCAAAAGCGTCTTCCAGCGTTGTCGTCTAGCCATCCAGCGGCGGGCAATATTGAGTGAAAAGCGGCAAGCCCAAGGAGCGAACGGCAGCGATCGGTCATAGTCATCAAACTTCTCCCACAGCGCGACCGCCGTCTGCTGCACGATCTCCTGAGCGTCCCCTCTCGTCGGCACCAGCGCAGCCACATATCGATAGATCTCCCGCTCATTGGCAAGAAAAACGCTCAAAAACTCCTGCTGCGACGCAGGCTTTCGGCTGGATTGTTTGGGGTTTTCGTTCATGGCTTACAGGTTACTTCCCACGAGGTCACCCAATTGGACACGGAAAACAAAAAGATTTCAGACAAACAGCAAAGTGGCAACTGAATTGGAGCAACGGCGTTTCCATCAACTCACCGGCAGGAAAACCGAGACACGGCAGAAAAACCGAGACACAGAAGGAAAACAAAGACACTGAAGAAAAACAGAGGCACAGCTTGCCCAATTCGGTGGTTACGATCCATGGCTCGGGGAACGGTCTGTTCAGTTGATCGACGCGAGATAGAGATAAGTCGAGTTCTTTGGCGTCGTCACCATCGAGCGATTCGTTTGCGTTTTTCTCAAGCAGCGCATCGAGGGCTGTCATCTTTGACAACTTATCTGCGGTTTCGTAGGTTGTCGAATGTAACAATGCAAATCATCACCAGAGATTCGCCATGGCCCCACACGCTTTTCTCCAGTCCCTTTCAGTGCTCCTGCTGGCCTCTTTTTCGGTTGCTGCAACTACAAGTCACGCTCAAACTCAGTCGCAGAAACTGCCAGCCATGACTGACGAAGTGTCTTACACCAACGACATTCGTCCGATCGTAAAGAACTTCTGTACAACTT
>CAZZDZ010000379.1:0-6189 GCA_964652675.1 uncultured Pirellulaceae bacterium
TACGTTTTTAGGCTGAATCGTACCACAGCCGGTATGGCGTTCTCTTGGCAAATACCACTTCGACGAACATCAAAAAACTGACCGACGTGCCGCGTCTGTTGAACGAGGCAGGTGGTATCGCTGCGCAGCTTGGAAAACACTCCCCGGGCGATCGGCTGGCGTTTTCGGGAGTTTGGGGGCCAGTACGCGCCGCATTGGCTGCCGCGATCTCGCAAAGCCAGCCAAACATTCTGATGCTGTTGCCGCAAGCCGCCGACGCCGACATTGTCGCCGGTGATGCCATTGCGTTTGGACTGACTCAATCAATCGGCTTGCCACTGTCATCGGGAGACGGTCGCGGCGAATCGATCCGCGACGCCGACTACGCCGACCGTTTGCAAGTGTTGCAGCGACTGCGCGAACGCGAAACCGATGACTCGGATCCGATCTTGGTGACGGCGTACATCGGTGCCGCAATGCAGTTGGTGCCGACCCCCGAAAAACTGGAGTCGTCGACAAGGAAATTGTCGATCGGTGACGAAGTCGATCCCGGAGAAATCCGACGATGGTTGGCCGAAGCCGGTTTTTCGGCAACGACAGCCGTTGAATTGCCCGGTGAGTTTGCGACGCGCGGCGGATTGCTGGACATCTATTCCGCCGACCAACCGCAACCGATTCGAATCGAGTGGTTTGGGGACGAGATCGAATCAATCCGACGATTCGATGTCGGTAGCCAGCGAAGCATCGAACAGTTAAACCACATCGAGATCGCTGCGATCGGAATCACCCCCGAAGACCTGGGCGATCCGTATGAAGATCCGACCCCCGCAGAGGCTGCCGCCGCAGTTGAACTGGGCAGCACGTTGGGCCTTGGACCGATCACAGACTACTTGCCCGATGACACGATCATTGTCCTGGTCGATCCGCAGGACTGTAAAACAACGGCAGAAAAACTCTTGTCGCGTATCGAACTGAAAGATCGGTTCTGTGACTACAACGAACTGCTGGCGTCTTTTGCACAACACCGCGTTGTCACCGCGACCACGTTCGCAACCGCCAGTGCTGATGAAGTCATCGATTTGCACACCAGCACGGCGGACAGTTTTGCGTCGTCGTTGGATGAGACGTGCAAGAAAATCGATTCGACGGCCGCCGATCACGGGATTTTGCTGATTGGCGACACGGGCGCGGACGCCGAGCGATTGACGGAATTACTGCGTGAAACGGAAGCGGCCCGACAAGGCCGATTGCATCTTTCGGTCGCAGAGATCAGCGGTGGATTTCGACTGATCAAAAACAAAGTGCTGGTGCTGACCGGTGCCGAACTTTTTCATCGCAGCCCCGTGCGGCGCGGAAAGTCACGCGCCAAAGGCAAACCGATTGCCAGTTCGATGCAACTGTCGCCGGGGGATTTGGTTGTTCACCTGTCGCACGGGATCGGACTGTACCGTGGTTTGCAAGAGATTGAAAAGAATGGTCAGCACGTCGAACACTTGACCATCGAGTTTGATGGTGGGTCAAAGATCTACGTGCCTTCGTCGCGAATCGGATTGATCCAACGTTACATCGGCGGCACCAAAAACCGGCCGCGATTGGCCAAGATCGGTGGGCAGTCGTGGGCCAAACAACGCAAGGCGGCAGAGTCCGCCGTGACCGACATGGCTTGTGAGTTACTGGAAATGCAGGCGACCAGGACATCGCGGCGCGGAATCGTTTTTGATGCCGACAATAATTGGCAGGGGCAGTTCGACGCTTGTTTTCCTTACAACGAAACGCCGGATCAGATCACGGCGATCGGTGACTGCAAAGAAGACATGGAGACGCCCAAGCCGATGGATCGGTTGATCTGCGGCGATGTTGGTTTTGGAAAAACCGAAGTCGCGATGCGAGCCGCGTTCAAGGCCGTGCTGAGTGGTTATCAAGTCGCGGTGTTGGTGCCGACAACCGTACTGGCCGAACAGCACTACCACAATTTTCGTAATCGAATGGCAGAGTTTCCGGTCGAGATTGCGAAGCTGAGCCGGTTTTGCTCCCGGGCTGAAACTCGCGAGACCATTAAGAATCTGAAACGTGGCAAAGTCGATATCGTGGTGGGCACGCATCGATTGGCCAGCAAAGATGTCGACTTTTCTAACTTAGGGCTGGTCGTTGTCGACGAAGAACAACGGTTTGGAGTCGCGGTAAAAGAACGCCTAAAAACATTGCACAGCAACGTCGATGTGCTGACGCTGTCGGCCACGCCGATTCCGCGAACCCTGCACATGGCATTGGTGGGCGTGCGTGACATCAGCAACTTGGAGACGCCGCCGGCAGAACGACGGGCAGTCGAAACAAACGTCGTGCGATGGGACGACCAATTGATTCGCACGGCGATCGTTCGCGAGTTGAATCGCGGTGGGCAGATTTTCTTTGTCCATAACCGCATCGGCGACATGGCGTCGATCGCCGAGCGGATCAAACGGATTGTTCCCGAAGTTCGCATCGATATCGGGCACGGCCAGATGGGCGAAGGCGAACTGGAAAGGGTGATGGTGGATTTTATCGAGCACAAGTTTGATTTGCTGCTCGCCACGACGATCGTCGAAAGCGGATTGGACATCCCCAACGCAAACACGATTTTCATTGATGATGCGGATCGCTACGGGCTGAGTGATTTGCACCAGTTGCGTGGTCGAGTTGGTCGCTACAAGCATCAAGCGTTTTGTTATTTGCTGATAGCACAACACAAACATCTTTCGCCCGAAGCGACCAAGCGGTTGCGGGCGATCGAAGAGTTCAGCCAAATGGGTGCAGGTTTCGCGATCTCAATGCGCGACTTGGAGATTCGCGGCGCAGGAAACTTGTTGGGTTCACAGCAAAGCGGGCACATCGCTGCAATCGGCTACGAAATGTACTGCCAACTGCTAGAAGACGCCGTTCGCCAAGTGCAGAATCTGCCGCCAAAACTGTCAGCCGACGTCGACATTGATTTGCCAGTGGAAGCTTATCTGGCGGAAGACTACGTGCCTGATTTGCGACACAAAATCGATCTCTATCGTCGCTTGGCAAGAATCGACAACGCAAGCGAGATTGCGGAGATTCGCGAAGAGTTGCAGGATCGGTTTGGGCCGTTACCCGAACCGGCACAACGGATGGTGAATCTTGCCGAGTTGCGTTTGGATGCGGCCGTTTGGCAGATTTCATCGATCGGACACAATGACCGGTTCATCGTGCTGAACTATTCCAACCGTCAGCGAATGGAGCAATTGCAACGGAATTCCAAGATTCCCATTCGGATCGTGGACCGTAGCAAGGCTTACATTCCCATTCGTCCACAACGCAAACCCGGCACAAAGACGCAGCCACCAAAGAACTATCCGGAGATAGATATCGATCAGCCAGCTGGCCAAGGATGGTTGGATCTATGTCGGGACGTGCTGAATTTTTAGTCTCGACGATTTCCAATCGCTATTGGATGCCAGCCAATTCGCACAGATGCGATTGCGCGACCGGCTGAGGGCAACTCCATACGAGAAAAAACAATGCTTGGCGGCACCATCGCCCGACATCGTGGCTGTCGACAAAGCCCGCGCCTTTGGCCGCGGTTAACGCTGCTTGAGTCGACCTCATCGCGAACCGATTCGCTTTGCCACGCACCTCCGGCGCGCTACATTCGTCATCGCCGCGTTCTAAACCGCCACCAACGGCGCGCAACAACAGTTCTTTCAATTCCTGTTGCTCGCTGGCCATCTCTTGTGCGATCGGTTGTAATTCCTCGCGACGTGACGCTTCGTCAACCAAGAACGCCACCGCTGCGGCGGACAATCCAACTGCCAATGTCGATGTTTGAAGCCCACCAGCACTTCCGCCCGTGCCCGATTGCATCACATTCTCCACGGGACCCGCGATCAACATCGACGAATCAATGTTGACGTTGTTCATCTGCACTCGATCTGTGCAACTCGCCGACAATGCGACCAAGCTAATTCCTGGACCAGTCGTAACCCCTGGTGTCGCCGTCGGAACAGCAGCCAATATCTGCCGACCGTCTTCTAACGTCGCGCCCGTTACGACCACATCACTATGCGGTGCACCTGTGGCCCACGGGGCCATTCCATTGAGCACAAATCCGTGGGCGGTTTGCCGAGCACTCAGCACGGGTTTCTTCAGGTGTCGGCCACTGGTTGTTAAATGGCTGATCCCGACCGTGCCGAACTGGTCACCCGACAACAGCGGCTCGATCCATTGATCACGCAATTCGTGATTTTCACTGCCCGCGATTCTGCGAACGGCGCCCATGTATTGGGTGATCACAAATGTCGTCGTCAAATCGGCTTGCGCCAAACGCAGGTAGCCTTTTGTTTGATCGACCGCATCCCAACCAAACCCGCCCTGCGATTCGCTCAAAAACCAGCGATACACGCCCGCATCCGCGCACGCGCGCAGCGAACGACTTGGCCAGTCATTGATCGTCCGCCATTGTGACGCCGATACTTTCAGGACGGCACACAGTTCGTCCAATACTGCATCCTCAGGCGATCGGATCAGTCGTCCAGATGACGCGTGTTGCGAATCGTTCATCGTCTAATCCAAATCTCTAACAATCGGTACGGCTGACGTTCTACTCATTAACGTTCCAAAGTTGATTTGTTGCGCAGGATATGATGATAGTGTTGCGCGAACCGGTGTGACTCGTCACGTACGTACTGCAACAATCTGAGCGCAAAAGCGCTCTTGCTCAATCGCAACGGTTCGGGATTGCCGGGCCGAAAAATCTCTTCGTCTCGCTTGGCCAATGAAATCACCACCGGCGGTGTGATGTCTTGATCTCGAAAAGCGGCCATTGCTGAACTTAGCTGGCCTTTACCGCCATCGATCAACAAAATGTCGGGGAACGAATCTCCTTCGTCGCTCAGCCGGCGAAACCTTCTGGAGACGACTTCGTAGATACTGCGAAAATCATCGACGCCCTTTACGTCTTCGATACGATAGCGTCGATAGCCGGGCTTGAACGGCAAACCGTCGATAAACTGAACCAAGCTTGCCACCGTTTCACCGCCGCCCAAGTGTGCGATGTCAACACCTTCGATGATCCGTGGTGTCTTTTCCAAACCCAGCACTTTACGCAGCCCAGTCAGTCCCTTGGTCGGATCGATGTAAAACACTTCCGGTTGCACGTGGGTATCCAAATCACCTCGTTGCTCCAAGCTTTCCAGCATATTGATTTCGTCTCGCAGCACAGCGGCTCGTTCAAAATCCAATGCCTTGCTGGCCGATTGCATTTCATTGTGCATCTCTTTCAACAATCGTTTTTTGCCGCCGTCCAAGAACGTTTGCAGATGCTTGATGTCACGTCGATAGTCTTCTTTACTGACTCGCAAATTGCACGGCGCCGTACACTGGTTGATACTTGCCAACAAACACGGACGAAACCAATTCCATTTTTCATCCGATTCGCTGATGTCCAATGTGCAGGTGCGAAACTTAAAGATCTTTTGCAGCACTTGGATTGCGCCGCGCAACGCACCGGCACTGGGAAACGGCCCGTACAACTTGACGCCTTTCGCCTTCGGTTCCCTGGTCACTTCGACCCTGGGAAATTCATCGCGCGTCGTGATCATTAGATAGGGAAACGTCTTGTCGTCTTTCAGGTCCTTGTTGTGCCTGGGTTGAATGTCTTTAATCAACCGCGATTCCATCAGCAACGCGTCGACTTCGCTATCGCACTGCACAAAATCGATATCGGCGATCTCGTGGATCCACGGAGACGTTCGAGAATCTTCGGCGGCGGCTTTCAAAAAGTAGCTTCCCGCACGGCTTCGCAGATTCTTTGCCTTGCCGACGTAGATGACGACTTCCGCGTTGTCCTTCATCAGGTAGACGCCCGGCGACTGCGGAAACATCTTCACCTTGGCTGCGGCGTAGTCGAATCCCAATTCCGCTGAATCAGCATTCGCATCGGGCTCGCTACCAGATTGTTCGTTTGACACGTATTTGATGCCACAGTTGTTCGTGGAAAAACCGCGATTTGAAACGCAAAATGTCGCCCTTCGCCTTGCCTAGCGAATCATACTGCTTTTTAACGGCCACAGACAGTCAGCCATAACCGTGGAGATCTCCAGCGTTGGGCTCTGCAAGCTCTCGCGGGGCTTTTTGTGGACAAGAAAAATTCACGCTCTTCGCCACATTTTCCAAAATACTTACACCAGCAATCGAGCGTCTCGTCCTAGC
>CAZZDZ010000380.1:0-6188 GCA_964652675.1 uncultured Pirellulaceae bacterium
CCTCAAGCTGCAACGCCTCAAGCTGCAGTACCTCAAATTACTGCGGCCAGTTCCCATGTGCGGGTCGAAGGAGGATCGGCAAAAAGGAAAGGTTTCTCTCGGGCTTGGATCTACTCATTGATACCCGCTGGAATCACTTTTCTGGTGATCATCGGGTTATTGATCGCAGGCAAGGTTCGTTTGGATCCGGATAAGATGCAAACGCTAGGTATCCCCAAAGACATCGCCGAAGAAGTTGCCGAAACGGTTTCGGGAATGACCGATTCGCCGGTTGTCCAAACGGCACCTGACTCATCGACGACGTCCGACTCATTTCCAACGCCTGTCGACGTAGTCCAACCGGATCCCCTCGCCTCTACAGAAAATCAAACGAACGGTATCACGCAACAGCCGATTCCGCCGCTACAGGACGGTTCAACTTTCAAAAGCGATCCGACAACACCGGGAGCCATCTCACAGCCTGGCTTGAATCGTCAGGATGAAAGTGCCACGGTAACGACAGCAGTCGATACGACGATGGGCGATGCGGGAACGAAAGCAGAGAACCCGTTCGTTGAAGTTCAGCCAGGCGATGTACCAGCGACAAGCCTTCCACCAGGGGTCAACGTTGGCAGCTTGCAAGGTGATTCGGGGTTTAGTGCACCGCCCAAAAAACCGATGCCAACAAAAGACGAAATAGCGGAGAAAATGAAGCTGGTCAGTGGACTCTACAAGGAAGAGTACACGCGAGCGAAAACCAGTGGCGATAAGATTTCGTTGGCACAACAAATCATGACAGCGGCAAACGAAACAAACGACGATCCCGCTGGACGTTTGGCTTTGATGCGCGTCGCTCGCGGTATTTTCATTGGTGAAAGCGACTATGCGTTGACCTTGGACAGCATCGATCAGATGGCGGAATATTTCCAAGGAATCGATTCAATGACGGACAAAGCCATCGCGATCGGTTCGGTCAAGAAAATCCCAGTAGGCAAAAAGACTCAGTACGTCAACGCAGTGGTTGCGATCGCAAACGATTCTCTGCGAAAAGGTAATTTCAAAGCTTGCGATTTACTCCTACGTGGTTCCGCCAAACATTTGTCTTCCGGCGTCCCCAGCTCAAAAGCAAAAGCGATGCAGGAAGTCCGGCTGGATTACGAAAATGCCCGCACCTTGTTCGTGGCCTATCAGTCCGGTGCTGCGACATTAAAAACAGATCCCAGCAATCAAATCGCCAACAATGCTGTGGGCAAATACCTTTGCTTGGTTGAATTGAAATGGGAAGAAGGTTTTGGGCACTTGGTGGCCGGATCCGATGGATCGTTTAAGAAAGCGGCCGACGCAGAACTAGCGCTTCTCAAGAACACTGCCTCCGATTTGCAAGTCGGTGAGGCGTGGTATGCCGTCGGCAACGAAGAGGTTGGGCCGCTGGAGAAACGCAGGATTTTTGATCGCGCCACCCAGCATTATCTTTCGGCAAAAGTGACCAGCAAAGGGCTTGATGCGCTCACCATCAACAAACGCCTCAAAGAAATTGAACCGTTCAAATCAGTTGCCAGCAAAGGGGGAGGCACAGACAGTTCATCCAAGTCCCTAAAAGTGGTCAGGCTGCTTGATAAACGAACCTGGGACTCGCCAATTTACTCCACCGATTTTGCGTTTATTAAAGAAACGAAGGCCGGTATTGGAATGTCGCTGGGAATGGGCACGTCCACCTACGGCGAGTGTAGCAGTGGAATCGAACTGGATGGTGCAGCCCAAGTGGGTGTTGTTGGTGGGCTTGTTTCAAGAAGCTCCAGCACCAGTTATTCGTCCAGAGCCAAGATTGGTTTCATGATCGACTATCACACCCCAGCGGGATATACGGAACGAGTTTTCCTTCGGATCGTCGGATCGGAAATTTACGGGCCTCCGACCAAACCTGACTGGGGCCAACCGAAAGTTAGCAGGACGATCGCGATTGGCAGCCAGGGACCTTACCGAATTAGCCTGAAAGAATGGGCACCCGATGATTGGGACGGCAAAATTTGGTTCTCGATCTATCTGAAAGACTCCGGTCGTGACCGAGCTCTGAATTCCGAAGTTACTTGGTCAGCCCATTAGGCTTTTAAGGCCAATCACGACAAAAGTAGCGGAAGTGGTCAAGACTTTCGGCAAACCGCAAAATACCAAAAGTCTTGACGACTTTTGCTGCGGCCTTTCAATCCGGTCAGCTACCGCCTACAGCACTAGCGTGCTCCGCGTGGGGTTTTCTCTTTCCGCTATCCTGGCCTACCATTGATCCGCGTGTCTGCTACCGTTTTACTGACACTTCAATGGGACTATTTGTTTTGACCAACGCTTCCAACCCTGTTATCGGAATCGATCTTGGCACCACGCGCAGTGTCGTGGCTGCGATTGATAAATGGGGCAATCCATACGCCATCCCTAATCGCGAAGGCGATCTGACAACCCCGTCTGTCGTGCTATTCGAGGACGGATCGGTAACGATCGGCAAAGAAGCGTTGAAGGCTCAAGCTGCATTGCCCGACAAAGTAGCCATGTTCGTTAAACGCGAAATGGGCAAAAGTGAATTCTCCCGCGCAGTTGACGGACAAGCTTATCCTCCCGAGTTGATTCAGTCCTGCATCTTGGGACGTCTACGCAGTGATGCCGAAACCAAATTGGGAAAGACGGTTCAGAAGGCTGTTATCACTGTTCCGGCACACTTTAACGAACCAAAACGTCGCTGCACAATCGATGCGGCGACATTGGCTGGCCTGGAAGTGCTGGCGATCATCAACGAACCGACCGCAGCGGCGATCGCTTACGGATTGCAAAAACACTCCGAACTGCTGGGGACACAAACCGTTTTGGTCTACGACTTGGGTGGCGGCACGTTCGACATATCGATCGTTCGCGTCAACAACGCCAAGATCGAGGTATTGGCGAGCGACGGCAATGCGATTTTGGGCGGTGTCGACTGGGACAAGTGCTTGGCGACGTGGTTAGATGAACAGTTCGATCAAAAGTGTGGGATCACCCCGTCATTCGACCCTGTTGGCCAAGCGATGCTGCTGCAAGAGGCCGAGGAAATCAAGCGAACGCTCACATCACGAGCGAAAGCCAATATACGTCTTGCCTACAACGGGCATATCTTGCAGACCGAAATATCCCGAGAGCAGTTCGAAGAAAAAACGGCTCACCTGTTAGACCGAACTCGATTTACGGTGCGACACTTACTGCAAGAATCCAACTTGTCTTGGGATACAATCGACCAAGTCATTTTGGTGGGCGGTTCAACACGCATGCCCCAAGTCGGTGCGATGTTGATGAAAGATTCTGGCATGGAGCCGAATTTGACGGTTTCGGCCGACGAAGCGATCGCGCACGGCGCGGCCATCTATGCCGAAAAGCTAAACAGCGAAACAGCGGTTGAACTGGATGTCCCATCATTTGAGATCACGGATGTGACGTCGCACAATTTATGTGTGCTGGGCGTTGATAACACAACGGGTTTGCGTCGCAATCATGTAATGATCGAGCGAAATTCATTTATTCCCGCAGTCCAGACAGCTCGCTTCGAGACCGTTCGCGACAATCAGCCCAGTGTGGTCGTAGAAGTCGTCGAGGGTGGCGATCTGCGTGGGCGAAATGGAACGGTGATCGGCCGGTGCGTTCTGCGCGATCTGCCCAAGGGACTTCCCAAACGCACTCCGGTGGACGTCACGTTTCATTACGATACCAACGGCCTGATACACGTGAAAACGATTTTGCCAGCGACTGGTCAGGAAAAGGAAATTCAAATCGATCGCGCGTTTGGCAACAACGAAGAAGAAATCGAATCATTGCGTGAGATACATCTCGCGCTGGGGCTCGATGATTTCTAAAGGCCCGCTGGCTTTTGTGAATTAGCCCAGCGCGAACAGACAACCACCCTAACAGAAACGCTCGAACAAAAATTCAACGGATGTCAAATAGACTCGTTCATATTCGTTTGCGTGAATCAAACAAGATCCGCACACACGCGAAACCACGCCGCGTGACGGGTCGCTTTCCAAGGCGAGCATGACGAGTTCTGATTCGGTTACATTGGGGCTCATGAACGCTAAACCGCCGACACTGATGTCACGCGTGATTGCAAAAAACGAATGCGCGCACTCCATATGTTCAACGTCCAAGGGTTGAACTGTGATCCCTATCGATCTGGGAATTCGTTTGTGACGTCGGCGATCTTTGCCGCGAAAGTTGCTCCGCGAGACTGGAAACAAAGTGAAATTGTCAGTCGTGGTGGCAGCACGCAAATAGTTTGTGCGCATGAGAGACCCCTATCTTTCGATACGTTTGACGAGCGGCACAGAGAAGACGTTTGGCGTGCCATTGGAACCGTATGCCAAGAATTCATCGGGGTCGAAATCGTTTACACAACTTGTTTGCAAAATCTGGGATCAAAGCAGCGCAAACGATTCGCATCCCACTGTAATTTTGGGAAAAGTCGCCAAAAGTGTTTTGCATTTCGTCAGATCATTGCGAAGGGGCCCAATGCGTCAGACACGCATTTTTGGGTGCTTTAGAAACACTACTAGGATCACACGGTGCAATGCCGAGACGAAAGTCGAGCAGGGCACAAGGACGAATCGCTATCTAAATGGCGAGAATCCACTACGTGCATGTCCAGCAAGGACGTTCATTTGAACGAAAAGGATTGATTTGTCAGCTCAACGCGAGATAGCCCTTGCGACCTAGATTGCTCACTCTAAAATCGTTTTAGCAAGTTGAGTGTGTGGTTTGGCGACGTGGGTGCTATCCGGCTGAAGCATCCGACCACCGCTTTCGGAACTTGTGTCCCCGCACTAAGGAGATTGTTTTGCTTACTGAAGCTACCGTCGAGAAAATGTTTCGCTCTCTGATGAATGATCCAGCTAGGAACGAAGAGATATTTGACAAGGCGGAGGAGTTGCTTGAAGAAGAGCTTCGCCCGGAAAGCCCACTGCGTCATCGATTGACGGTAGAGCTAGAAGAACTTCGCGAAATCGCGACGCCAGAAAGTTAATTCAAGAGCCTGTATGACCAACAAAAAAGCGGCCGTAGAATCAATCGATTCAGCGGCCGCTTTTTTTTAATCCGTACTGGAACTCGTGCCTAACGATTCAACGTAAGGCCCAGTGAGAATCCTAGCTGAATCAAGTCTTGGTCCTGTTCACCGCCTCCCAACGGTCCGGCGGCTGCGTCTCCGCCACGCCAGACTCCTGATGCGATATCGATCAATTGAAATCCGCCTCTTACGCTGAGGGCTCTGGTAAACTGGTAGGCAACTTCGCCTCGTAAGTCGAAGCCATAGAAACCCTCATCGTTGCTTGTAAATACTGGGCTTGTCTGGCCGTTGACGACGGCCGTTGGCACGTTACCCACACCAGCGGCTAAGATAACCGTTTCAGTAAGTGTTTGTGCTCTGGATCGCTGAAAGCTTCCACCGCCGAAAAATCGAAAGTCGCTGGAGAACGTGAAGCGATCTCGATGCTTGTAGTAGCGGAATCCAATTTGACCACCAATCAACTGATTGTCAGTGATCGCTTGATTGGTGGTTAACTGCTCTGCGGACTGGCCGTTAAATGTGAACGGAACAGGGTCAATGTTGCTTAGGAACGACTGGAAAATATTTGAGTCGGTAACCTGCATGTAACGAAATCCAATCATCGGCTCCAAGATTCCACCGTAACGGTGTGGCTGCAAACGCCAAGTCTTGTTCAGTTCGTAGCTGTCGTATTCAACAAAGTTCTCGGAGTCGGTGACGTCATAAAAACGTTCGAAGAAACCCAAGTTGTTCTGCTCGCTAAACGGAAAGACAAAGCCTAAAGGCGGCGTCAATGCCGTGTTGGCACCGGTACCATCCAATTCAAACTGGTTCAGACGGTTCAGAGATTCGCGTCGCAGAACAGACGCTTCGGCAACTTCATTGCTGGTCCACGAAGCCAGCCAGCCGTGGTCGTTGTCCAGCATATAGCCGAATTCGTATCGGTGACCCCAGCCATCGTCCAAACCATCAAACGTTGCATTGGGATCGTTGACTTCTGGGCGCGATCCATACAATTTCAGACGATCGTACGTCGCAAAAAAGCCAGTATTGGCCCGTTTGCTCGGTTTCATGTCCTCGAAATCCAGTTGTGTCATTGGCTCGAACCATCGAAAATCAGGATCGAACTCAAAAGGATCTGCTACTGGAACGTGTT
>CAZZDZ010000381.1:0-6184 GCA_964652675.1 uncultured Pirellulaceae bacterium
GTTTGCGGCACAGCTAGGTTGGATGCCAAGTCTTCGTCGATCGCACCAGAAACCTGAAGTGCGTCCGACAGTGCGATCACGTGGTAGCCGATCGTCACGTCAAAGTGTGGGAACCGTCGCCAACCGAGCGTGAAATCCAGTTCGGGAACCCAACCGAACGTGCTGTCCGAACTCCTGCCACTGTTGCTGCTACGCACCAACAATCCGTTGGGGTCAACCGCTGTGACGCCACCATTGCTAGTGGTCGTTTGGCCCTGCAAATCGGCGCTGCGACGCAATGATCCAAATCCCACTTTCGCAAGCGAACTGAACGACCAGCACCCCCAGCGACCGAATGATGACAGCCCCAGTTGTCCACCATGGAATTCATTTTCAATGTCGAACGAATCCGACACCGACAACACGCTTCCCAGGGGTGCAAAATCGTCGATCAGCGAGACCGAGTTTGTGTTGATGCTCAGGTTTTCATCGAAACGCATGAATTGATAGCCGTAGAACACATCGACCGCGAACTGGCTGTGCCCCCACAACAATTGTCTGATCGACAAGTCGCCACCGTAAACGTTGCTGTCTCCGCTGATCGAAATTTGACCGGACGCCTGACCGGGAAACGCAATCACTTGCGTGTCTTGTTCAGCGGCTTGCCCGTCGGAAACATTCAAAAAAGGACGTGCGATCACAGGCAAACTTTCTTGGTCTTGCGAAAAGCCAAAAGTTTCTTCGCCGGCAAACCAACCACGCAAAACCAACGATCGTGCTTGCTGACTGTCCAGCCATGTCCCCAATTGAAATCGTGCACCAGCCGTTACGTCGTCGAAGATCGATTCACCACCACCAACCAAAATCTCGGTACCGATTTGATTCAGTTCGCCTGCTGTATCGACATCGCCATCGGGACCGGTTGTCACCAAAGCTGGCAGGCGATCACCGCGTCGAAACATCAACAGCAACTCGACGGATCCAAACCAATCGCAGCGGTCCAGGCTGATAAAAGCGTTCTTGGAGGGTAATGATAAACGGCACTTGGAATCACATCCGATGCTATCGCAAGACAAAGAATCGCAACTGCCCGCATCACAGGCAACCTCGCCTACACAATTGGGACAACTACACCCTCCGTCGATCACGCCATCGGAATCAATCGGAAAGGTATCGTGGATAACGTCGCCGTGAATGATCTCGGCACCAGCTTGACGAACATTGTTTTGATTCGCAGTTCGCTTGTGGGCCGTTTTGTTGTGGCCAGTCTTCTTGTGCGTGGTTTTCTTGTGGCCAACTTGCCGGTGCGTGGTTTGCTTGTGTGCGGTTTGTTTGTGCCCAGTTTGCTTATGCGTAATCGTTCGAGGCTTTGGTTGTGTTTGAGCAGGTTTGGTTTTTCGTTTTGGCGCCGTCCGCAACTTTACTTGAGCGTCTTGAACATCCTGCAATTCGGCAGGTACTTGATAGGAAGCTCGTTCGACGCGACTTTCAACAACACTTTCCGGGGCACTTTCTGGCGTCTTTCTGACTGGATACCATTTTTGGACGACCGGCGGTTGGTAGCTACCACGATCTGGTCTCTTGACCCGAACTTGCGCCTGTGCCGTACCGTTTAAACAGAATGCAAACAGCAACAACGCGGCGATGAACGCAATCGATAAATTAAAACGTTTGAAGTCCATTGGACGTTCCCACAGGCGACGAAACTCTAATGACATAGGCGCATACGCAACATGCATTTGCCCCTAGCGCAATGGCTCAAGCCACACTTGCGCTGAGTGCCTAGATCTTGTTTCGACCGTGCGGGTTAGAACGGTTAAGCAAATTTGGCAAAGTTTGCCGGTTAACAACAGCCTGATTTGAAAGCAATAGACGACGCGACGTTACTTAGCGACGTTCGTGCCCGTCCTGTGAAACTTGCCAGATCACTCGGTTGTGCAAGTCCATCGCTGTCAGCCAGCCACCGCCATAGCAGTAAGTATCCAGACAGATCAGATGACCCGCGTCCATGATCTCGCCGTCACGGTTGGCAGTGTGGCCAACGATCGCAGTCTTGCCATTGATGTGCGCGGCGGGCAATCCGTCCGTTAATGGATACCAACGCAGCATATCGATTGGCTGCGTCTCCAGAGCGATGTCCGGATCATAGGCAGCGTGCGTAAAGAAGAAGTCGTCTTTGACGTAATAGTCGCCCAACGACTCGAAGAACTTTTCGTGTTCGTGCGGCAAAAAGTCTAAATCGCCATCAAAACCGTAGCTTTCCAGCGTATCGACTCCGCCGTGTTTCAACCATTCGTGGTGCGACGCCCCGTGGTGCAGGACTTCCAACATCATCTCTTCGTGATTGCCAAGGATGCCAACCAACTGCGTTCGTGTCCCCCATTCGATCAATGTATCAACGACCCCACGAGCATCGGGACCGCGATCAACATAGTCTCCCAGCGTGACCACAATATCGTCGGGGGTCGGTGCAATTAGCTCCAGCAGGGCTTCCAGGGCAACCCTGCACCCATGGATATCACCAATCGCGATTAATCGACCACTCACTAATTATCACCAAAAACGGGGGAATTTCGCTCAGAATACGCAGCCTAGCGTTTCCAAGCAATTGGCTTGCCCACAAAACGTTGCCATCTGATTGGCCAACATTGAAGCAGACAAAACTCAAAAACCCAGTTTTTACGGGGTTTCGGAAACTTTTCCAGACCAATCCCACCACATTCCGTGATCTGCGTCGCATCGGATGGATTCAGCGGGTACTTCAGTTATGCACAATCGTTCTTGATGAGGACGCTTTAACGACCGTAATACTTGGCTTCCGCAGGCTGTTTCCGCGTTGCAAGTTTGTTGTTAGTGGGCGAAACTGTCTATATGGCGCCCGGTTTTTGCCGATCGCCGTATTTTTTGCCGATGTAAAGGACACGACGAATATTTTGAGCGTTCAGCGACTCCGAGTTCAGACGATATTTTCTGCAGTGAGTCAACGACACGGTTGAAAGCCTTCATTCCAAGTCACAGTCGCCCAATCAGTGACGGCCAGAGCGGAATGTTGCTTTCAATTCACCTTAACAGTGCTTCACCCTAACTGGGACATACGACGTGGCATCACCTGATCCGTCCAAGTCAAATCCGACCAATCAACACCTTGAAAACTCGGATGCCCAAGTCGACGCTTGGTCAGAAGAAGAGCTTGAGGAAGAACCGGTTCTGCAGACCGACGAGTCATCGGCGCTGATCGGCAGCGTGCTCGTACACGTGATCATCATCCTTGCTTTGGCGCTGGCCCCCCTGCGGTCTCAGCCTGACGAAGAAGCCGTGGTGTTGGTCTCCTCGCCGACACCCGAGTTGACCGAAGAAATCGAGGTCGTCGAAGACGTCACGTACGACGAACCTACCGAAGAAGTCGGCGCGGCAAACGATTTTGATACGGCGATGTCCGAAGCCACTGCGGAACAGTTCAGCGAAGTTGCCGATATTAGCAGTCCCATCACAGAAACAATGCCCGACTTGGCCCAAGTCATGGCAAGCGAAGTGTTCAAGCCATCTTCCGCACCCACCACACAAGTCACCGTTCGCAACGGAACAACAGGTGTCCAAGCCCAAGGTGCATCGGGAGCAATCGACCGACTGACGTTTGAAATCCTACAGTCGATGGAAGAACGCAAGACATTGGTGGTTTGGCTGTTCGACCAAAGCGCTTCGCTGCAACAACAACGCAAAGGCATCCGTGACCGCTTTGATTTGATCTACCGTGAACTGGGGATTGCAACGGACAGCGTCGACCGGCAAAAACAAAAGCGTGGTTTGATGAACCACGATGCACAACTGCTGACATCGATCATCGGTTTCGGTGGCAAAGAACCTGTGTTGTTCACCGATCCACCCACCGAAGACATCGAAGAGGTCAAGAAGATCGTCGACGAAATCACCGTCGATTCGTCCGGTGTCGAAAACGTTTTCACTGCCGTCGCAACAGCCGCAGACCAATACAAAGGCCTTCGTCGCAGCCGTGGCCCCAATGGCCCCCAACGAAATGTCATGTTCGTGGTCGTCACCGACGAACGAGGTGACGACGAACGGCAACTTGAACGATCCATCGGTGCATGTCGTTCAAGCGGAATCCCCGTGTATGTCATCGGTGTCCCCGCGCCATTTGGTCGCCGGCACACTTTGGTTAAATACGTAGACCCCGATCCAAAGTTCGACCAAACACCACAGTTTGCACAAGTCGACCAAGGCCCCGAATCTCTGCTGCCCGAATACGTGCAAGTTGGATTCACAGGCGACTTCCAAAAAGAACCCGTCCTGGACAGTGGCTTTGGTCCCTATTCGCTCACGCGGATGTGCTACGAGACCGGCGGAATCTATTTCTCTGTTCACCCAAATCGAACGATGAATCGTCGTGTGCGGCGAAACGAGCTTTCGCCCTACGCATCGGCATTGGAGTATTTCTTTGAAGCGGACAAGATGCAGTCGTATCGCCCCGATTACCTTTCGCCTAAAGACTACAAAACGAAAGTCCAAGCGAGCCCGCTTCGCACAGCGTTGGTCACCGCCGCAAATCAATCAAAGCCCGTCGGCGGAATCAGTCGCCCGAAAACCAAGTTCGTCCAACAAGACGTCGCAAAGCTTGCTGGCGATCTAACCGAGGCGCAAAAGGACGCAGCCAAGCTGGAGCCGACGCTCGCACGACTGGCACAGACGCTCGAAAAAGGCATGAAGCATCGTGAAAAGGAAACCAGTTTGCGATGGCAAGCCGGCTATGACTTGGCGATGGGCCGCGTGCTGGCACAGAAAGTTCGCACCGAAGCCTACAACGCGATGTTGGCAAAAGCCAAACGTGGAATGAAATTCAAGAACCCAAAAAACAACACTTGGATTTTGGAACCAGCTAACGAAATTTCGGTCGGTAGCAAATGGGAACGCGAAGCGAAAACGGCAACGATGTTGCTAGAAACCGTTACCTCCAAACACGAAGGAACGCCCTGGGCGTTGCTCGCCAAACAAGAGCTGACGGTGCCAATCGGTTGGAAGTGGGAAGAGTCGTTCACGGATTTGACACCGCGAAAAAACCGCGCCGGAGGCGGTGGAGGTGGCAACCCACAAGACGACAAGAAGAAGATGCTCAAGAAAACACCAAAGCGAGCTGTCCCAAAGCTCTAGGCCAACAGCCCAACCAATTCTGAGCCCAACTAATTCTGAGCTCAGCCTCGATACACTCAAATCATCCTTGGAAGCCGCAGCGATTATTTCGCTGCGGCTTTTTGTTTAACAAGAACGATTCAAGCGCATTCTCCTGTACCTTTCGACGCTTGACACTTTTGTTAAAATTGGGTGGTTCGTGACCTGATTGACGGAGGAAAACACTGAAGTGGTCCGCGGACGCAATGCAGACTTGGTACGGACATGACGCGCCAGAGTTGACGAACGAACAGCAAACGATTTCCGCCGCTTTGATTTGGCTATTGAAAGGCGATGCTGGCCAACGGGCGATTGCCTCTTGGAGTCTCGGCTGGGACGCCGCACAACAAGCCTCGGGGACAGATTGGATCGCGCCGACCTTGTCGCATGCGTTGAACGATCCATACGATGCCGTTCGATTCATTGCGCGTCGATCAATACGCTCATTGCCTGGCTTTGACCAATTCGAAGTCAACGCAATCGGCACATCTCAAGAACGAAGCAAAGCGATTCAGAGAGTGCAAGATACTTGGCGGAAAGTTTCCCAGCAAAAACAAGACCCAAGCCTGTTGTTAAACGACACGGGGCTCGATCAACAAAAACTGCAACAACTGCTCCTGCAGCGAGACGAAACCCCCATCGATCTGTTGGAATAGCTCAAGTAGGCTACGATCTTCCAAAGTTGGTAAACAACCTTGATCACTTAGACCTCAAAAACCGCTGCCACCTTTCAGCCAAGGTCAACCTTCTGCTGCCATTCACACCTCTTAAAATGAAGGTCATTCGATGCTTCGGTTTCTTGCCATGTTTTGGGTTTGCTGCGCTTTTCTGGTGGCTAGCTCTGACAACCGCTCATTTGCTCAATCTGGAAACGTACAGCCCGTCGTTGAGCAAATTCAGTGGGACGATTTGTTAGCATCCAATGACTTGGTATGGAACCGGTTGCCCCGGGGATGGAAACAAGCGCCTTTCCTTGGCAACGGCGAACAAGGCACGATGCTGTATCAGCTTGACGGTCGAACGT
>CAZZDZ010000382.1:0-1739 GCA_964652675.1 uncultured Pirellulaceae bacterium
GCCGATCAGACGACCGCCACCGATGCTTCGGTGACCAGCAACTTAGTCAACGCGTCCTCCATCGATCTACGTACAAACGATCGCAGCGGCGCCGTTGTTTTTGACACCGACAATTCAGCGCGCAACTCGTTTTTGCGAATCTCCAATAGCAATGCGAAAGCGATCGGGTTGTTGAACCCGACGGCGACAGGTTTAGATGCGACCATCACCTTCAACGAAAACTTTAGTTTTGATTTCGATCAAAGCGATGGAATCGCAACCGGCCAGTTTGATTTTATTGGAGTCGCGACGCACGAAATTGGGCACGCTCTAGGATTTTTCAGCGGGGTCGATATCGTTGACCAATTTTCGGGCTCTGGCCCCAACGCGAGCGACGATATAAATGGTGCTGCTCCTGGGATCGGGGATCTGGATGATTTTGCGATTTTCTCCACCGCAGATCTATTACGATTCAGTCCTGATTCGCTTGCCCTTGGTAGCGGAGTGATCGATGTCGCATTTGGCGGCAATCCGTTTACGTCCATTGACGGAGGCGTGACCAATTTGGCCAACAACACAACAGGTTCCTTTAACGGCGGCGGTAATCAAGCAAGCCATTTCGCCAGCAACGCTAACATTTTGGGCCCCAGTTTTGCTCCCGGTACCGTTCGCAACCTTAGCGCGATTGATCTGGTCGCACTCGACGCGATTGGTTTCGATTTTGTAGCCACGACCTCTGTCCCTGAACCATCATTGGCGTTTGCGTTTACGATGATCTTTGGTTTGGTGTTTGTGCGAAGCCGAAAGTAGGATTCGCCGCTTTTGCCTTGCTTTTTAAGCCGACGAAAACAGTCGACGCCACTTCTTGGGAACTTTCGCCAGTTGCTTTTCGCTGATGTTGATTCGCGGCTGCTCTGCGAAATTCATGTCTTCACGAAACCAAGGCCGGCTGTAGACGATGTAAAGAATCGGTCTGGCGATGTCGCCAACGTTGGGCGTTCCCGCGTGGATCAGTCTGAAATCCATCAAGAACGCATCACCCAATTTTGGCGTCGGACAAACGCTACCTTGCATCGATCCGCTATCGACCAAGTGCTGCAATTCGGCGCGCGCACCGATTCGCGTGTGCGAACCTGGCCAAAGAGCTGTCGAGCCCGTTTCTTCGGTTATGTCCACTAGCGGAATCACCAACGTGATTGCGTGTGGTGGCAACGAGGCACAAACGGATTCGTCTTCGTACAACGGCGGATAGTCAAAATGCACGCTTTGGGCGGTGGCTCCTGGGAACGCCAGCACGCTGCCAAAGCTGGAGATGACAAAGTCTGTCCCCAAAAGCGAACTGAAAAGAGGCATCAAGTTTGGGTTGGCGTACAAACACGGTTTGTTCAACGGGCCCTTAATGGCCGCCGTGATCATGTATCGACGATCACCAACCATCGCGTGACTCGCCGCCAGTTGTGGCTTGCTGAGTGTCGCGTATTTTTTGTGATAGTAACCGGACAGCTTTTCGATGTAGTCACGATCAAAAAGGTCTTCGATACACAGGACACCCTGTTGCAAATATGTGTCGATCGCCTCTGCATTATCGTCCTTGGCGAAATTGACTTTCAGCTCAGCCATGATTCGCCTTATCAGTCGCGCGAAAATTCTCAGGGAGAGACACGCAGAAATCTACAACTGCGGAAATATTTGACGGAGCCACGAGTGTTTCACCCTAAACGGAGAATTGTCTAAATCGGATAAAGCACGAAATAGCCGAA
>CAZZDZ010000382.1:1839-6167 GCA_964652675.1 uncultured Pirellulaceae bacterium
CGATCAAAATCAACGGCATGTTGAGCCAAGACGCTGGCCTGTTCACTTTAACGCTGGTTTTAAGGGGCAAACGTTATTAACGATATCGACCAAACCGCGACGGTAAAGCGAAGCATGTCGGACGAATCGGTGCCGCCGAAACGCCCGCTTTGGCGCAGGATAGGCCGTGTCTTGGTCCGTCTGTTTTTGCTGTTTGTTGTTGTCTATTCGATCATCGTGTTGATCGGTTTAATTCCGGTCAACAACGACTTTCAACAGACACCTGACGGGATCGAGATCTACGTTATCTCCAATGCTGTCCACTCGGATTTGGTTCTCCCGTTGGATTCCGACGCGATCGACTGGCGCGAGCTGTTTCCAGCGTCGGCTTTTGCTGGCGATGTGCGGCAAGCTACTCACGTTGCGATTGGCTGGGGTGACCGAGGTTTCTTTTTGAAGACTCCGACTTGGGCCGATCTAAAATTCTCAGTGGTTGCCAATGCACTTTTGTTGCCATCGGATACTTGTATGCATGTCAGCATGACTCGATCGGAGTTGCTTGGTAGCGGTGCACGATCAGTATCGATTTCTGCCAGCGAGTATAAACAACTGGTCGATGCGATTTTAGAAAGCGTGCCGGTAGATTCCAACGGGCAGCCAACGTTGATCGAAGGTGCCGCCTACGGACGGTACGACGCATTCTTTGCGGCAACAGGACGCTACCATTGCCTCAATACGTGCAACAGCTGGGTAGGAAGTGTGCTGAAAAGAGCCGGAGTTAGAACGCCTTGGATTTCTCCATTGCCCAAGACGGTCTATTGGTATTTTCCGGAGTGAGGAAATGCCGAATGAGATAGCTTTTATTGCGCGCGTTGTTTCTGCGTGCTGTTTTCGACGATCTCCAAGACTTTCTCCAAAACTTCATCGGCGCTCAATCCGTCGCTTTGTAAAACGATCGCATCTGGCGCTGCTCGCAATCGTCCGACATCTCGCATTCGGTCTTCTAGGTCACGTTGGTTTTGAGCGACCAGTATTTCTTGCACCGTTACTTGTTTCCCGGCGTCAGCAAGTTGCTGTTGGCGTCTTCGGGCGCGTTCTTCGGGCGATGCGGTTAAGAAGATTTTACATTCAGCGTCTGGGAAAACGTCAGTCCCTTGGTCTCGGCCTTCGGTAACCACGTCGCGTCCTTTTGCGATGCAGCGTTGCTGTTGGGACAATTGATCGCGAACGCGCGGAATGTCCGCCAAGTAGCGAATGGATTTTGTAACGACCGGGCTGCGGATTTGTTCTGATATGTCAACATCGTCAAGGTAGATACATTGATCTTCCCACCGAAGTGTGATGGTGGACGCATACTGTGCCAGCGCGTCGGGGTCGTTCAAATCCACTTCGTTTTGTAGCGCACCATAAGTAACAGCGCGGTACATGGCACCGGTATCCAGGAACTCGAATCCAAGTCGATCTGCGACTTGGTGTGCAATGCTGCTTTTGCCCGCGCCGGCTGGTCCGTCGATCGTTACTATCAAGACACCTGCTCCGTCTTTGTTGTCATGCTATCGGACAATTCGTTGATGGGTGGTTTGTTGGTTACCAAAACGTCGATACGCTTTCGCAGTTCATCGAGCGCGGTGCGAACATCGTCCGCGGCTGCATGCTCGTTTCCGTATCGTTGTTGGTAAAACGCATTGGTGAGTACGCCAAAGGGTTCGACGACGCCAGTGAATCCATGACGATCGCATTGTCGTTGGGTATCTCTGGAAAATTCCGCTGGCGTCTGTTCCGTTCGCCGACTCAGGCCAATCCGAGACAACTGATGCAATGACTCAGCGTAAAAAGGAATCGAAGGTTTGTCAGTAGTCGCGACCGGATTTGAACGCAATCGCCTTGAAATCCATTCTGCGAATGGAGTCTTGATCAGAAAAAACAGCCCGATCGCTAAAACCAACACCAGGATACCAACGTGAAGGGGGACGCCGGGTGCAGATAAAGACCCGCCACCAAGATTGCCAGTTCGTACCTTGGATATTTTGTTTTGCAGCCACTGGACGGTCGAGCTGATAAACGAAATTTCGGGTGTCGAAAGCGCTTCACCTTGGCGTCCCGCGTCCATGCCAATCACGTACTTGCCCCACATGGTTTCCGCCATGTTGAAAACTTGGTCGACCGCTCCACCGCTGGACGCGTTTGATGTGGATGTTCCTGGGGTCGGGTCCAGCCTCAGCCAGTATTGATTGCTTTGAGGTTGGCCATAAACAATCTCGTTAGATTTTAATTGATCCCGATCAATCAACGCTTCGACCCAGGCATGCGCATGGCTTTGTCTGGCGATGTAGTATTTCCCAAGATCGTTGTATTCGCCGGTTCGGTAGCCGACGACCATCCGCGCGGGAATGTTCAAACTGCGCAGCATCATTACCAGTGCTGATGCAAAGTACTGGCAATGGCCGCGTTTGTCTTGTTTGACAAATTGTTCGATTGGATCGAGCCCATCAATTGGTTCCGCATTGAGATTCAATGTGTATTGATAACCACCAGTCACTGCCAATTGCTGTTGAAGTTCGCGAGCGATCGTGATCACGGTTCGTTGATCCGGGGGGATCGAATGTATGACGTCGTTTGCCACCTGTTGAATGGTCGGCATGCTGCTGGGATCGAAAGCTGTTAGTTTTCCGAGATAGGTATGATCTCCGTAGAGCCGCGAACGGCTTGCGGCCGATTTATCAAGTCGATCTGCCGAATCGCTGCCAAGCAACTGCATGCCGGATTCGATTTGTCGTCTGAGTTCTTCGGCAAATGAACCCGACATCATTCTGCCAAGTGTCGAAACACGCGCGATGACGGGTAATTGCCGTCCGTCACGAAAGCCGTTGGTGCCGAATTGGTATTCAATCGACGGGTAGGAGTCGAGATATTCCTGTTGATGCGAAATGGTCCAGCGATCGGTTGCGTGCACAATTTCGGTCGTCTTGCCTTGTCGATGATAAGGTGCGATCGCGAACAACGAACGCGTCCTCATGGAATTGCAACTTACCTCGACTTCGACTGAGTCAAAGAATGCCTCGTCACTTTTGCGCTGCGGAATGTACTCGGACGGCAGAAATTGGTTTCCGCTAATGGGCCCCACCGGTATGCTTTTCCATTTTGCAGTTGGATTTTTACGGTTGATGTCGGGAAAGTAGTTCTCCAGCACCTTGCCGCGCAAATAGAACCCTTCATTTACCAAGTAGGGTTTGCCCGAGCGGCGGTCGGTCATGTTGATCCGCATCGCCGTTTCATTACTTTGTAGCATCTGCCCGAATTGTTCTAACGCAACTGTCTCGTTGAATCCCACCATCGCGCTGCCACCTTTGTTCAATCGCGCCGCGTCGGTCGTGCGGGGTAACGCGTAGAAAAAGATTGCGGTCACCAACAGCACAGCGGGCGCCAACGTTACCAACGTAAATCGTTGTAAGCGATGCGTGGCGCTGGCCAGCGATGTCAGAGAGTCGGTCGTCCAGACGCGAATCAAATCGGTGTCAGAAGTGTCCGTTGAGGCGATCGGGCGAAACATCCAGTGGTTGGCGATCCGATCAAGCAGCGTTGTCGTTTCGCCAGAGTGACTGGTTGAATTGGATTGTGTTTCCAGCCGAGCGTGGAGGCTTGATCGCGTTTCGATTCCTTCGCTAGCCGCTACGCTGCTCATCAAACTCAACCCCCAAGCACCGATGATCCCGATGGGGATCAGCAGCAGACCGTAGTTGATTGCGTCGTTGAACACCGCTCCGACAACTAATTGGAGCAGACAAAAGACACCAAGTTGTTCAAAGATTCGCGGTGTTTTGCGTTGCAGCATCAAAATCGCTTGTACCAACACCAACAACAACGCGACGGCAATCATTTGCTCGCTGCCAGTCGTTCGGAGATTCCAAAAATCTTTGACGCAGTAAATTGCCGCTAGCCCCATGGCGACATACGCAGCGATGGGGGGCAAAGCGAATGCGCGAAGCCAATCGACGAAAACGAAACCAAACACTGCAAAAAAAACAGCAATGATTGGGATGTATTCGGTTCCCGGACCGGATGCGAGAACGAGACCACCCAAGCATGATATGAGCGCGAAACAAAGCTGTAACCATCGTTCGCTGCGGTTGATTGGCGAACGCTTTGTTTCTTGGGGTTGATCGGTTTGACCATTCTGTCGAAGGCTACTCAAGAGCGGGCCTCCGCAATGACTTGGGTTTGCTGCAGCACGCTGGCACTTGTGCTAGAACCTACATCAGCGTTCTCGATTGCAAGCGGTTGACCAATCCACTGATTCGTTGATTGGTCAGACACATCAATCCAGCGGAACGCCTTTCGCCGCGTCCAGT
>CAZZDZ010000383.1:0-2172 GCA_964652675.1 uncultured Pirellulaceae bacterium
CATTCGCTGCGTTTGCGTTTTCAATCGTGTTTGTTGCGGCTTGCACTTTTTAAATCCGTTTGGCGGCTCTTCTCGATCCGATTCGTGACTGTTATTCGTCTTGAGTCTTGGCTTCGATTGATTCTGCCGCGTGGCTGATGACGGACGCGGACGTCGCACCCATCACAAACAAAACGGACCAAATAGTTGAAACGCCAAAGGTGACGACGTCGCGAAGTCCCACTTCACGTCGAGCCATGCGCAAAATCGCGTCAACGCGTTTTGTGCTGGCGGATTCGGTTGTCGTCTCGTTACTCACACTGATCCCATCTCTGAGCGGCTTTATTAAAAATCGCATCCACCATCGGTCTCGTTGGATGACGAGAATCGGAGGTGAACTGCGTTATGGGGATTTAGACTTGGGCGACTCTCCCAAACGTCACAGGCTGCAGAATTAATTTCCCAAAGAATCCTGATAAGCGTCTTTTAGCCGCTGCAAAGCCCTGCTAGCACGCATTTTTACGGCACTTTCTTTGATTTCTTGTACTTCTGAAATCTCGTTTATTTTCAGTTCCGAGACGTATCTGAGCACCAAAATCTCTTGGTCATCCGACGAAAGACTCGAAAAAGCCTCCGATAATGGCCCGGCCATATCTTCCAACGTTTCGGGCATTTCGTTCGCCACTAGCTCCAACAACTCGTACTCGGCGAATTGATTTGTTGGTTGGTTAGACTTTCGTCGCGCTAACTTCTCGCGACGCGTCAGGCTGGTGTTGACAGCAATCCGAAACAGCCAAGTCTTGAAGGTGGACTTGCCCTGGAATTTTGCCAACGCGTGAAACACACGCATGAACACTTCCTGTGACGTTTCTTCGGCGTCGTGTTCATTGTTTAGATATCGTCGACACGTCTTATATACGCGCAGCTCGTATCGGCGAAGCAGTTTTTCGAATGCTTGAGTATTGTAGGGCAGCTCTTGCTTGGCTTGAGCAACCAGCTCTTCGTCCGACGCGTCCATGCTCGGCAATCAAATTTGTGGCCCCCCGTCGTGTCGTTATCAAATAGCCAATGTGTTGGTAAACCCTGATTTGATTCTTAGTTGCGATCACTAGTTGCTAACCGGGTGGTCACGTGTACCAGGCACAAAGTTAACTCGTGACGCTTTGCATGCTTGAATCGGTTTCGTAAAGAATTCCGGTTATTCGTTTAGTCAAGTTTGCGTTGACGCCGATGGAGAAAATTGAATAGGTATTTATGTTCACCTACCACAAGGCGGGAGCTCGGCGCCCCCACTGACTTCACACAAGAGAGCGACACAAACATGTCACTTACAATCGACAGGCAAACATCACTCGTTCATTCAACGCGACTTTGCATGATCGCCTTGGGTGTTGTCGCAGCATCATTCACTGGATGTGCGTCAACGACGACGACCAATACCGCGCGAACCGGTAACGAACAAATTTTGATTTCTTCGGCGATTGATCGCGCGATTTCAAACGTTCGGTTCAATGAATTTGCAAACTACTCGGTCTTCATCGACCCTCAGTACTTAGATGGGGCTGTCGACAAGGGATACTTGATAGGTGAAATTCGCCACAAGGTTCTCCAAGGCGGCGGTCGGATCGCAGCCAAGGCCGAAGACGCTGATCTAGTCTTGGAACCTCGTAGCGGCGGGATCGGCACGGACACCGAAGAGACTTTCATCGGTGTTCCGGCGCTGGGCTTCCCTGGATTGCCAATCGAATTGCCAGAAATCAAAATCGCCCAGCGTTCTACTCAAATGGGTACCGCAAAAATCGGCCTTGTTTGCTACGACGCCAAAACGGGCGCCGCACTTGGTCGCGGCGGAAAAACAACCGCCTTGTCGCACGCCAACGACACTTATGTGATGGGTATCGGTCCATTCCGAAGTGGCAACGTGGTTGATACTCGCGAACGTGCGGTTGGTTTCAACGGAGTTGGCGGCAGTTTGTTAGGGGGTACGAAAGGATTCGCTCGTATCCCAGCTGTTGCGATGGTGGAGCGGGCACCCGAAGCAAATTATTCGCCAGCACCAACGAATTCAGGGTTGGCCGAAACGAACCCCGATTCGATTATCAAGCCTGCTAGTGCGATCATTAACAAGAAATAGCAAAGCTGATTCAGCAACGCTCAGTATTGTTCGTCGTGACAAATTATTCGTCGTGACAA
>CAZZDZ010000383.1:2272-6082 GCA_964652675.1 uncultured Pirellulaceae bacterium
ATTCAGCAACGCTCAGTATTGTTCGTCGTGACAAATTATTCGTCGTGACAACTTATTCGTCGTGACAACTTAATCTTCGCGACAACTTAATCGTAACGCCAAACCGATCCTATGACGTTAAGTCTTGGATCGGTTTTCCATGGTCCACGATCGGCGTCGGGCGACCGTTGAAATCTTTGATAAAGACTTTGGACGAATCGATTCCCAAGTGGTGATAGATCGTGGCTAAAAAGTCGCCGGGGCCAGATCGTCGCTCGATCGCGTCTTCGCCAAGTTTGTCGGTGCCGCCGATGAACCCGCCCGTTTTCAATCCACCGCCGGCCCAAATGTTCGAGAAAGCTCGTGGCCAATGATCGCGACCAGGTTGTTTGGTTCCTGAGGGAGCACTCGCGTCGCCTTCACCGGTGCTGGGTTTGTAGTTTACTTTTGGTGTACGACCAAATTCGCCGGTGACGACCACCAACACTCGCTGATCCAATCCTCTTTCGTAGATGTCTTCGATCAACGCGGTGACGCCTTGGTCGTATGCCTCAGCACGAAAACGCAGTGCATCGAACACATGATGATTGACCGCGTGATCATCCCAGTTTCCTACACGTCCACACATTGGACCTCGCAAGCTGGATGTGATGACATCCACGCCCGCTTCGACCAAGCGTCTTGCCAACAGCAATTGCTGGCCCCAAGGGTTGCGACCATACCGGTCACGTGTCGCGTCGTCTTCTTTGCTCAAATCAAACGCTTCTTTGGTCTTTGGGCTCGTTAGCAACGTCATCGCTTGCGTTTCGAATTTGTCTAACGCCGACAGTTCACCGAAAGTGTCGAATGATCTTTGCAATGTATCGAGCTGTTCTCGCAACGAAATGCGACGACGTAGTCGATCGATTTCGCCCGGATCCGACATGCCGATATTGGGCACGACAAATTTTGGTGAATTGGGATCTCCTTTGACACCAAACGGCCCATACGCATCTCCCAAATAGGCCGGGCCGTTGTACCGCGTGTCGGCATTTAGCGATACGTAAGCCGGCAGCGGATTGGTTCGCGGGCCTTGTTGTGATCGCAAGTAGTTTGTGACAGACATCCAGTCGGGATATTTGGGTTCCGGTTTGTCACGTTTGTCATCGTCTCCCGAAAACATTTGCATCGATCCGGCAGGATGTCCCGAAGCACCGTTGTACATTCCGCGATGCACAATGAACTTGTCCGCGATCGCTGCTTGGCGCGGCAACAGTTCCGTGAACCGCATGCCGGGAATTTTGGTTGGGATCGTCCCAAAGGGGCCACGGTATTCCAGCGGCGCGTTTGGTTTGGGATCGTACGTGTCGATGTGCGAACAACCACCGGGTTTCCAAACCATGATCACGGCTGTTTTCTGTTTGTCAGCCGATTGTTCGCCAGCACTGGCTGCTCGTAGCCGCAGCATCGCCGGCAGACTGAGACTGCCAAAGCCCGCGAGTGCAAACCGCATGAAGCTGCGACGCGTAGCGGCTGTCGCATCAGGTCCACTGCAGGCAAGTTGGTTGATTGAATCGTTCATTTTTTCTCCGCGGGTAGAACGCGAATTGATATCGGTTCAGAAACGATGATATCTGCAATGTCTTTCTTTTTGGCTAGTTTGGTCGCATTGGCAACCGCTTTTTTGGTCTGAGCCACAGCCGCATCAGCCGTCTTCTTTGCCGTTGTCGCATCAGAGAGTTGTTTTTCAAGAGCGATCTTTGCTTCCGCTGACGCTGTTTTTACTTCGGCAGTCAATCGCTTTACTTCTGCGTCGGCTTTTGCAGCTTCTTCTTTTGCAATTTTTTGGTCCGCCCGTGCAAGCGGCACTGCGCCTGGGTTATGGCTATATTTTGCAACCGCACCGCCGTAGAAAGCAATTGTGTAGTCGCCGGGTTCGACTTTCAATTTTGCTAGATCCAAAACGGCTTCGCTGCTGTCGGCTCCCAGTGGAATGTCGAACGTCGCGTTCTTTTCAAAGCCCGCGCCAAACGTTTTTGCGTTCAAGTTTTTGCCAGAAAACTCGCCCCGTTTCATGTGGATCAATGGAATGGTTAGCTTTTCGTCCGCCTTGGCCTGGAAAACCTTTTTCTCTTTCGGTGCGATCGTCAACGGTGCAACTTCGTCACCTCCCACACTGACGGGAATATCTAACAACAGCCGCGGGCTGGTCACTTGGTCGCGCGTGTTGCGAACCGGATTCGCCATCGATGCCATGTGCCCGACGTGACTGACACGCTTTCCATCAATGGTTGCATGCGCATGAAACTCTGCACTTTTGAATCCTCGCGGCGCCCCTTCGTCGGCCGTGACCAAAACGGTTCCGCGAGATTCGCCCGCCGCAATCTTTAAACCTGTCGCGGTTACTCCGTCGGGCAACCCTTTGAGCGATAGGTCGATATCGCCATCGAATCCATCACGTCGAATCGCAACGGCTTCGTAAGCCAACGTTGCACCGCCGCGCAGTGCGATCGGTTTTGACAACGCGTTGCGATCACCGTTTCTGAGTTGCATGTGCAGGGGCCACATCACGACTGCAAAATCCGGCGTGGCTTTACGAATGATCAATCGGTAGTAATTGCTTGGATCGTTTCGCGTGCTGCCTAAAAGATCGATCAATTGTAATCGGTAAACTGCGTCTGTCTTGATTTCCAGTTTGCCAAGAATGTCGGCGGAACCTGCGTTGTAAGGCGGACCGTCGTAGGAGTATCCGTAGCTGGAGACTTTAACGGGGCTCGCGATGTCCGCGAATTGGGCGACATCCGTTCGCTTTTCGCTCCCGTCTGTTTCTTTTTCAATTTGCTGGACAACCACAGCAGGATCGGTTGGGCGGCCAAGACGCTCCGACGCGACTTCGATCCACCAAGTCTCGCCTTTCTTGGCGTTGAACTCAAAACGATCCACATCCGCTGCTGGATAGAAACTGCCCGCGATGTCGCATGGCAAAGTGATCTTTTGAGCAGCCGTTTGATCGTTGTTCGGTTCGGCTTCGTTCGCTGGGGCTTTTTGTGCGAGTCCGGCGGGTGGCCAAGAATGGGCACCGACAATTTGGGTCGATGGCAAACGTGAAACGGCGGCATCTGCAGGGAGTTCGCGAAGCGATAAACGATAAAAGTATTGCGATCCGCCGTTAAACGTCAGATCATGCACCTTCACCATGTACTTACCGTCAGCAGGAATCGCAAAGTCAATCAACCCGCCGCGCCGTTGCACTCGCAAGTCACGTCCTTCGCCGTCTGCCAAAATCAAAACGGGGTTTAATTCCGAATCGATTCCACGTGCCGCGCAATCGATGACGATTCGCTGATCTATTGTTGCATCGAATGAATAGTGGTTCACGGCGCGGACCGGCATGACGGCATTGCAGATGCAGTTGACTGGTAACGCGACGGCGTCTTGAAGTGTGGCGGCAGGGTCGTTGTGTGATAGCTCTTTCTGGTCGCTCACGGTGAAGATTCTCGACGACGACAATCCCAGTCTCGTCATCACTCTGGCTTCGTGGACGCCTGTTGGGCAATCCGATTTGATCGATACGGTGTATTGGTTGGCCAATGGTTTGCCAGTGTCATCAAGCTTTTGTTTCGCCGTAATCGCGGGGTTTGAAAACACAAGTTCTGCGGCGCCCTCGATGGTTTCGCCCGTGATCGTGACATCGAAGTCCGTACCGACTTGACCACCCATTGGCATCGTGGTTAGCAGTCGCGGCGAGGGCAGGCAAACTGACTGTGCGCAAAGACGCGAACTGATGGCGATCGAAACGATCGCCCAAGAGACGGCTGCCACAACAAGAATACGTGTTGGTTTTGTCATCGC
>CAZZDZ010000384.1:0-6081 GCA_964652675.1 uncultured Pirellulaceae bacterium
CAGCGAGAGTTTACCGATCGAGGTAAAGTAGCCGCCGAGGAAATACCAGCACGCAGCAGCACGCAGCGCGAGCAAGTGATTTTTTAGTCCGGAGAGGCTGTGAATTTTTGCGGAGACATGATTTTCTGTGAGCGACAAGGCGCTAGCCGTCGGTGAATTTGCGAGAAAACGTAGCGCCATAAACCGGCGGCTAGCTAGCGCCTTGCCGCTCACTAAGCCAAAAATTCAATCTGGTGACTGACGCCACCAGCTAGGGTTGTGCCGGCCTCCGGCCTAAAAACTCACAACCTATGCGTGCTAGTAAATCTTGAACTGAGATTGATGTTTGCCGATCAATAGATGGGAACGCTTGCGTCGATCTCTTGGCTCCATTGATCGATTCCGCCTGCCATGCTTTGGACTTTGGAAAAACCTTGGTCCTGGAGTGCACGGGTAACTCCCATGCTGCGAATTCCGTGGTGTCAGTAAACCACGATCAAGCGATCACGATGCTCCTGCAGTTCGCCGAATCGCTGACGCAACTGGCTCATCGGGATCAATAAGTTGCCGTCGATGTTGGCGATTTCATGCTCGAACGGTTCGCGAACATCCAACAGCAAAAAATCGTCGCCACGGTTTCGCATCTCGGCCACGCTTGCGACGTCGATTTCGATTGGCAATTCGTTTATGTCCGACATCTACAAACGACAGTTTGAAATCGTGGTTTCGAAGATCGCCGAAGCCCCCAAGGCTTCCAGTTTTTCCATCGCATCAATGACTTCGTTGCGGCGGACCATCACGCGAACAGAGCACCAACTGGAATCTTCCAATTCGCTGACCGTTGGCGATTTGAAACCCGGCGCGATCGCTTCCGCTTCTCCGAGTTTCTCTTTGGGGACGTTGTATTCCAGCAGCGAATAATCGCGTGCGATCACGACGCCTTCTAGCCGACGAACAACCCTGTCGGCGCTTTCGGGATCACGACAACGATCGCTTTGAATCAAAACGGTTTCGTAGTCGTTGATTTCGGTCAAAATACGCAAACGATTTGCGGCCAACGTGCTGCCGGTTTCGACCAAGTCGACAATCGCATCTGCGACGCCCAACTGAATCATGACTTCGACGCTACCGGACAGCGAAACCAGATGAGCCGCCGCGCCGTGTTCGGCTAAGTAGTTGCTGGTCACCATCGGAAAACTGGTGGCGATTCGTTTCTCGTGCAGTTCTTTGACTGACGTGATGGGCGATGATTCGGGGACACAGATCGCCAATCGACATCGGCCCACGCCCAGTTTCATCCGCGTATCGACATCGCCACCGGATTCGGCGACCAGATCGCTACCGGTAAATCCCATGTCGATGGCACCTTCGGCGCAAAGCGTGGGGATGTCATCGGTGCGCAGAAATATCAGATCGATTGGCAGCCCGCTCACTTTGGCGAACAAGCCTCGACTCTGGCGGCGAAAATTAAGCCCAGCTTGTTTGAGCAAGTCGCCGGATATTTCGCTAAGCCGTCCTTTGCTGGGCAGCCCGATTCGTAAGTTGTCTTTAGATACCAAAACTGATTACTCGATTACGTTTTTCTGTTTCTTTTTCTGTCTAGCTTCGATCGCGACTACTTGGATCGATTTTCTTTCTCGACCAATCCGGATGTGCCTTCACGTCGTGCCAGTTCCTCTGCGACTTCGGCAATATCGACGCCACGGTACGCCAACATGACCATCGTGTGATAAATCAGATCGCCCGCTTCGTAGACAAAATGTTCGCGTCCTGCGGCACCTTCTTCGCTGGCCGCTTCGATCAACTCATCGGCTTCCTCGCGGATTTTCGATCCGATTTTTTCCGGGCCGCCGTCCATCAATTTGGTCGTGTACGAACCGGCAGGCCGCTCTTTGGCCCGCTCGCTGAGCGTCTGCATCAGACGGACGAGTGGATCAAGGGCGTGGCTCATGGGAACAGTCCGGTGACAGTAGTCGGGTGATCGTTGGTGAATCTGGTCTGCGGTTGACGCGTGTTTTGCCAACGTTTCAAACCTACAACTTAGACGCCAACGTCAAAATTGCCAACGAGTTACGGCCAATTCAAGCCGTGCAGCGGACTGTGATTCTTTGCCAACCCAGCATTGCTGTTGGGTTAACGGACGAAAGTCCGTTCTACGATGCGTCCGTAATGCACCCTATGATGCCCCCCAGAGATACACCGGAAGCGTCGGATTGGTACCGCTGAAGCGTCAGACTCTGGCCTACAATTAATTCCGCAGATTGGTAACCTAGTGCCAAGTTGGCAGATAACCTTGATCACTTAAACCTCGTCAAGACTTTCGCTACTCACTCCCCGTTAGCCGAAAATCCCGTTAGCCGAAACATGATCACCATCGTCGACTACCAAATGGGCAATCTGCGCAGCGTTCAAAAAGGAATCGAACGAATCGGCGGCGAGGCGCGGATTAGTTCTGATCCGGACGAAATCGCCAACGCAGAGAAATTGATTCTCCCAGGAGTGGGAGCGTTTGGCGATGCAATGACCGAAATCAATCGTCGATCATTGGCCGATCCCATTCGCCAGTTTGTTGATTCTGGCCAACCGTTCTTGGGAATTTGCCTGGGGCTACAGTTGCTGTTCGAACGCGGCTATGAACACGGAGAACACCAAGGACTGGGAATCTTGAAAGGCGATGTCGTTCGATTCGAACTGCCCGACACCATGAAAGTTCCCCACATGGGCTGGAACACTGTGACGCGATCAGGCGCGAACCAAAATCAGATCGTCACTCAGATCGATGACGGGACGCACTTTTACTTTGTCCACTCTTACTACGTTCGCCCGGCGGACGAAAAGGTGGTTGCCTTAACGTGTGATTACGGTGGTGAATTCTGTGCGGCGGTCTGTCGTGACAATTTGTTTGCGACCCAGTTTCACCCAGAAAAAAGCCAAGCAGACGGCCTGAAACTGCTCAGCGCGTTTAACGATTTGCCCCTGAAACCTTGACCAAGTGCGATCCGAAATCGGCGACAACTTGAAGGTCTTGTCCGATTTCAAATAAAACCGCCTAGCTTCGCCATCTTCACTGGCTTTCCTTTCGTGAGAAGATTCTTTGTTGGTTGCCGTGGGCGCGTAAGTCGTTGTGAAAGAATGAGTAGCAACGTGCCAAAGCACCCATTCTTTCTATTTCTTTTAATTGCTGCCTTTGGCCCCCTTTACCGAAGCGTAGAGATCACCATCCTTTGGCCCAAGCTTCGTGCAATCACGTTGCTCAAATCCACGAGGGCTTAAAACTGGGCACTCGGTCGGCAATTTCGCCATCCTCATTGGAGATTACCATGTTGCGTACTTTCGCAATCCTTTTCAGCGTTGCTTTTACGTTTCACATCGCGCTTGGGCCAAAAGCCCAAGGCCAAGTCGTCAATTCATCGTATGTTTGCCCAGATTGCGGGCGAGTTCACAGCGGTACCCATCACGGAACGGTCGTCAACCAAGGCGTGACTAGCCCTGTTGTTTACAGCCAGCCAGTCAACCAGGTCAGTTACAGCCAGCCGATTTCGTCGCCGGTTAGCTATGCAAGCAATTACTCAACCACCAGTTACTCGCCGGCCTCATCTGGCACGTATTCCTCTGGCGGAACGAGCAATGTACTTGCGATGTTGAACTCTCAGCGAGCTCGATCGGGAGTGCCTACTTTGTCGTACGATTCGACATTGCAAGCGGTCGCCCAGCGTCGAGCTCAAACGATGGCGTCGATGGGACTGAAGAATCATCCTCCGGGATCATTCGCGCCTGGTCGCTATGAAGGCGTTGGTTGGTCCAGCTCCTTTTCACCCACGGGAGTTTCAGCGTGTTATACGACCGATCCGAACATGAGATATGCGGGCGCGGCAATGGCGACCGGCAGAGACGGAGTTTACTTCGTTGTGGTTTATCGTTAACAAAAGTCACGCAGCGCAAAAGCTCGCTTTTCGTTCTCGCAGAGCGTTCTTTTCCAACGACGCTCTGGTTTTCGCAAAGCCAAACCGCAAGACCCGGTCGACCGATAGGTCGGTCGGGTTTCTTTTTGGCGCGTTGGGTGCTTTTGATTTGCGTCACAGTCTGTTGGTTCGCAAAGACATCTGCTGACGAACCCGTCTCGCTGAATGCGCCAAATCAGGTCGCCACTGCCGGAGAAAAAACAACCGTTCAATCAAAGAGCGCTGAAGCGACGACCAAAGCGTCCGAGAACTCGGCGACCGACTCGCCAGCCATTTTGCCAACGGGTGTTCCCACAACGCACATGCCCGCTTACGCGATCAGCGAAGCGCAAGCCCGTTCCAGCGTTCAGTGGTTAGCAGAATTCGCAATCAAATATGCTCCGCGAACTTACGATGGCGACAAGGACTGGGGTGACACCAAGGAAGTTTGGTCCGGGCTCAAAGTGCGTCGTGAAGGACTCCAGTTGCGAACCAAAAGGCGCAAGAAAGAGGTCAACCATGGGCACTGGATCAAATACGAATTGAAACTGCCCGAACTGGAACCGAACAAACCCGATGCGGTCGTGGCAAAGATCCATCGTGTGACAAAAGTCGGCGACCTTCGTACGGGTGAATCCCAGCACCAATCCAACACGCATTGGCAGATCGAATCGTCCGTTGAAACCCCGATGGACTTTACCGCACGGATTGAACGCTGGAATTTGGGTGTGAAGTGGTACAGCATCAGCGTGAAGGGTAAAATGAAAGTCCGGCTTGATTCGACCACTTCGCTCGCGTTTTTGGCCGACTATTCGGAAGTACCCCCGGCGTTGATCATCGATCCCGAAATCCAAAAAGCTGAATTGCATCTTCGTGAATTTGAAGTCGATCGGGTTAGCAAGATCGGCGGCGACGCAGCCGAACAATGGGGCGAACTGATGGAAAAAGTGGTTCGCAACGTTTTTCTGAAACGCCAAAACGAAAAACTGACCAGCAAACTGAACAAATCGATCGCAAAGCACAAAGACGATCTGCGACTTTCCATGTCCGATTGGTTCTCGAATTGGTAAACGGTCCCGCATGGAGAACGTGTGTCTTTGAACAGCTGCGTTTTGAAACGATAGATATTGGTTCGCTAGACTTTGCCCCTAAGAGCACTTATGTTGTGACGATTGGTCGAGAACAATCATGTGTTATTTGAGGGTAGAAACATGAGCGATGGTGGAGGAATGGGGTGGTTGATTTGGATCGGTGCATTGTTGGCGATCAATGGGTTGAGCTATTTGTTTAACTGGGGCTTCTGGCTTTACTAGTGTTGCAGGTGGCAATTGACCTTGATTGAAAGGCCGTAGCGAAAGCTTTGACGACTTTCGCTGTGCGTTTTACTCGGTTTTAGTGAAAGGTTATTTGCCAACTTTGGCACCAACGCCATGAAAAACACTTTGAAGTTAACGTGTTGTTGCGCAGCTTTGCTTTGTGTTTGCGCTGCTGGCTGCGAACCTGTTACCACTAACAGGAGATCAACGACCGACGTAAAGTTCTCGCCCGAGATTCCGGGACAAGCTCGTTGGGTCGCGGACGGGGACAGCTTTGAATTCGTTTCGGACGATGGACAAAGCATGACCATTCGGTTGGAAGGCATCGATTGCCCAGAGCGAAACCAACCTTACGCCGATCAAGCACGTGATGCATTGATGGCGATGACCAAGGATCGAAAGTTGTGGATAATCGTCCAAGGTACCGACCGGTACAACCGAACGCTGGCGAACGTGCATGACGGAAACACGTTTATCAATGGCGAGATGATTCGCTTGGGTTTGGCTTGGCACTATGCCCAATACAATGACGACACGCGTTTGGCCGATTTACAAACGGCAGCTCAACGCGGTCAGATCGGTTTGTGGCAGGACAGCAATCCGGAACCCCCGTGGGACTATCGCAAGCGAACAAAATAGTTTCGCAGTGGGTAGTTTCTCTGGTGGTCGAATCAGGGTCCCGCTGCGGGTTCTTCGATCCAGGTTTTGAAACAGTCGTTACAAAGATTGATTTGGACGCGCCGCATGACTTCGTCCATTGCTTCGCGCGCCGACACGCTGCTCATCTGCCTGACTAATTCGTTAAACGTCTCTCCGCCAGTTTCTTGTGGCGAAAAACCGTAGGC
>CAZZDZ010000385.1:0-1550 GCA_964652675.1 uncultured Pirellulaceae bacterium
TCAAACGCAGTGGAGTAATTACTTGAAAAACCCCAAGGCGCGACGCGAAGCGATAGTTGATTTCAGAAACTATGCGATGCAGTGGTACTAGCACCGGACGTAGCTGGTTCTGCCTCTGGTGGCTCCTCGCGTAGCAACTCGATATTGCGATCTATGCGATGTTGTCGGTTCCGATTGATACGAGTGTTTCCAAATTCAATGGCTGAAAGAAACATCGTTGCCAAAACCACTATGCCGGCCAAGAAAAATGGGATAACACAACCAGATGTCACCCGCTGCGCCAGCTTGAAAACGATGGCAGCGATGGCCAGCCCAATCATCAAAACGGCGATCGGATTCGCGCCCGTGGCAAGCCCCGAGAGATCTGGAATCGGCGGCCCGACGTCCGAGATTATGTAAATGCTTTGATTACCGATCGATCTGCACCTTCAGAGGTTTGGTCCAGCTTTTCTGTTCGGCAGTATAGTACAAATAGGTTCGCGATGCGGGCGCGGTGTACTTGCCAGGGACTGTTGCTGTGACGGTAAAGTCGATTTGTTTTTCCGCGTCTGGTTCGATCGTTCGCCAGTAGAAAATCACTTCGCGTCCTCGCAGTTCGTAGAAGTCAAACCGTTCAGCTTCTTTCATCTCGTCCAACTGTTCCGCTTTGGGTTCGACGCCACCTGGAAGTCCGACAATCGCGACCGTCATCGGTTGGCCAGATTCCGTTGTATTTTCAAGCGTCGCACGGACGTTGATTGTATCGCCCGCTTTCAGCTGTTTCTTGTCGCCCAAGAATTCTGTCTTGATTTTTAGCGGACACGATTCGTGGCTGTTGGGCGTGATTGCGTTGTATGCCACATCGATTGTGTAGGGCAAATTTGTGTTGCCTTTTGCAACCAATTCGATTTTTGCCTCGCCGTCGATGTCATCCAAGTACGTGCCGAGTCCTTTGATCTCAACCAGATCGCCGCTCTTGGGATCGCTGGGCAATTTGACTTCGCCGATCGTTTTGGATCCCAACCGGACTTTCAATTTGCCGCCGCTGGATTGAGCAGACTGACTGGACACCGCTACCAGAGCTTTTAAAGCCAACACGGTTGCTTGGGTGGATCCGAACCCAGCGGTTCCACGACGATTGGCCACTATCCATTTTGCGGCGGACTGAGCGTTGTTTTTGAATCGACGACTTTTCAACCAAGCCAACGTCGCGATTGCGGTCGTTTCGACTTTGCGCGAGATACCGCCGCTGGAAGTGACCGTTGTTTTGCCATCCAAGCTGCCATCGGCCGCTTGCATTTCCGCGATCTTTTCTAACAACGCTAACCCATCATCAGTCATCCGTGCGTTCATCAACGCGGCGGCGGACAAAGCAATTAGGTACGGATCGTCGGACGCTTTTGCCGTCTTGTTGAGTTGTTTCAGTTCGCGACCAAGTTCGACAGCGCTGCGTTGGGGTTGCTGGGCGGCCACGTCCGCTTCGGTGATCGCCCACAAGACGTACGCGTTGACGATCTCTTGCTGAACAGACCAAACGTGCAAGTGGCGCGGGTTGCGATTGAATCCACCTT
>CAZZDZ010000385.1:1650-6075 GCA_964652675.1 uncultured Pirellulaceae bacterium
GCCATCAAGTCGGCCATCGGTGACGGATAAGCTCGCAGGGTCACCGCCAGTGAACCGCCCACGATGTCTTTGGGAATTGGCAACGTGATTTTGCCGCGTTCATTCAACACGCCCGCGATCGACTGGCGAATGGGATAGCCCGAGGGTGCGACATGGATCTTGCGGCGGATGCTGTCGGATAGATCACCATTGGCACTGCCAGCGGTTCCTCTTAATTCCACATTGACATCGTGCTCGGCTGAACCGTCGGCAACTTCGATTGCAAAGTAGGCTCGTTTGCGCTGGCCTGCTGCGACGCTTGTCGCGACCGTTTCCTCGTCAACTCGCTTGAGTGATCGTCCGACGTTCAAGTCCACATTGACGGAAATGTCGTCTTCGGTGGCATTGATCACGGCAACTGGCAGATCGATGCGGTCTCCCGTGGTGACTTCTAGTGGCAATTTGGGTTCGATTTGAAACGGAATGCGTGACGTAACCTTGCCGCCGCCTGAACCGATGCGTCCGTTGGCTGTGTGTCCATCGACGTTGACACGAAAAGTGGTCACGCTGTCGGCCAAGTCAAAACGGATCACCGCTTTGCCGGTCGAATCGGTCGGTAGCATCGGTTGCCAATAGAGTGTTTCGGTGAAATCCGACCGGACATTGTCCGCAGGCTTTTTGTAACGGTGTGCGTACTCACGCACGGGGAATCGTAATTCATCAAGTAGTTCATCTGCCAACGACTGTGCGTCCAAACCGCGAGCCGCCATCAATCGCTGCAACGCGTCAGGTGACAGGGTGCTGTCGGTTGCCAATCTCTCGACCACATCCATTTCCGACCGTTGATCACGCTTGGTAAACAGTCCTGGAGGGCCAAATCCTGCGCCCGCTGCTGATTGGGCATCGCCTGCTCTATCGAGTTGCTTTCTTTGCTGTGATGCGGATGCAGAGAGTGCGTCTTTGCTTGGAATGTTTTTGGTTGTTTCGCTTGGTGGCATCGCGCCGCCCATCGCGTCATCAAACTCCAGTTCGTCTGCCGCGTCTGACATTGGGTCAGCGGGCATTTCTTCCATCTCCAAGCTAGGCATCGTCGCATCCGGCATTGTCTTGGCTGCCATTTGGTTGCGAGCGGGCGTGCTTTGTGAATCGGTAGCTATCGCGCTATTTACTTGCTCGAGCCTGGCGCTACTGCCGCATCCGCTAACGAGTAGCGATGTCGTGACGATTAACAACACCATCGCTGCGACCGTCGACGGCTTGCGTCTCAGGTTGTACAACACCAACAACATGAACAGTCCAAACAAGATCAATGCAAGAAACTGTAGTTCACTCAAAAACGCTGACCAAGCGTCAGCCATCTGCTGGCGATAGCGTTGCCATCCACCGACAAACACGGGCGCGTTAGAAATCTTTTGTTTCGGCTCGGCGGCCGACGTGCCGTCTAATTCAAACAAACGAACCAATTGTTCTCGGAAATCGAGATCTGCCTGGTCTTCGCTGCCACTGATGAACCGACGCCACCCTTGGGTGCCCAACAGCAAGTCCAGTGACTGGGCTGCTTCCGCACCGTCACTCAAGTAAAAATTTGCGTGTTCCAAGTCTTCTGGTTTTTCTACTTCACTGGTCAGCAAGAAATGGGTCCGCAACGTTGGCCGTTCGGTTTCATCCAGGCTAAGCGAAGCATCGTCGACAACCGAAACGCCTAGCACTGCGGGCGCGGGTGCGCCGTTTTCATCGGTGACTTGCAACGTCAAACGCAGCGGCTCACCAGGCGATCGTTTCAATTTCGATTCGGGATCAACGATCGACACATTCAACTTGCGCTCTTCGCGTCGATAGACCAAGCGTTCGACCAACGGTTGCGCGGGAATCGTTTCGGCGTCCAAAATCGTGACGCGAATCACTCCGGTGGCGTCATTGCGTACAGGCAACTGCAACGAGGTGGCTCCCGGTTTGAACTTGACATTCTTTTGGCCAACCAATTGCCCTCGACAAACCGCTCGAACGACAGCGGTCAACTTTTTCGTGTTGCGAACGGTAATCGACAACGGACTATTGGTGTCAAAAACACCTTCACCAGTGTCGATCACTGGCAACGCTTTGACGACGCTTGGCAACTTTGGATTGTTGGTCACGTCGACTGGCGAAATCACTTTCAGCGTGTACTTTTCACCGCGTTTGGGCACGAACTCGAATCGGCCCATCCCGTCGCGAACCGTTTCAATCTTTGCAACCGCGTGCCCGCTTCGCGAAAGCACTTCCCCTTGGATGTGAATCGGTTCGCCCAGTGGATTTCTGGCTGCAAAATAAACTCGGTTCTGCAGACCGTCGACCAAATAGCCGCCTTCGGGATAAAAATCGACGGCGACGCGTCCAAGCTGAATGGGAATTGTCTTGGACTGAGTTTCTTGCACGCCTCCGTCATCAACGGCGATCGACAATTGTCCTACGCCTTCGTTGATGTGTTCGGGCAAATCGAACGCGACCGCCAAAGTTCCTTCGGCCGACGTGGTCGCGTTGTGTTGATAAACGATCTGCTCATCCACGCGAGCGGTGATGCGGACGGCTGCCCCAGCGACCGCGCCACCTTCGGCGCGATTGGCCGAAAAATCTGCTTCGACCGTTTCGCCCGCGCCATAACTTCGTTTTCGGAACTCCAAGTCCTTTTTGAATCGGGGAACACGATACGCACGAACCTGGAACTCTTTCACTTCGTCGGGAAAGAATCCATCCAAGCTTTTAGCGACCAGTTGGTAAGGTCCACCTGGTGCGGTCGACGGGATCACGAACGAACCGTTACCGACACCCCGTTCGGTGACGCCTTCGATAAATGCGTTGGGCACAACCGCGCCGCTTGGATCGACCAACTGGTAGCGAATTGGCACATCAATGTGCGCCGCCAACGATCGCCGGTTCAGCGTGACCGAACGAAAGAACACGGTTTCGCCAGGCCGGTACACGGGCCGGTCAACGTTCACATAAGTCAAACAGCGCGTTGGTTCTAGCGGAATATCGATCGACGTTACGCCCGCGGTGCCATTTTTGGGTCGCGCCGTGACGGTCATCTTTGCCCCATCGGGAATCACCAAATCATCCGGTACCGACACCGTGCAGCATCCATCGCTATGCGTCTCGGTACTTCCCCGAAACAAAACGGATCTTCCGGACAAGATCGAAAATGAAATCGTTGCCGGAACGACGGGAAGTGAACCCAATGACCCATTTAGCAGCGAAGTTTTGATTTCAAATTCGTTGTCCGATTTCGCTTCGTGTGAAATGGCAGCTTGAGCGTCCATCTGAACAACCGCCTCGGGAGCGTTGGGAACTTGATCCAAGTATCTTGCGCCCAAGATCAAACCTCCCAACGATGCGGCCGTAGCCAGGATTCCAAGCGAACTGATCCAGAACCGATCGGAATCTCGCTTGGGTTCAGCAGACGTTTCGGTCAGACCATTCTTGCTTGGCTCGGCTGAGATAACACGGCGTCGCAAATCGACTTCGGGATCCGATTCGGTTGGCTTTTTGATTTCCGGTATGGGAACACCTTCGATTCGCGCCGCGCTAGCCAGCTTGCCAGCCAAACGCAACGTTTGAGCCCAAGCGGTTGCAACGCTGGGTTCGTTTTGGATTCGTTGTCGCAACGCGTCGGCTTGGGCATCATCCAATAGGTCGTAGTGCAGTTCCAAGAGTGACTGATTTAGTTCTTCGTTTGTCAATTCGTTGTTGGGCTGATTATTCATGACTGGCCCCCTGCTGAGTGTCTTGTTGATTTTCCTGCTGATTGTCCTGGCGACTCTTGTATCGATTCGCGAAGTTGGCGGATGGCGGTTCGCATGCGAGTTTTGACCGTGCCGATTGGCAGTGAAGTCGACAGGGCGATTTGTTCGTAGGTGAGTGCTCCGTTTTGGCGAAGCAAAAAGACTTCTTGTTCTTCGGGGCGAAGCTGCAGCACGGCGTGCCGCAAGCTGCGAAGTTCTTCGTCTTTCATCAGACCTGCTTCGGGTCCGTCAGCGGTGCTAACCATGACTGCGTCCTGGGGTATCGACTCGCGCCGACGGTTCCATGCCGTTTTGCGAAAGTCTCGACCGGTATTGAGAGCGACGCGGAACACCCATGCTTTTAAGTTCTGGACGTCATCGATTTGCTCGCGTTTTCGCCAGCATTTCAAAAACGTTTCCTGCAAGGCATCCTTGGCGTCTTCCATATTGCCGACCAAGTAGTACAGCGTCCCCAGGATCTCACCGCGCGCATCATCGAACAGCGTCTCCAGCCGCTGGCCAGAGTCTGCCGAATCTTGCACGCCATTGAGCCGTGCCTCTGATTTCGGAGGCGGTGTATTCATAGGTCTACAGGTAAGACGAGAAGCCGTTGCCGACGGATTTCGCTAAATCAGAAAACTTGTCGATTTCCTGTTCAGCATACGATTCATCGTAAAGAACGGTTCTC
>CAZZDZ010000386.1:0-6064 GCA_964652675.1 uncultured Pirellulaceae bacterium
GGCTAAAGCCGGGTACTACAAACTAAACGTACACCCGCTTTGCTTGAAGACTTTCGGTTGGTGGTCTCAATTATTCGAGCAAGGAAGCCGTTTGGGCGTTTGGCCGAAAGTCTTGACGACTTCTGCTACGTAGGTAACTTTTTCGCCGTTCGCTTGATTGACAGTTCGTCTTTAGACAATCGCTAAACACTACTTTCCAACCAACTCGTCACGCTTGAGCAAACCCATAATCTCTTCTACGACTTTGGGGTTCTTATCGGCGACGTTGTTTTTTTCGCTGATGTCGTTACTCAAGTTGTACAAGCGCCATTCGGGTTTTGCATCGCTACCGGCCGGCAACTTTTCGCTTGCACGCTGGCGACCGCCGGCGCGATATTGCACCAACTTCCAGTCGTCGCGTCGCACTCCGACCGCTGTCTCGCCTTCGCTGCTGGCCCAGTACAGATACTCGTGCTTCGGTTGATCACCAGTGCCCAAGAGCGTTGGCAAGTACGAGATGCCGTCGGTGTCTGGCGCCGTCGCACCCGCTAGTTGACACGCCGTGGGCAAGAAATCCCAAAACGCACTTTGCAAATCCGTTTCGCTACCCGGTTTAATCTTCCCTGGCCAGCGAACGATCATCGGCACTCGAATGCCTCCTTCGTGCATTGACCGTTTGTGGCCGGTTAACTGTCCGTTGGAATCAAAGAATTCGTGTTTGTGCCCGCCTTCTTCGTGCGGCCCGTTGTCAGACGTAAAGAAAACAATCGTGTTATCGTCGATCTTCAATTCTTTTAACAACGCAAACAACTGGCCCACGTCGTTGTCCATCATCGAAATCATTGCCGCAAAACCCTTTTCAGGATTGGGCCAATCCTTGGCGGCGTATTCGCCATAGTCGGGCACTTCCATTCCATCTCCAAGCAGCTTACCTGCTTCATTATTGGTATGCGGAATCGTCCAGTGCATGTGCAAGAGAAACGGTTCCTTGCTGTGATGACGCACGAATTGCAGCGCCCGCTCGGTCATTTTAGTGTGCGAGTAAGTCACTTTCTTTGTTGAAACACGTCCCTTGGCCTTGGGGTCTTCGCTCAGTTTGTTTCCAGGCAAAGTGACTTGAGTTTTGTTCTCCCACAGAAATGGCGGATAGAAATTGTGGGCGGTACGCTGATTCAAGTAACCAAACCAATAGTCAAATCCGTTGTTGTTGGGGTGACCTGGATTGTTGACTTCCGAAGGCTCGTTCACATTGCCAAGTGCCCATTTGCCAACGCCACCGGTTGCATACCCAGCCTTTTTTAAGTTCTGGGCGATGGTTGATTCCATGCCCGACAAAGATCGCGGAGCATTCCCAATCAATTTCGTGTGGCCAACGTGATGCCCCGTCCACAAAACCAAACGCGACGGACGACAAACGGTGTGCCCAGCGTAATGATCAGTAAACCGCATGCCTTCGGCCGCCATCTGATCAATATTCGGTGTCTTCAGGACCTGCTGACCATAACAACCAAGGTCACCGTAACCCAAGTCGTCACACATGATGTAAATGATATTGGGCTTTTCTGCCGCGTTGATATTCACGTCATTCGCAGTCATACCAAACAGCACAATTGCGAACACAAACAAGCGTCGAAAGAAAGAAAACGAATAACTCATGGTGTCCCTCAGGGTCAACGTACGGTGGAGATGGGGCGGGTGTGGATCATTCTATTTGACGAAACGTTGTCAGTCGAGCGTTGTACGTTTCGTTAGCTTTTCGTTGCTGTGTAAGCGTAGCGATTGCGGACGCAATGGTCTAACAATCCTGCCGTATTCCATGGTTTGATGTCACGGCGTAATCGATCCACCAACTGCGGCGTCGAACTGAGTTGCGGGAACTGATTCGCGTAGTCATCGACGATTTTGATAAACGACGGATCATCAAAATTCCATAAATGACTTGGTCGATCTCCCGCTTGAAACCTTTCTTCGCAAACAATCGCTCCGGCAAAATACAACATGCACGCGGCGGTGAACCGCGGGAAATCGTTGATCGACTTGTAGGCACAATGAACCAATCGATCCAGCGATTTTGCTTCTTCGCAAACGGTCTTGCCATACGCATTCACCGATTCTGCTTTTGCACCGCTCAAAATCAAATCGACGCTTCGATCGACCCCAGCCAACGCGTGGGCGATACCGGTGCTGTGAAGCGGGTCAATCGTGACGGCCGCCGTTGGCAACATCCAACATCGGCGCGATAAAACCGGTTCAAAGAAACGCTGCAGTCGGCCCGTTGTGATCAGCGTGTCGCTTGGACCAACAATAGACGCTGCATCAAACATCTTTGCGATCGACGGATAATCCGTGAACGGAAAATTAAAGCGTGAATCGATTCCCGTGGTCAAGCCAACACTCGTGATACCGTTGTTGAATCGAAGCATCCAGAGCCAACCATCGACCATCAGATGGTGCTGCGCTGCGTCGTCACCGTCGAATGGATCATCATCTGAGCCGTGAATCGCTGACCAAGAAGCGACGTCACGATAGTGCGCAAAGATACTATGTGTATTGGTTCGCAATTCTCCGGTGCGATCAGCCGCACCAAGTAGTCGGCCAGTCACGCATGATGATCCCGATGCATCAATCAAATAGTCGCAGTGGATCGCTGGTTGATTGGAAAAGGACACCTGATTGGCGTCGCCAAGTGTGACCTGGGTTACGTGGTGGCCTGATAGATCCGCTGCGCCTTGATCGATCGCAGAATTAAAAAAATACTGATCCGTTTCTGTTCGATACCAATGAGTGTCTGATAGTTCGTCGCTTGGGCTCGCGGCAACCAACAGGCTATTGGAATGCTGGTCGCAATCCGCAAACGGTTCGTTCGGGCGGTGCCGATAGTAGCTGAACCCACGTTTCTTTCCGCAAGCGATGCCCGACTGGCGACGCTGCCAAGTGCCATAAGTTGCAAGATCGACCAGCTGCGATATCGAGTGTTTTTCTCCCAAATGCCGCAGCAGCATGTCTGCGATCGGAGTCGATGATTCACCAATCGCAAAACGGGGATGCTGTATTGAATCGATTAATGCGACACGGCGACCACGTTTGGCAAGTATCCATGCCAAGATTGATCCTGCAAAACCCGAACCAATGATCGCCACGTCATACTTCATCGCGACTTCTCGACGGTAACATTGGCCATGTTCTGTTGACTCAGATTGCGCATCGCGATTTGTTGGGCAACCTCATTCTCCGCCGCGCTGGCAGGTTTGCCAATATCCCACAAGTCGACGGTCACGACACTCGCGCCTGCGGTGTCTTCGATCGCACTTTGGTGTAACTGATCCAGTTCCGATAAAGAAACTTGCGGCAGCTCATCAGCACGCCCGTTCCATCCATGACCTTGGCGCGCGGGTATCAAACTGATGTGACGGGCACCGACGTGGCAAGCATGACGCACCGAAAGACGGGCCCACTTGATCGCTTCGGCACTCGATACGCCCGGCACCCCAACGATTAAGAAAACACGTAGGTCGATTCCTGCCTTAAACAATCGACCTGCGTATTTGTCAAAATCGTCTCGCGACATTTGCTTGTTCAATCGATCTAGCCACCTGGGTTGTACCGTCTCTAAGCCAACTGCGATTTCCAGTTGAGCATCACTGAGATCGCGAAACGTGTGCATTCGACGCTCGCCAAACTTGGGGTGGTTTTCAACGATAACACGCGAATATGGTTTGCATTGATCAGCGATCGCCGCGTAGTCGTCGGGCGGGATACTTTGCGGATCGAAAAAATTCCCACTGTTATAAAGTTTGATCCAATCGCCACGTTGCCGATCCTTGATGGCTTTGGTGATTTGAGTCACGATCGCACCGGCAGGAGTCGGCGTGGTCAGAGTGTTCTGCCACAGGTCACACATGCTGCAACCAATCGGACATTCGCTGGCCGTCAAAAAGATCGTCGTGACATCCACAACGGTTCCGTCTCCCGTTGGCTCTTTTTCATCAATTACCGCGTACGCATCGTTGGGCGAAACCGCGTTGCGCTGTAAAGACGTGACCATGACTTTTGTTGGATGCCGGCTTGGAAGGAGCTTAGTGGTTCTGGTCAGTACGCTGGATTGATATACTAAACGTAATCGAGAAACGATGGAGCAGGGTTAAGCAGATTGCCAATTTGTTTTGTTTTGAATCTCTGGATGTCGTTCCCTCTTGCCGTGCCCGACATTGAAAGTGTTTTGCGATGAACGATTTTAAGATGATCCCTGACGATGACCAACTTGCATCGGTCCAGCGTGATTTGAGTTTTCATCCTACGGTGAATTCCAATCCAAAGGTACTGTTGACCGAACAGATTGAACATTTTAACGATCGTGGTTTTATTGCGCCGATTGACATCTTTTCTGACAGCGAGATCGCGGAAATTCGTGTCTACTTTGACGAACTGCTGGAAAGAGTCAAAGCGGCTGGTGGCGATAGTTATTCGATCAGCTCTGCCCATTTGTCTTATGGGCCGGTTCACGACATTTTGACCGACGACCGGATCGTTGATTGTGTTGCCGATCTGCTGGGCGAAAACGTGATCGCGTGGGGATCACACTTCTTTTGCAAAATGCCGCATGATGGTAAGGCCGTCGCTTGGCACCAAGACGCTAGCTACTGGCCACTTTCGCCATCCAAAGCCGTCACGGTTTGGTTGGCGATTGATGATGCAGACATCGAAAACGCGTGCATGAAGTTTATCGCCGGTAGCCAACATCACGGGCACATGACTTATCGTCCCAGTGGATCTCACGAAGACAACGTGTTAAATCAAACGATTGAAAACGCAGAGCAGTTCGGCGAAATGGTCTACGACCCGTTGTCAGCAGGACAAATTTCGATGCACAGTGATTTGTTGCTTCACGGCAGCGAAGCGAACGAATCGGATCGCCGTCGTTGCGGTTTAACGTTGCGCTACTGCAGTGCGGACGTGCGAGCCGAATTGGACTGGAACAAAAAAGGCGTCCAAGTACGAGGAGCCGACACCAGCAACCATTGGACCAATTTGCCACGACCGGATGCACGTTTCTAACAGTTGGCGGGGAGAACTGGCAAACGTTTGAACGCACAAACGTAAATACCGACTGCATGCGATCGACGCTTCCTCGGTCAGCGACGCTCGCCTGGGTACCCTTGTCTTAACCCACAACTTTGACCGCAACGTTTTCGATTTTTGCGGCGTGAAACAAAGTCCGAAGGACTTCAACAACAAATCCCGGGTCGCGCAGCGCACCCGGTGTCAAAATATCCTTCCGTTTTGCGATCTTAGAGTGAACGGATGTCGCGGTCTCCAGCAATGACACGTGCGACTTCGATACCGTCCTCTATTGGCCTGAAGAAAATCACGTAGCGACCAACAACACTGCTCCGAACATCCGCGCCGTATTCAGGTCGTCGTTCTCCGAACTCAGGCGTTGTCGCAATAAGCTTACATTTCCCTTCGATCTTTTCGACCCAATTTGCGGCTGCGATGGGTTTGTCACGTGCGATGTAATCGTAGATGTCCGACAAATCCTGCTGCGCGGACGGCGCGATTACCAGCTTTGCCATTACTCCGCAGACTCCACTGCTTTCGTTGCACGTTCACGCAATTCTGCGAAAACGACTTCACCGTCTGTTCCCTGACCCGCATCCAATTCATCAATTCCCTTCTGGATCTCGGACCGCAACTGTTGTTGACCTTTCAATAATTGCACGCCAGCGGCAACTGCTGCCTCTGCGGATTCAAACTGTCCTGATGCTACCAATCCCTCAACGAATTGGATCGCATCGGGGCTAAGCTGTACATTCATCGCTAACTCCAACCGGGATCGCCGGGCGACATAACACGGGTTTTACGCTTTGGCCATGTGACCATTTGTTGTGGTACAGGCCTCGTTCTCATTATACAATCAAATTGAGTTCAGGACATCATCGCGTTGGTAGCGTCGAGGAATCGATATCCACACGCGCAAGTGAATTCGGTGGAACCCATTCGATTAGTCCGCACGATAGAAGGTTTTTCGACAGAGAAATCTGGCCCCGCTCCTCTCGACAAGGAGCGCGCCGCCATGAACTTACGT
>CAZZDZ010000387.1:0-6037 GCA_964652675.1 uncultured Pirellulaceae bacterium
TGTTTCGCACTTCATACGGTGACAGGCAGGCAACTGACCAATCTGGATTCCCAGATCGATCGATTGAATCGAACAAAGAAGGCCTTGTCGTCCGACAGCCAAACGCTGCAAACGTTAAAAAAAGAACTGACCCAAAAGCAGGAATTGCTAAGCGACGTCAAAGCAGACAACCAAGAACTCTCCAGCAAATATTCCGAAGCGAACAGGATTCGACAATTTCAACAGACCCGTTGGGTGAAGTTGGTTTCCGCACTTGCCAAAGCCAACGAAGGAGGCAGTTGTTGGGTGCGAGGTTTAGACAGTCAACGAGACAGGGTCAAGGTTCAGGGCGTGGCGGTATCGAATCAGGAAATCTCTGTTTTTACGACCAACCTGGAAAAGTACGCGAGCCCCCACGGCTGGCGCGTCCACCCAGCTCAGACTGAACGCAACGAAATGGCTTTGGTCGACTTTGAAGTTACCGTCGAAATTTCTGATCGTATCGCGCCCGACCCTCAAGTTGATTCGTCCATGGCCCGATCAAACTCGGCTTCGTCCTTTGTCGCCGCCCCAATTCAAGCCATCGAGATGGAGAAATAACCTGTGCCTCAGCAACCAGAGCAACCAAGCAAGATTGTCATGCTCGCGCCGATCGCGCTCGTGTTGATGATCTACAGTTTCATGTTCTTTTCTCCACAACGCGCAAAGCTTCTCAGCGCGCAAGAACGCTTTGCCGATCTGTCGGAGACCAACCACCAAACGGAACATGAGATCACAGATGTCCAACAGGAGACCAGACGCGTCAAGAAAGAGCTGCGCGAGCTGAATTCGCAAATTGATGAAGTTCAGCAAGAGCACGCTGAATTAACGGCAAACCGCCATCAGATGTTGCACCAACTGGAATCACACGCTCGTCCCGCAGCCACGATGGAACGTGTGACGGGACTGATGGAGAAACATAAGTTGCGTGTCGTGGAGAGCCAACAGGATTCTAGTGCGGCAAACCAAGCCGAAATGTTGCTCAAGTCGATTCGTGATCTGCTAAAGGATGACGAATCGCAGGCGGCTTCGACCTACAAACCACACCACAACTCACACGCTCACTTCGCACGCGAGGTTTACAAGCTGAAGGTTCGGGGTCGATTTCAAGATCTGCGTGCGGCCTTGGAGACGTTGAAGAATCAGTTTCAAGACGTGCTGCCGTTGTCGTTACAAATGGAATCAATGGAATTGGATTCAAACGAAGCGCGTCAATCGGAACGGATTTGGACTTTAACCATCATGGTCTAAGCCCGACGATCGATAATGAGGTTAGACAACACCGCGGCTACAAACATGCTCCAAACCGACTCGACTAACGAATCCGACCTGCCTACTGGCGATAGCCAAGATGGGAGCCGTTCAAAGTCTGCCGTTTCAGACGCGATGTCACCACTGAACTTGGATGCCGCATCGGAATTGCTTTCGGGGTTTTTGAAAACCTGTGTCGCAGAAGGTGCCAGCGACTTACACCTCAGCAGTGGCCAGTCTCCGTTTTTCAGAGCCGACGGTAAACTACGGCGCAACGAATCTTGGCCAGTTTTGTCTGGTGAAGACGTCCTAGCGGTCGCCAGCGTGTTGGCACAACGCGACTTAACCAACTGGTCCAAGGGCGCGATCGATGGTGCGGTCACCGAAGCGGGCGGACGCTTTCGCTTCAACATCTTTCGTAAACAACATGAGACGGCGATCGCAATTCGTCGTTTGGAAGAACGTATTCGGACGCTGGATGAATTGGGGCTGCCCGAATCGCTTTATGACTTGGCCGATCTGAAAGATGGTTTGGTCATCGTGGCAGGTCCAACCGGTTCGGGTAAAAGCACGACGCTCGCGACGTTGATCGATCGCATCAATCGCGAACACCATTCGCACATCATCACGATCGAAGACCCAATCGAATACATCCATCCGCCGAAAAACTCTTTGGTCAACCAACGGCAAATTGGTGTCGACAGCGATTCATTCAACGATGCCCTGGTGGCATCACTGCGACAAGACCCCGATGTCATTCTGGTTGGCGAAATTCGTGAACTGGAAACGATTCGCACTGCGATCACGGCTGCCGAGACGGGGCATTTGGTGTTCGCGACGGTACACGCCCCCGATTGCATGGGCGTGATCGAAAGAATGGTCAGCGTGTTTCCAACCGCAGAGCAAGCTGGCGTGCGCCGACAGTTGGCACTCGTACTGAAATCGGTGGTCGCACAGCACTTGATGGTGGCTGACGGTCCCAGCGTGGTCGCCGACGAATCGGCCGGCAATCGCGATGTGGCACGACGCGTTTTGGCAAGCGAAATCATGCGAGTCAATTCAGCAATCGCAAACTTGATCGCATCGGGCAAGTCAGCACAAATTTTATCGCTGATTGAATCAGGCACGGCATCGGGAATGCGAACACTGGATCAGAACTTGGCTGAACTGGTGCATGATGGCATGATTAGCACGCGAACGGCCGAAGCGTACGCCCAAAACCCAGGGATCGTTCAAGATAGATTAGCTCGGCTGCAACGTGGCAGACCGACCAGAGCAAATCAACGTGGCGGGGCAAGACGATGAGCATTGATCCCAACGCAATCGATGCCGCCTCGGTATCAAAAGAAGTTTCAGCGAGTGCTTTGGATGGACTTGGCGAACTGGACATGAACCGCGTTCGCGTGGATCCAAAATGGGCTCTGAAGATCCCTGCGGCGTTGGCGTTGCGTAAACAAGTCATGCCGCTTTGCAAAATTTCTGACGAAGTCATCGTCGCTTGTGAAGACATCGAAGACTCGGCCGCGCAGCGACAGCTTGAACGAATTCTGGACTGTCAGTTACGTCTTTTAACGGCCGAACCCCAATCACTTCGCGCGGCGATCAAACGGGTTTACGGAAACCTCTCTTCAGCAGGGTCTAATCCGGCGCGAGCAGGTGGCAGCGGCGCCCAATCGATCGAATCGGATGATGCCGTAACGGTTTGCGAACAACTACTGCAAGCGGCCGCGATGCGCGGAGCCTCGGATATTCACCTCACACCGAATGAAACAGAACTCGTTGCACGACTGCGAGTCGACGGCAAACTGGAGAACTATTCGCGAATCCCAAGCCAGCTACAGGGTGCAGTGGTCAGTCGGTTGAAGGTCATGTCGGGTTTGGACATTGCCGAAAAACGAGCTCCGCAAGACGGCCGCTTCACCGCGCGGATCGGTTCAGATCAAATCAAAACGGATGTTCGTGTCGCAACGCTGCCAACGCGATTCGGCGAACGCGTCACGTTGCGATTGCTGGGCGGGCAATCTACAACACTCAGCCTGACCAACCTTGGAATGAACGATCGCGACTTGGAAATGTTCCGTCGCACGATCAGCCGACCCCACGGTTTGGTTTTGCTGACCGGACCAACCGGTAGCGGCAAGAGCACCACACTTTACGCTGCGATCAAAGAACTATTGCACAGCCGGGGCGGCAACGTGATCACAGTCGAAGATCCGATCGAATATGAGATCCCCGAAGTGTCGCAGGTCGAAATTGATTCTGCGGACAAGGTTTCGTTCGGGAAAGCGCTGCGAAGTATTCTTCGGCATGACCCGGACGTTGTGATGATTGGTGAGATTCGCGATTTGGAAACTGCCGAGATTGCAGTGAAGGCGTCGTTGACGGGACACCTTGTTTTCAGCACATTGCACACCAACACAGCTTCGGGCGTCGTGACTCGGCTGACCGACATGGGGCTGAAACCATTTCTGATCGCCGCCACGCTTCGATTGGCAGTGGCACAGCGATTGGTGCGGCGTCTTTGTAGCCAATGCAGTACACCAAGAGAGATCAGCGAAGACGAAGCTCTGCTACTTGGGCATCCAGACATCGCAGGTCAAACGATCTACGATAATGCTGGGTGCGTCTATTGTGCGGGACGCGGCTACGTCGGACGAGTCGCTTTGATCGAGTGCTTTGATTGCGATGAAAGTGTCGCCAAGGTAATCACGTCGGGCGCAAGCGAAGAAGCGTTATTGGCCAATGCACGAAAACGAAAACGGTCGCTGTTGATGGACGACGCGATCGAAAAAATGTTGGCCGGCGTCACCACTTATCAGGAAGTCCTCGAAGCGGTTGTGGTCTGGTGATGCCCGAGTTCTCATACCTAGTTCGCGATGATACCGGGAAAATGCAACGCGGACACATGGAAGCCGAATCGGCATCCGCGCTGCGATCGATTTTGGAATCTCGAGGCGAACGGTTGGTCAGCGCCAAGCCGTCGACAAAGTCGGCAGCAAAGATCGATATCTCAAATCCATTGCTTCGATTGCCACCAAAGTCGATCGCGGTGGAGGTGGCTCTGGAACAATTGGCCGTGATGTTGGAAAGCGGAATCGGCATCCTGCAAGCTTTGCAAACAGTCTCGGACCAAAGCACATCGGCTTCGTTGCGGAAAGTGTGTTCGCAGATGTCCGAAGATATCCAGGAAGGCGACACGGTTTCCGAAGCGATGGGGAAACACAGTTGTTTTCCGCGAATCGCCGTCCAGCTTACAAAAGTCGGCGAGTCGACGGGAAACTTGGACGTCGTACTCCAACGCGCCTCAGAGCAAATGGCAGCGAGACGTGAAAACATCTCCAACGTCCGCACCGCCGTCGCGTATCCCATTTTCGTTGGCATGGCTGCGATTGGGATTGCAGCTTATCTGGTTGTATTCGTCATTCCCGAGCTGGAAAAATTCCTGTCGGCTACCGGACGACGTTTGCCCGCAATGACACAATCGCTGTTAGATCTTTCGTCGTGGATCCGCGTCAACGGAGCTTTGACGGTCGCTTTGATTTTGTTCGCGATAGTAGCCTTTGTGCTCACATACAAGTGGCCGCCCGGACGCGATGTGATCGATCGTTGGGTGCTGCGAATTCCTGTTCTAGGCAAAGTGCTTCGGCTGGCGGGAACCGTTACGTTCTCGAATTCGCTGGGCGTCATGTTGCGCAGTGGTATTACGGTTCTGGAAGCACTCCGAACCGTAGAAGGACTCCACGGCAATACTTTCCTCGCTTCGCAGGTCGCCAATGCGCGAGAAACGGTCATGGAAGGTGGTGACTTGGCGACACCGCTTGCAACAAAACATGCTTTCATGCCGATGCTGGCAAGTATGATAGCCGTCGGGGAAAACACGGGGCAATTAGACGAAGTTCTCGAGCGTGTCACTCGGTTTCATGAAGCTCAGTTGAAAACAGCCGTCAAGCGATTGAGCGCTTTGATTGAACCGATGACGATCGTCGTAGTCGGCGGAATTGTTGGCTACGTTTATCTCGCATTTTTTATGGCGTTATTCGCCGCTGGAGGTTGAGCCCCGTGTTTTTTCGATCGTTATTTTTACCAACAGCAATCTGTTTTCTTGCGATGCCGTGTGTCGTTTCGCAGGCTCAAGATTCTCAGCCCATCGAAATCAGCGGTGGCCCACCCGAGGACATGTTGGATATCGACCCAAACAATCAGGGGGAGGATGCCAATCCGGTGATACTAGGATTAGACGGAGAGCCGCTGGACCCAACGATGCCGCCAAGTCGGTTGCTCGATCGGATACCCAAGCAAGAGATGGTTCCTTCAGCGAATCCGCCGAAACCTCCGACGGAAGTTAAGTCGACAATGACCAGAAAACCAGTTGCGAGGAATCAACCAGTCGTTCCGCTACCTGCACTGCCACAGATAACACTGCGGGGCATTGTGCTAAGCACACCAGAGCGAGGCACAGCGATGCTGAACGTCAATGAAAGAACCGTCAACATTGCGCTGATTCCGCTTGAATCGCAATTACGCAGTCCGATTCCAAAAAATCAATTTTCGTCGATGCAAGCCGCCCTCAACCAGCGTTTTGCGATGAACAAAGCAGCATCGTCTGAACGAGACGACGAGAACAGCAAACCAAAACAGTACGAAATGTGTTTGCAATGCAGCTTCGCTTCAGAAGACGGAGTCATCTTCAATGTAGAAGCCTTCACACGCGATACCGTGCTGTTGCGTGCGATTCCGCACGATACGCTAGTCATTGTTCGCAAGTAGA
>CAZZDZ010000388.1:0-2446 GCA_964652675.1 uncultured Pirellulaceae bacterium
GCCCGCTATACCCAATTCCCCACGCAACAAGACGGTTGAGCGTGGTTGCTCTGTGTTAACCAAGTTTCACGACTCTCGTACTCGTACTCGTACTCGTACTCGTACTCGTACTCGTACTCGATCTCGATCTCGATCTTGATCTTGATCTTGATCTTGATCTTGAAACCGTGGCATCGAGTACGAGTACCAACGAAACGCCTGAGTACGAGTACGAGTACGAGTACGAGTACGAGTACGATCAGAAAACTGGCGCTGTCCAGCTAACCGGCGACTGACAGCTTCTTTTGCGCTTTTCGCGTCAGTTTTGGGATCGACTTTTGAATCTCAATCCAACTTGGCTTAGCGCCTTTCTTTGGGCGGACAATCAAATCCATGCCAATGGGCAAACTGTCTTGCTGAGTACGAAACGATTCGCGAATCAGACGCTTCCACCGATTGCGAACAACAGCATTACCCGTCTTCTTTGGAATCGTGATTCCGATTCGTGGAATTTCGCTCGCCTTGGCGTTCATCGCAAACAAGACCAAGACGCCATCGGCGACACAGACTCCCTTGCGAAGAATCATCGTAAATTCATCGCTACGGACAACTCGCTGGTGCTTTTTAAACGTGCGCATCAAAAAGGAAATCGTGGTTTCAGAATACCAGTTCGTCCCGCAACGACAGCGGGTTGGCAGCGTCAAACTGTTCGATCAATTTCTTGCTCTCTTCGTCAATCTCGTCGGGCAAGTGAATTTGCAGTTCGACGATCAAGTCCCCTGCGGAACCATCACGTTGTTTGACGCCTTGCCCTTTCAGCCGCAGACGTTTCCCGCTGCTGGTTCCCGGATGGATCGTTAACGTGACCGTCCCCGTTGGTGTGGGCACATCGATCTTGGCACCCAAAACGGCTTCGCTAAGGGAGACAGGCAGTTTCAGTTCCAGGTTCTGTCCGATTCGGCGAAAATGAGGATGATCCGAAATTTTTATCAGCAAAATCAGATCGCCCCGCTTGCCGCCATTGGGCGAATGATTGCCCTGCTCGCGCAATCGCATCTTGGCCCCCGCCTGAACCCCAGCGGGAATATTCACACTCAGCTTTTCGCCGTTGTAATAAAACTCCGTCTCGCCACCTTGCACGGCAAGCTCCAACGGTAGCTCTAATTCGTATCGCTCATTGGTTCCTTTTTGAGGTCCGACTTGCCGAGCGGGACCGCGACGACCATTGGGATGTCCGCCACCGGCACCACCGCCCATCATTTGGGCGAAGAAGTCGGAGAAGCCATGTTCAAATTTGCCGCCACCGCCGCCAAATATCTGTTCCATATCCAGCCCGTCAAACCCAGCGCCACCAGCGCCAGGATTCCAACCGGTGCGGCGGATCTTCTCGAAGTCCGCTCCGTATCGATCGTAAGCCGCGCGTTTTTCATCGTCGCTTAAAACGTCGTACGCTTCTTGTATCAGTTTGAACTTTTCAGCAGCGACCTTGTCATCGGGATTTTTGTCCGGATGATACTTCAGCGCCAACTTTCGGTGCGCTTTCTTGATATCGTCCTTGGTTGCGTTACGGCTGACGCCCAAGGTTTGGTACAAATCTTCTGACACTCTATCTCGTCTTAATCTTGGCAATACTTGCGAATTGAAAGCACGTTTCGTTGGCCCACTCTTTGTAGGACCGCGTCTTCTTCGGCCCACTCTTTCTTCGGCCCAGAATGGACGTTCAACTTGGCACATCGCGACCAATGCGGCTAGGTGTAGCAATTGCCAAACCAAGAAAGCCAACGAACACGATATTTTAGCAAAATAATTGCTTTTGGGCGCTAACACACAGCAAAATCAGGCACTATCTGAATCGTGACAGCACAATCGTGTTGCCAAGACCCTTCACTTGCTCAGATAGACTTTGCTATGACCATTCCATTCTTGCTAGCCGCCATGGTCATTCCCGTTGGATTCATCGCTTTGGTGGTGGCGGGTCGACGCGGCAAAACAGCCAATCGATTGTGTCAACTGCTGGCTACGGTGGCGGCAATCCCCATGATTGGCTTTTTTGTGTTTGGATTTTTGGCAACGGGTGAAATATCTGGCCAACAAGCGATCCTGTTTCGCCTGTTCTATTCCCTGATGATCGTGGTGGTCACCACAGCAACCGTGTTCGCCTGGAAACCGCGAGTGAGTTCCTGAAACAGAAACTGCCGATGACAAACACCGCAATGACGTGTCACAATCCGTTTTTCAGATCAGGCACACACATTCGGCGAACGAACTTTGCGTCTTAACTTTTCACGTATCGGTTTATTGACAGCGCTGACCGTCACATCGTTGTTCGCTGGCGCAAACACATGCGGCGCGGTCGGTGGTTCGCTAACCTTGGTCGCCGAAGAAGAAGAGGGCCTCGCGCCTACGATCACTCGAATGGAAATCTGGCGTGGAAATATCGCTGGCAAAAAGATGCCCATTCGACAGG
>CAZZDZ010000388.1:2546-6033 GCA_964652675.1 uncultured Pirellulaceae bacterium
AGTTTGCCACTACGGATGGCATCCGAAGACTTGCACATGGCAACATCGTTGGGCGACTCGCTCGCAAAACCTATTCCGCATCGCAAAAGTGATGACGCGATCGGAAACGAACCGATCTGGATTCGCACTGATGCAGCACACCGAGACGGATTGGTTTTCTACGGGATGAACGAATCCGACCTGGATGACAACAAACTGCCTGTCGAGCAAATTGTGTCGGTCGACAAACAGAGCGAAACAAAAATCGCGATCGAAAATCCGTTCGCATGGCAGTTACCGGTCTGGTTGGCCAGCCAGCGAATTGACGGCGCGTTCGTTTTCGGAGACTGGTTACGACTGGACCGCAAAGTGATGACCGTCAAAAACGGTCGCGCACCACAAAACAGCCTAGGCGGCGGACAAGCCGTTGGCCGCTGGAGCGAAACGATCTATCGCAACATGCTGGATGCTGGATTTCGAATGCCACCACTGGCCGGTGGCGGTAGCGATTCAGCAAACACTCCCGTCGGATACAACCGATTGTACGTGGGCGAACCGTTGGATTCGTATTCAACAGGCCAATCGCAACAGCAGACGAAACAAGACGTACGTGCAGTCGAGTCTGCCGATGAGTGGTGGTCGGCTGCTTGGCGCGGTCACAGCGTTGCAACCAACGGCCCGCTGCTGCGTCCAAAATTGGACGGCAAGATTCCTGGCCACGTATTCACCGCCACTCAGGGCGATGTCTTGCAATTGCGCCCCGAACTTTCGCTTAGCGTACGAGACAAAGTGGAGTACCTAGAAGTCATCCACAACAATCGCGTCGACTACAGCGCTCGGTTGGACGAGTTCGCCAAAGCAGGTGGGATCCTGCCAAAGGTTGAGATCACCGAGAGCGGTTGGGTGGTAATCCGCGTCATCACCCACCACGAAGACCACTATCGCGCGGCTCTCTCTGCTCCTTGGTACATCGACTTTGACGGCCAACCGCGTGTCGGCAAGGAAGCGGTCGAGTTCTTTCAGCAATGGCTGGAAGCGTACGAAAAACGCTTAAAGCGTCTGCCTCCCGTGGAATTGCAGCGACACGCACCGTTTGTGCGAGGGGCTCGCAAGTTTTGGAATGCCAAATCGACGGTCGCAACCGATTAGCGAGGGCCGCGACACTTGCCGCCTTCCACAAATGTGAAAAAACAGCGAAACTGTTCGCATGAAGTCGATTGCCGAAGATCTATTGTCGTACGAGTCGAAAGAAATCGACGCGGGCCCGTTTAAACAACGTTTTCTGGATGAAGGAAACGGAGATGAAACGGTGCTGTGCGTGCACGGAAACCCGACTTGGAGTTTCTACTATCGCGGGGTGATCGATCGACTATCTGATTCGCATCGAGTCGTCGCGGTGGACCACATCGGTTGCGGTCGCAGCGATAAACCAACGCGCGATCAATTTCCGTACACTTTGGCCGCCCATCGCGACAACTTAGTCGCGCTGATCGACCACTTGGATTTGCAAAACATCACCTTGGTCGCGCACGATTGGGGCGGTGCAATCGGGCTGTCTAGTTTGGTCGAGCGAAAGGATCGATTCAAACGAATCGTGCTGCTCAATACCGGCGCGTTTCCTCCGCCGTACATTCCGCTACGCATTGCCGCCTGTCGGCTGCCCGTTCTGGGTACAGCTGGCGTCAGAGGCCTGAACTTATTTGCACGCGCCGCAGTGACGATGGCCATGTCGCGGACAAAGATGGACAATCGAGTCTCAGCCGGTTTGTTGGCACCCTACAATAGCTGGTCCAATCGAGTCGCCGTGGACGCATTCGTTCGCGACATTCCGATGTCCAAGAATCATCCAACTTATGAGACGCTCGCTCAATTGGAGTCCGCGTTGCCTTCGTTGGCCGACCTGCCATCGTTACTGGTTTGGGGAATGAAAGATTGGTGCTTTCACGGCGAATGCCTAAAACGTTTCCAAAACGTTTGGCCCAATGCAAAGACCGTCGAAATCCCTGACGCAGGCCACTATGTGATCGAAGATGCTCCGAAAGAAACGTTGGACGCGATCGCTGAATTTCTTAACGTCTAGTCGAATCAACAACTAATCGAATCAACCAAAATGCCCAGTTGTTTGGATTCAGCTCGCGAATCGATTGATTCCATCAGCGACGCCATCCGCCAAGCGTGCATTCTGGAAGCCACGGCACCCAAGGCCGGAAACGTCTACCCTGGTCAATCTTTTGATTCGCTCGAATTCAATCACTTCGTCACTGCGGCAGACATACTCGCAAAAGCGATGTCCAACAAAGAGCTACCGGTCGCTCGGCGTGCCTTGGTGGCTTGCGAGGAAACCTATTGCGCCACGGGCACCAATGTAAATCTGGGCATCGTATTGTTGATAACGCCATTGGTTGCAGCAGCCGAATTGTCACCAATCAAATCACAGTCCCAGTGGCCGAAAATGGTTCAAAAGTGGTTCAGTGAAATCACCGCCGCAGATTCGGTCGCGCTGTTTCAGTGCATTCGCGTTATGACGCCGGGCGGGATGGGCCAAGTCGACGAAATGGACGTGCAGGATACCACCAACGAATTGAATGACATTGTTGCAGCAATGAAACTAGCTTCAGAGCGTGATCGAGTCGCTGCGCAGTACGCGGATAACTTCAAGGATCTGATCGACCATGTTGTTCCGGTCGTCGACGAATGCCTTCGTTATTCTGATGACGCGTTATCCGGAATCGCGGACGCTCACTTACGACTATTGGCAACTTCACCCGACACGCTGATTGCTCGCAAGTGTGGTGCTCTGGTTGCCGCCGACGTACAACACCGTGCTGGGCAAGTAGATTTGGATGACGACGAAAGCAGACAACAATTCGATCTTTTCTTGCGAAGTGATGGAAATCGATTAAATCCTGGCACAACCGCCGACTTGATAGCAGCCGCGCTTTTCGTACTCTTGAGCACCTCGAACAACAGAATTTTCCAATGACAGATGCCACGTATCGCGTTGACGTCGCGAAAGAACAATTCACCTTTTCCGCCGCCCACTTCATTACGTTCGCCGGCGACATTTGCGAACGGATCCACGGACACAACTACGCAGTGAAGGCCAGCGTCGAAGGTCCGTTGGACGAAAACCGATACGTCGTAGATTTCATCGCGTTGCGAGACGCGGTATTAAAAGAAACGCTGCAGTTAGATCATCACGTGATTTTGCCACAGGATCACGCCGAGATAAAAATCACAAGCGACGATCGCGAAACCACCGCAACCTTTCGCGATCGCCGCTGGGTTTTTCCAAACGAAGACTGTGTGATGTTACCAGTGATCAATACAACAGCCGAAGAAATCGCCAGAGTGATCGCGGAACGTGTAATCAAGCAAACGAAAGAGAAATTCGGTAAGGCCCTAACTTGGATCGAAGTCGCCGTGGACGAAAACAACGGCCAATGGGGCGTATGCAGAATGCCATGGCCAAAGTAGCCGTCGATCTCCGAGCGACGTAGCCCGACCG
>CAZZDZ010000389.1:0-6016 GCA_964652675.1 uncultured Pirellulaceae bacterium
ACCATCAGCGAAGTCGGGTTCAGCCGGTTCGCTCGCCTTAACGAATCGATAGCACTGGCTGTTCGTCCCATCGCTAACATTAGCAAGCCGTGCTGATGCCGTACCTGCCAATTGTTTTCGTTGGCGAATTTCAACTCATCAAACAGCATCTCAGCTTCGTCAAAGTCACCGAGTACTTGCCACGCGTGCATGGCTTTTGCCAACCTAGCATCGACCGACTTAGGATCGATATTCAACGCTTGCTCGAACGATTCCAGTGACTGTTGTACGTATTTTCCGGTTTCTTCTTTGCTGTCTGATTGAATCGCCAACAACATGGATGCCAAGGCAATGCCGGCGACGGGTTCCGCGTATAACGCGTCGTCCATAGCGGCTTTCATCAGGCACATCAGAGAGTGTTTTAGACCTTTAACGCTGTCTGGATCGACGCGAACTTTGCCATCGATCAAACACCGATAGGGCTCTGATTGCAACATGGCGTCGCTGCGCCTTATCGGCATCAAACTCAACTGAATTTTGTCCGCAACGTCTCTTGCTAATTCGCTTGATTCTCGCAGGCTACCCCGATTAACCCGTCGTTGTACAAAACTGTGCAGTTGTTCGCCGCTTGTTGCAGAAATGATTTGAACGTCCAGCAACAGGTATTCTGTATCCGCAACCGTCTTTGGGATCGCCGTACCTGTTATGAACGCATCTACTTCCCAACGTTTACCCAGATCGATGATGTCTTGCCGCTCGACCACCGACATTGACCGAAAAGGCAGCACGGTGATTACATCAAGCTGGCTAAGTTCGTGTACCAACGCGGACGAGAGCATTTCGCCTTGGCCCAGCGTTCGATTTTCCAATGGCAACTCGAATTGAGATTTCAGTTGCTTTCCAGCATCCGCAAAGCCACCATCGTGAAACGAGAGTACGGCCAGTCGTCTGATATCGCGCAATTCATTGACGACCGGTGACGTGGAAAACGCACCGACCACCGATCCCAAAAATCCGCCCCCGACCAAGGTAACGAAGTGACGTCGGACAAATTTACCAGTCGAAAACCCTTCGCTCATTTTTCCCATCAACGGGTCGACCGGCGCAAGATTGCGCAACCGATCGGCCACTTCGGCAGCCGACGCGGGCCGATCAGCTGGGTTGGGTGAAATGCATTCTTGGATCAGATCTGCCAATTCAACGTCGTCGCGCCGACGCACAGGGTCGGGCTCGGGCGTTTTTGCGATCGTGGCGGCGAAACGTTCTGCGGTGGTGCCACCAACGATCGCCGGTTTACCATAAAACGCCTCGAACAAAATGCAGCCTAAGCTGAACATATCTGCAGCCGATGTTGCTGCTTCGCCGCGAGCTTGTTCGGGGGACATAAATCCTGGCGTTCCCAAGATCACGCCGTCTCGCGTTTGCAAATCGCGTTGCCCCAAATTTTGGGTTTCGATTCGCGACAAGCCAAAGTCAAACACTTTCACTTGCATCAGTTCGCTGTTGATGCGCTGAGACCGATTGGCTGCGACCTCGAAACGCGAAACTTTACTATCTGTACTGCGATCTGGTTCCCCTTTTTGCCCCAGTAGCATCACGTTTTGGGGTTTCAGATCGCGATGGATCACATCCTTTTGATGTGCGGCTGCAAGCGCGCTGGCGATTTGGGCACCGATCTCTCTGACGTCTGACGTTCGCATACGGCTTTCGGCCAAACGCTGATGCAATGTTTGCCCTTGCAGCAACTCCATTACAGCGTACGGCAACCCGTTGGAGACCCCGACATCAAACAGTGCAACGATATTGCGATGGTTTAACGCAGCAACTGCCTTTGCTTCACGCTCAAAACGATCGTTCAACTCTTGGTGATGAGTTGTCGCGTCCAGGAATTTGATGGCCACATCACGGTTCAATCGCGTATCGATTGCTTTGTAGACAACCCCCATCCCACCACGACCAAGTGTGCCGCGCAACGAATAGGGACCGATTTGATCGCCAATTTTGGGTAGCTTTGCTTTGCCCTGCGCTGATTTGATTTTGCTGGGCCTGTCAGCCGATTTGGATGCCTTACTAGAGACTGGTGGTGGAGACGGCGAGTTTGGTGGGACAATCGGTGGAGGTGATACGGGAGGCGTCGGCGCTTCGTCTACCGACATCGTTTGTATTTCGTCTTGGATCGGCTTGGGCGTTGTTGACTCAAGAGAATCAGCCAGTTCGGACGGGTCAATCGGTTGCGGAGGTTTTGTTTGAAATGGAACAATGATCTCGGGAGGATTCATCTCCTGCTGAACTTCTTCGTGGATCGCTTTCAGCTCGGATCGCAACAATTCGGCGTGCCTGCCGCCATACCGGTCAACCAAACCGCTAAGCGATACGTCTATTCCTTCTCTCAATTTGGACTCATAGTCCAAACAGATCGCGTCAATTCGTGCCAGCTCTTGGGCAGATAAATTGTCAAGACTCATGAACTTCTGGTGGGTTTATCTTTTTTTTCACGATCGAATTGCAGCTCAATTAAGAATGCTGCATGCTGCTGTGTGTCTTTGAGCAAAACGGTTTTCTAACGACTAAGTCGATTGATTCATTATTCTGCTTCTTTTTCTTCACTCTCTGCTGCTTCTTCTGCCCAAGTTTTACGAATCAACTGCAACCGCCGTTCAACAGCACGCTTACTCAGTTCTAACCGTTTTGCAATTTCGTCAACCAAGAATCCATCCATTCGCATCACTGCGATTTGACGAAGCTGATCGTCGGGCAGTTTGTCCAACAAGACTTCGCAAGCTTCGGCCAACTCCGCATGCAAATCTGGCGCTTCCGCGCCACCTGAAACGGCGCCCATTCCGCTGCCGCGAATTTCACCTGCTGAATCGGCAAAAACAGACTCGCCACGAACGTTGCCGCCACCACGTTTTTGCCGTGTCTGATACCGCAAGTGTGCGCTTGCTTTGCGCCCTGTCAATGTGATTAGCAAACCCCATAGATTTTCGGGGCCACTCAAGTCGGGAAATCGATCGCTGCGAATGCCTGCAATGAAACTATTAAACGCACTGAGCGCCACGTCTTCTTCGTCACCGGTACGACGAAGATTGGTAGGCAAACGTTTTGCGGCGATGCGGACCAACTTTTGAAAGTAGTCTTCCCACAGTTTCGCAATCGCTTGCTCATCGCCACCGCGTACCTTATTCATAAGGTTTGCGAATTCTTCTGTCGTTTTCTTCATGGCCAAATGATGATGAGTACGAGGCGAAAGCGAAACGCTAATCATTGCGCCAATCGGATAAAACTAGGCTAGCAAAATATACCGCATCGCAACCAGCTCGAATCGGCCTAGTGCCAAAGTTGGCGATAACCTTGAGCACTTAAGCCGCGGAAAACGCGTAGCGGAAGTCGACCGTCTGCAACACTAGATCCCAAGCGGCTAGTTGAACTGCCTATCTTACCAGAGGCAGCTTGTCTGGGCATTTGTGTCAGGCAGGGCCTTGAAAATGTTCCTGCACAATGGCGCTAAATTCAACGTCGGTAGCCCCATCCGCAGCCGAGAACACACCTGTGGCGGTGGCACCAGGATCAAAATGAGAACGACGCGCCATTCCGATCGCGATTGCCCCTCCATTGGGCAATTTCGCCACGCTCAACAGTTTACCGACGGTTTTTCCATCGGCGACCAATTCGGTTCCAACCGGAGGGACACATTCTTTCACGGACCATCGAACCAGTTGTTTCTGAACTTGTCCCAGCGCGTCCAGTCGTGCAACTGTTTCTTGGCCCAAGTAGCATCCTTTGGTGAAACTGATCGTCTGTGCATTGCGGTCTGCCTCTTGGGGCAAATTCTTTTCGGTGATGTCGATTCCATACCACGGAAATCCGACAGCGATTCGCTGATCATGAAACAAAGCTTCATCGTGGACATCAAAGTCGTGCTGCGCCAATTGCTTTTCAAAGTCGGCCGCGTTGGACTTCGGAACCAACACAACCCAAGCGTCTTTGCCAATCCATTCAACCTGGTAGGCAACACCCCAGTCACCACCCAAATCACAACTTATTTTTCGGCCTTGTGAATCGTCCGCCGTATCCTCTGGCAGTTTGGCGCCAATCGCTGCGACTAGATTCGCGAAGTGTTCCGCCGAAACGGCGAACGCCACATAGTCTGCGTCGCGGCCAGACGGTGTTGCGTCTTCGCGAATGGTGTACCGATCGGCATGCGCAGTTAACCCCTCAGATTGACCAGACGCACCTATCATCCGGAAGCCGTTTTCGGTGCGATAGACAAATCCATGTCCGAGAGTCTTTCCGCGAACGTCCGTAACGAACGACTCGCGACCTTCGTTTCCACTCAGGTCTTTGATTTCGTTGGTGGTCAAGTTGTGTAGGATCGCGGCAGCATCGCTGCCGTTTAGATCCCAAACACTGACACTATCTATTCGATATAAAAACGGTTTGCTCATTTGCCCAAGATATCATCGTCCACAAGTTTGGACCATGGTCGCTCATGGCAACTTGGTAATCAGTTGAAGATGTCGCTGAAGTCCGGCATATTCGACGAACTGGACGGACGATCAAAGGGATTCGCTCCTGGCATTGGGAACCCAGACGACTTGGCTTGTTTGATCATCTCGGCCAATGGCAATTGAAGTGTCACATCGACTTCGCCACCAACGTCATCGATCAATACGCTTGCGATGACTTTGTCAGCCAGCGATTTGAAATCGGCTGGTAGTATGCCGCCGATTTGTTCAAATTGCGATTTACCTTCTGTAATCGCTTCATTGAGCCCAGTTAAAAGTTCAGAGCTGGCAGCTTTGTCGATCATGTCAACTTGCATTTTTACGTCCAGGTTTTCGCCGCTATAAGAAACCCCGTATGCCACTCCCTGTCCTTTGGCTTTGAAGGTCGCTGCCGCTTTGGTCGCTGCTCGTGGCGGGCCCATCATGGGTGATAGCCCAGCGTGCTTTGCAATGTCCCCCTTGTCGTTGGGAGCGATGCACACGAACACGTCCTGGCTTGAATCTGCGAAATCAAATTCTGGACGCCGGACTTTAGCGGGCCCTCGTTTTGCCGCAGCCTTCAGGGCCTCTGGCGTTCCAATGACGATCGTCCGCAAATCGGGAGCCATAAAAGCCTCACGGTTTTTTGTATAGATTTCGTATCCATTGAGTTCTTCAGTAACGGCGTGTTCTGGGAATTTTATTTGGTCGAATTTACGCGAAAGCCTGATGACTCCTACTTGATCCCTTTCATTTTTCGGTACTCCCAATGTAACCGACTTTACGTCGTCTAGCGCGAATCCCATTTCTTTCTGCAGTTTTTCTAGACCGTTACGAAACTGAGGCGTATTTGCGACTTCATTTTTAAACAAATCTGAACTGACAATACGCTGCACATTTATATGGACGAGCGATTCGGAATCTTGGGGTAGCCAGGTCATGTCAACGACGTTGCCGTCTGAAGACCCGCCTAAAAACATGAACGATAGCACGCCAGCGGGAACCAGGATTCCAATGATCGCGCCAGCCACGATGAGGGGGGCAACAAGACTCCGCTTCTTTTTACCCGTCTTTTTGCCGCCTTTCTTTTTCTTCTTAGGCGGCCCGGGTGGTCTTGTGTTGAAGGCGGGTACGCCAGATGGTTGAGTTGGCGCGGGGGGAAAACCGCCTGCAGGCTGCGAAGGAATTTGTGAGTCCCAGATTTGGGAATCGGCGGGGAATGGCGTTTGAGCCGGGGTATTTTGCAGCGTATTTTGTGGCACCGGTGCTGGGTTGGCGACCGGTGCAGGTGCCGGTGTTTTGGGCGCTGGGATAATCAGCACGCCTGAACAAGTGGGGCAACGAATTTGTTTGCCATAATGCGACGGATCGCTGATCGTGAACAAATTGTTGCAGTGAGGACAACTAAATTTTGCAGGTTGTGTCATTTTGGCCCCAGGATCATGAACTTAATATCGACGACGTCGGTCTAATGTAGCAGTAACAAGGCTCTTTCATTGGACATCGAGGGCGCCTCAAAAGGAGGTATCTTAACGGTTCAAGCAATCGGATTG
>CAZZDZ010000390.1:0-4807 GCA_964652675.1 uncultured Pirellulaceae bacterium
CGATGAGGAACGAGTTCGTGGCAGAACGCTCAGCGGTCGGTGATCTTTTGGATTGCTGGTAATACAGCGGGGTCATCTTAACCCGAATGAGACCTTGATTAGAATGCCGTAACGGAAGTCGTACGTGAGCCACGCTTCGTACAACGATTCTCGGGATAAGATGGATGCGTTCAGGTAAGTACCGAGGCTGACAAGAACGGTGTCTCCCGACTTCGATTCATCAATCGCACCTTGAATCGTTGCATGATCCTGTGGAACTCGAATCGTTTCGGCGACGGCCGACAGAGTCGCTAAGGCAGCGAGCAATGCAAGGGTAAGAATTCGCGTGGGAAAATCGGCCTCTGCTTGCGGATCAGACGAAACTACTTGTCGTCGCCTGCATCCGGCTTATCGGAGTTTGATTGATTGGGTAGCCTAAACATCGCGATGACGGCGCGATGGTCGGAGGGATAAGGCGAAACGACGATGTCTGCATTCTCTTTGTTTTCCCCGACGATCTTTGCCCCGCTAAGTTCTACACCTTTGCCCTTGAAGTAAACGAAATCAATACGGTCATGGTGGGTCGTAGAGTCATCCGTTTTGTACATGGGCGACCAGGTGAACCCCGGCTTTTTCATCTCGTCGGGATAAACCGTGCGATAAGCATCACTAAAGCCGGCTTTCGCCATCTCCAAAGAATTCGGATACTCCACCTTGATCGGGTGGCGACCGGAGTCGGCAGCTTTGTCGGTCCAGTCAAGGTGTGATGGTTCGTTGAAATCGCCGACCACAAAAACAGGAGTCTCTTTGTCGGGGAGGCTACGTATCAGCCTGAGAAGCCTCGCGACTTCTCTACCACGCGCCTCTTTTGCCCCGTCAATCGCCTCGGCTTCGGTCTTGATGAAGGGTGTGTCCCAGTGCTTATGCCACTTTGGTCGAATGCTCAAAAGCTGATAGGGCTGATAAGGGTTTGATGGTAAGTGCAAGTTGAAGATGTAAGCGTCCTGACCCGACGGCAGTTTGACTTTGATGCCATCTCTCGTCTCTTGGACAATCTCATAACGCGTCAAAATGACCCGATTCCCAGAGTCCACATAGTGATTCCAGCCCAGCAGCTGGGCCAACTTCTCCGCATTGTCGCCGCGGGGTGATTTGGTTTCCTGCACGCCAACAATATCTGCCTTTGCCTCCCGAATCGCGTTGGCAGTTTGGGACAACGGTTGCCCATGCATCGTGCCGCCGCGAAAGATGTTGTAGGACATGACGGTCACGTTGGGCTCGTCCGCTTGAGCGCGCAAGGGAGCACAGAGAGTCAGCCCGACCGCCAACAGCATTCCGATCGCAGACATCGTGCGAATCGCATTGTTCATCATTTCTCATTTCGCTCATGGTTCAGTACGGAAGCAGGCAATCGCTACTCTTTTAAGATAACATCTGCCGGTGCACCCTGGGCACCAACGCTGTCGATGGGCGTATGTGACGAGGGTCATTTGTAGCGGCTTTGAATCCGGTGGCTGACGCCACCGGCAGGGATGATGTCGGGCTCCGCCTTCGCCGACCGACAAGTAGATGCACTATCACCAGCTCAATCCTCTATGATGAACACCTGAAACTACCGAAACGACTTTGACCGTTGTGGGGCCAAAAATGCGATTGACTGATGCAGTAACATTGACGTGTAGTATTGCTGTGCTGTTGTGTCTCGGATGCATGGGGATGCGACCGAACCGCCAAGCCTCTCGAAAGGCCCAGTGCAGCAATAATTTCAAGCAGATCGGGCTGGCGATTCATAACTATCATTCGGCATTCAAACGACTTCCCCTAGGTGCAGGCGGTACGGGGTTGGGTACGGGAGAATTGGGCGGCAACCAACATCGGCTCGGTGGTCTCGTCGCTCTTTTGCCATTTGTAGAACAACAGGCACTTTGGGATCAGATCGCGAATCCGTACGCGGACGACAACCGAGAATTTCCTAGCATGGGTCCGGCGCCTTGGGTTGACGTCGCCATCTATGCACCGTTTGCAACAAAGATACCGACGTTTCAATGCCCTTCGGATCCATCTGTCGATGACGCTGGGACCAACTATGCGTTTTGCTACGGTGACGGAGTCGATTGCGTTGGGATGAACCCGAATCAAATCGCGGCAACCCATATTCTTGAAAGACTTGCTGAGTCTGTTAAAGCTGACCCGATTAACGCGGAAGCGATCAAGAAAATGCGAATCGCCGAGTATGAGGCGATCACCAACGCTTCGCAAAGAGGCATGTTCGCGAGCAACAAGCGTTTTCGATTTCGCGATACCCTGGACGGACTTTGCAACACCATCATGATGACCGAGGTCGCACGCGATACGCAGCCGTCGCGCAATACAAACGGATGGGTTATCAAGAATGTGAAAAACCTGGTGAATTCGCCAATAGAATGTCAGAACGCAGCAGGAACGTCGACCAGTATTACGGCAAGCGAAATCCTGTGGCCAGAGTCACGCGGCTACCGATGGGCCGATGGGAATATACGGTCGACAGGTATGAATACTGTTCTGCCACCGAATTCGGCATCGTGTTCAACACAGCGTAGCGAGTTTGAAGGCGTGTTCAGTGCCGGGAGTCATCACTCTGGGGGTGTACATGTCTTGATGGGCGATGGAGCTGTGGTCTTTATGGCCGACTCGATTGACTGTGGTAACGCAGACGCGTCCAGCGTTCACATCAATGGGATTGATGCTGCTGCACCAGGGGCGCCGAGTCCGTATGGACTTTGGGGAACTTTGGGCACACGTGCGGGGAATGAGTTTCCTGAAGAGGCTTTAAACGGGACATCTAGCCGTTAATCAAGCGATGATCATTTGGGTCTCAGTTGGTTTCTTCGAAATTTTCTACGCACGAGTGACTCGCAGGGGTGGCCGGTTTGAGATTTCAAATTGTGTTCAAGCATGGGTTGGTTTCCCTATAGCTTTGGCGTTAACTGCGGTACTGAAGCATCCAGACTTTAGCTTCGTATTTCACGCTGGCTAACATCGCATGGGTTGACTGACATGATCGTGCATCAGAAACAGCAAGTCCAAGCTTGGTCGGTAGCTTAAAAATCGAAACAGACGTTTGCGGGAACTTCGGATGACCTGCGCCGGAAACAGCATCAACGTATTGAGGTAGGTCGAGAATTCCATTGCAATCACACGAGCACGCGCCGCGAAAGACGCGAAATAGGCGAAAGTAAGAACTGAAGGATATTCTGTCGCCGTAGTCCCTTTCGCGTGTTCGGCGTATTTCGCGGTTTTACTCTTAGGGTTTTTTGTCGCTTTGGGTCACGCGTTGGTGGTGCTTGACGAATCCACCGCGTCGACCGTATCGCAACATCTTCAAGGGAGTCTTGGGATGAATCCCCATCACGATAAAACAACGACCGAGCGTCGCGGTATACAAATCGGTTAACGCATGACGCATTCCACGACCTGCGTGTGGAAAACGGTTTTCGTCAGCCGTTTGAAGAACCGCATCACGTTGATTCGTTGTCGTGACCACTTCGTTAAACAACAACTTGTGCTCGTCTTGATTCTTGTTGCTATATGATCCAGGGCGAGACCCACTGTGGACGGCAATGACCGAAACACGATCCGTACACAGGATTTGTTTTCCCATTCGATGCGCGCGAAAGAGCCACTCTTGTGACGGAGTGATGTAAGACCTCGACTCCGTTATCCACTCGCCAACTTCTTGCGCGACCGACTTGCGCATGAACCAACACGATGCAACATAACTCGTGTGAGGATCGTATCTGGTTTGGCTGTGTGGACGTCGACCACCATTGAACGCAACGATTGAAGGCGGGCTCTTAGAAAAATCGATCGGGACAATCTGCGCATATCGAGCACAAAGCAGATCCGCACTCGATTGAATGTAAGCCTCCAGCATCGACCCAAGATGCCATGGCAAAAACATGTCATCTTGATTAAGAAAACACAAATACTCGCCGACAGCTCGTTCAACGCCAACGTTATTTGGTGTCGCCTGTTGACCACTATTGACGGATAAATTGAAGAACGAAACTCGCGGGTCATCAAACTCAGCGACACACGATTCGGTATCGTCCGTGCAGCAGTCACCGATGATCACGAGTTCCCAATCATCAAACTCGGATGCCAAAACACTTTTGATCGCGTACGCCAGCTTCTGGCTGGAATTGTATGTCGCGACGACAATGCTGATTTTGGGACTCATCAATCTAAACTACCGAACAGATTTCTTGTGCAACTTGTTTGGCCAACCAAGGTGCAATGGAATACTTGCCCGTATCAACCGACCACCAACGCCCCGTCCGTGTTACGCCAATTCGATCACGTTGATGTAATGTCGCTTTCGGGTCGTCCAGCTTTCCTGTGCCGCTAGCGAACACCCATCCGCCGCGGACTTGTATTCTTTCGGCATGATCGCGAATGGCCAAAACGCGCGGTAGATAGACACCCAAATTGTCAAAGATTCGATTTGCCAATTCGCTTCGTGAGGCGTCATCCAACTGCGGAGTCGGCGGAGGTGTTAAGTCTTCGCCTGTCGCTAGTAAGCCATCGGGGTACCACGAGATATAGAAGTGATTTCCACCATAGTTTTTGACATCCCCAAAGGGGCCTGTGCAAATCACTGCGGATGGATTGTCTAGCGTTTGATTGGTTTCAACAAAGACGGAAAGTCGGTAACGATGCGACCACTGAAACTGTTGCTTGATCCCGATTGTCGCGTCCACTTTGGGGCGACCTTCCCACAAAGCATTGACGACTGCATCATAGGATTCGGTTTGCCCATCATCCGCGTGTACAGAATCCGTGTGTACAG
>CAZZDZ010000390.1:4907-6007 GCA_964652675.1 uncultured Pirellulaceae bacterium
GTGTACAGAATCCGTGTGTACAGCGCAGCCATCGTGGTTTTCACCTCCTAGAAGTTTGCCTTGCATCACACGGCGATTCATTCGCAGGTGAATGTTCGGTTCAGCGCTCACCGCTTCGACAAACGCATCCGCGATTTGGTTCGTTGGGACCGACCGCTCGGGCACTGCAAAACCGGCGACAATGTTCTCGGGATTTCCAATTTCGCTGACTTCCGCTTCCGACAACCTTCTGGTCCTTGATTCGGTTAGATCAACGAAATAGTCTTCTGCCCCCGCTTGTGCCTGAATCAACTTCTGCAGACCCAGGAAATAGGATTCGGTTTCATCAACGGTGCGAACCGAATCGCGATGAATCAAATAGACATCATCTTGCTGGGTAAAATCCAAGGTTGAGCGTCCGAGTAGTTCAGAAGTCAATCGCGGAAACGTAAGTCCACCAGATAGAATTCGACGCGCCGTGCGGTAGGCAGGGTCGTTGGCGTACAGGAACCCAAGATGGATTTTGCCTTCGTTCCATCGACTCGCACCTGAAAAGGGGCGGTCAGCCGCATCGAAAAGATCAACTTGAATCCCTGCCCTGGCCAGATAGAGGGCGGTGGAAGATCCCATGATTCCAGCGCCCAATACGGCGACTCGTTGAACTTTCATTTCTTGTTGCTGACAAAATCAGATCTTGTTGACGTAATCGTCTGGATCATAGCGAGCACTTGAAAAAACCAGTAGCACGGAATCACTAAGCAGATACTCCTGTGACGACCACACTCCGGGTTCGATCAGCAAACCACAGTTAGGTTGATCAAGAACTTTGACCAACGTCTCATCGTTGTAGCAAGTAGTGACTTTGATTGCACCGTTCAAGCAAAACAAGATTTGACGGTCACTGCGATGTGCATGCTGACCTCGCACAGTCCCGCTTGGGACATCACGAATGAAGAAAACGCGTTTCGGATAAAACGGAAGCCCATCCAGCTCAATCGGAATCAGGACCCCAGAATCTCCTCCGCACAAATTCGCTTTTATCGATCTAACTTTTCTGCCAAAGATGATGGCTTCGGTCTGTTGATCGCCGCTATTGCCCGTAAACTGCATTGAGCTCGGGG
>CAZZDZ010000391.1:0-6005 GCA_964652675.1 uncultured Pirellulaceae bacterium
CGCGCCGTAGGGTTGGTAGAATCCAAAGGGTTGAAATCCGAACCCGAATGGTTGTTGAGCGGACGCGTTTTCGGAAGTGCAGATAGCTGCAACGAAAGCGAAAACGGCAACAAGGAGGAGCCTTTTCATCAGAAGAACCTTAACGTTTGTGTCGTGAGTTGTAACAACGCGAACAGATCCAGATTGACTTAAACAGCCAACGGTTTCCCAACTGAAAATCCAGTCGAGACGTATGACGCGTATCGATTCCCCCGGTACCCAATCCACTGTAGTCAGCCGATATTACCGTTTCAATCGTCGAAAACACTGAATTCGGAGATTCCTGCGGCACTGAAAACACCGTCATATTGCGAATATTACGCTTTCAGGAGGTCCGTTTTACGACATCGCCACTCGCGACATTTTGAGAAATCCAGCGTATGAAAATTGCTTGTATCATCCACTCACTTGACGGCGGCGGCGCCGAACGGGTGATGGCTGCAACGGCAACACGACTAAGTGAGCGCGGCCACGACGTGATTTTATTCACGCTGGATGATGGTCAAAAAAACCGTCACGTCGTTGGCCCCAACGTAACCCGAATACCACTAGACCTGATGCGGCAAAGCAGCAGTCTGCTGGCACGCATCGGAAACCGCCGACGTCGCGTCAAAAAAGTTCGCGAAGCACTCTGCCAGTGCAAACCCAACGTAGTGCTGTCGTTTTGTGATCGCACAAACATCGCCGTGCTGAGCGCGCTCAAAGGCAGCGCGTTCAAAGACGCCGAGCAAACCGCTCGGTTGCCTTGTGTGATCAGCGAACGCAGCGATCCGGCGCAGCAGAATCTGGGCTGGTTCTGGGAATGGATGCGTCGCAGGACTTACAAAACGGCAGATCACGTGATTGCGTTGACAAAGACATCTGCAAATCATCTTGCCAATGTCTGCGGTGATGTTCCGATCAGTGTGATCGCGTCGGCAGTGGATGAACCGCCAATCAAATCGAATCGCGAAAAAGCATGCGAAAACAAACGCATTGTTGCGATCGGACGCATGGAGCGTGAGAAAGGGTTTGATCGACTTTTGAACGCATTTGCCATCGTCGCACGATCGCATCCCGATTGGAGCTTGCGGATTTTTGGCGAAGGATCTTTGCGAGACGAATTGCAGCAGCAGGCCGCAGAACTTGGGATAGACGATCGCCTGGAAATGCCCGGCTGGGTGCGACCGATTTGGAATGAGCTTTGCGACGCAACCATTTTTGCATTGCCAAGTCGTTACGAAGGATTTCCGTCAGCGCTATTGGAATCGATGGCTTGCGGAGTTCCCAGTATCGCGGTGGATTGCGAAAGCGGACCGCGCGCGATCATTCAACACGAACAAAACGGTTTGCTGGTCACGAACAACGAACAGGCACTAGCCAGTGGGATCCAACAGCTGATCCAAGATGACGAGTTGCGCGAGCGAATCGGGCAACAGGGCGGCGACGTCGTGTCGACATTCAGTTGGGACCGAATGCTGGACGAATATCAAAACGTTCTGACAATGGTCGCGAGCGAGACTACTTAGATTTGGGTTTGTATTTAGCCGGCAGAAGCGAAATCAGCGTCTGCTTGGCAGACTCTCGTTTCTTTTGAGTCCTCAACTCGATCTCTTTGACGCTGGGCCGTTTTACTTTGCGTGGTTGGTCCAGATCTGATGGCGGGGCTACCTCGGTTTGGTAAATCAGATCTTCATAGTGAAAACCGTAATAACGATCCACTGCAGCATCCGGTAACCCAAGTTTAGAAAGTGGGATTTCGTGCAAAATTGCGATAGTTGCCATCGCTGCGTCGCGCAATTGAACCTCAATGCGAACACCATTGTGGAATACGAATCCGTTCAACGTGCGCGTGTCGTCCATAAACTTCAACAGTTTTTCAGTGTCATTCTTGCTGCCAAATCTAGCCAAAATTTGCATGGCCATCACGATCAATTCTTCGTCCGTCGAATTGTCAATCGTCTTAATCGCTAACGGGTGTGCAGCGTAAATATCTCGTTGCAACGCAAGAGTGAACACGGTCGAACGATTTCCAATCGTACTTCTCTGAACCCACGCGTTGATCAGCTTTTTAAATGGCGGCCCAATGACCGGGTCACTGGGAACTTTGCTTACCGGGTTCATACGCAGAACCATCAGCATCGTGTTCTCGTAAGCTTCTGTGACCGGTACGTCGTGGTTCGCTGCATGCAGCAGCATCGCGACAGCATCGGTAACCGAAGGCGGCGCAACACGCAGACTTTGCGACACTTGCGTTTGCACCAACTCCATCGACTGCGCACTCTCCCGTGGAGAACCACTCAGTGATGTGATCGTTTTGGGATAACGACGGACGAGTTTGATAAACAGATCACGCGACTTCAGCGAGTCGCCGAAACGCAATCGAAATTCATTCCAGCCTTCAAAATCAACATCTTGCCCTTCTGTAAACGCCTTGACTCGTGACTCGAACGCGCCGTCGTGCAATTGATGGATCAAGGCCCTTAGTCGCGTCGCCACTTCTGGGTCGCTCGTCATTTTCAACTCGCGACGCATTGCGGGAACAACTCCCATCCCGATTTGCAAGAGCTCCTCTGCTGACTGTTCGCGCTGAGCAAAAGACGACGATGAAAGATTCGAGATCAGTAGTCTTGCTTCGCGAACCTCTTGCTCGGTCAGGGGTTCGACTTTCGGGTCCGTTCCAACCCGTAGCTCTTCGTTGTCAAATCCGTCGCCAAACAGCTCTTTCGCGGACGGTGTCTCTTGGCCACAGACCACCGTTGGCAAAACCACTAGCAAGTTAAGACCCGCCAACAGCACGCAAACAAACACAAAGCCCGACAGAGAGCTTGATCGTGCACGGATTGTTTCTGGGAGACTCAATTGCATTGGATCGAGCGATAACTGTGAAAATAGGGGGATCATCCTGCCTATACATATCATCGGAGGATTCTACAGCAATTGAAAGGCCGAAAACGCTTGTCGACAAGAGGTTCGGTGGCTAGTCTATCCTTAGTGACGCGATCGGGCTGCATTCCGAGAGCGTCTTTACTGGGATTTACGGCCACTTGCAGCCTTACTGCTAAAGAGCCATGCAAACAAACATGACTATCGAATCTGATGCGAACGCGCGTTCGCAGAGCACTTCCAACTCAAATCCTTCTGATTTGAGTGACGCCAAAACACCCAAGTTAACCGAACTTGGACCTGACGTCGGCCTTTCGACACAGAGTGTTCACAGCGGCGAACTGAAGCAAAAAAGCGAAGGCTCCATCTCCGCTCCGATCTTTACCGCGTCAACTTATACGTTCGAATCGACCGATTCTCTGTTACGGTTCGTCAACGGCGAAGAAAACCGAGCCGAATACGGACGCTACGGGACGCCGAACGAGAAAAGCGTCGAAGCGAAACTGGCCGCAATCGAGGGCGCCGAAGAAGCGATCTTGTACAGCAGCGGGATGGCCGCGATCGTCGGTTTGTTGATGAGCAAACTGAGCAGCGGCGACGAAATCATCTTTTTCGACCAGTGCTATCACCGCAGTCGCGAGTTCTGTGCCAAACACTTGGCGCGATTTGGTGTGATCACGCATCAAGTCAAAACAGGCGATTTTGATGCGATGGAAGCCGCGATCAACGACAACACAAAAATGTTGGTCAGCGAATCGCCGACCAATCCGCATTTGACCGCCGTCGACTTAGAAAAATTTGTTGCCGTCTCCAAAGCAAACGAAGTCGAAACGTTGATCGATGCGACTTTGGCGACTCCCTATAACATTCGCCCCATCGACTATGGTGTCGACTACGTCTTGCATAGCGCCACCAAATACTTGGGCGGGCACAACGATCTGTTGGCCGGAGTGATCTGCGGAAGCAAAGAACAATTGGAATCTGTTCGGTCGCTACGCGGCATTTTGGGCAGCGTGAATTCGTCGCACAACTTGTACTTGCTTGAACGTGGATTGAAAACGTTTGAGTTGCGGATGCAGCGACACAACGAAAATGGCCAGCGAGTCGCCGAATTCTTGGAAGCACACCCGCGAGTCGAAAAGGTCTATTACCCCGGCTTGGCTTCGCACCCATCTCATGAGATCGCCGCATCGCAAATGCGAGGCTTTGGCGGACTGATCACGTTTACGATCAAAGACGCTGACTGGAAACAGACTTCGAGAGTTGTCGACGCGGCAAAGATCCCGCGAATCGCGCCCAGCCTTGGTGGTGTCGAATCGTTGATCGAACAGCCGTTGATCATGAGCTACTATCACTGCACTCCCGAAGAACGTGTGACGTTTGGGATCGATGACAACATGATCCGGATGGCTTGCGGTATCGAGAATACCGAAGACCTGATCGCGGATTTGGAGCAAGCTCTCAAGGCATGAGTGATTCGCCAAAGAAGGCCCCTCCGCGTTCCTTCCGCACCCGCGCCATTCACGTTGGCAACGAAATCGATCCGCAAACGGGCGCAGTCGTGCCGCCGATCCATCTTGCCAGTACATTTCGGCAACCCGGAGCGGGCAAGTGGGGCGAATTCGATTATTCGCGCAGCGGCAACCCAACTCGTAGCAACCTGCAAACCACGCTCGCATCGCTCGAAGGCGGTTGTGGTTCGCTGGCGTATTCCTCCGGGATGGCCGCAATCCACGGCGTAATGATGATGCTGTCCACCGGGGACCACGTTCTGGCTGGATGCGATTTGTATGGCGGCGCCTATCGGTTGCTTCACAAAATCTGCAATCGTAGCGGCATCGAAGTCACTTTGGTTGACATGACCAACACGCAAGAAGTCGAAGCCGCAATAACCGACAAGACAAAGTTGATTTGGGCTGAAACAATCGGCAACCCACGATTGTCGATTCCTGATTTGCCAAAGCTTGCACAGATCGCCAAAGCCAAAGGCGTACGGATTGGCGTCGACAATACTTTCGGCACACCATCGCTGGTGCGTCCGTTGGAATTCGGTATCGACATCGTGATGCACAGCGCCACCAAGTACTTGGGCGGCCACAGTGATTGCTTGGGCGGAACGCTTGCGGTATCCGACCAAGAACTTTTCGATGAACTCTATTACATTCAAAACGCAACCGGCGCGGTATTGGATCCGCTAAGTTGTTTTTTGGTTTCACGCGGGCTCAAGACGTTAGATGTCCGTGTACGCGAGCAGTCGGCGACGTCGTTGCGATTGGCAAAGTGGCTGGAGAGTCACCCGAAAGTCAAATCGGTTTTGTATCCAGGATTACAATCGCATCCCCAGCACGAAGTCGCCAAGCGGGTGATGGATGGCGGTTTTGGAGCGATCGTCACATTTGAATTGGACGCTCCAAGCGAGCAAACCGCAAAAGTGTGTGAATCGACCGAGTTGTTTCACTTGGCAGTCAGCCTGGGAGCGGTCGAATCGTTGATCGAACAACCCGCCACGATGTCGCACGCAAGCTACGACGCAGCCGATCGAGCGCGATTCGGAATCACCGACGGCCTGATCCGTTTGTCAGTCGGCCTAGAATCATTCGAAGACTTGCAAGCAGACCTCGAGCAGGCAATCCAAATCTAGAATGTCATGCTGGAGTCCAGGCTTTAGCCGTCTTTAGCCAAATCGCAAATTCAAAACGCGTGAGCGAGGGACAACGTGAATTCCTCTCTGACGCGTTTGGAAGTTACGCAAAACGTCATCCAGCGGGTGATCTTCCCCCGGCAAGGATTCGGATCGATTGGCGTGTGAGCACCTATCCATTAAACTCATCTTGAGTGATCCAGCGGATGCCACCGAGGAACGCGCCAAATTCGGGATCAGGAACTATGGGCTTACGTCCTGTGCCTCTTTAGGTGGCCACTCATCGCTTCTCGAACAACACACATAGCTGATTGTTTTTTCGCCATTTCATTTTTTCGACCGCAGAAGCCTTCCAAAGTGGCCGTCGATCTCCGAGCGACGTAGCCCGACCGAACAGGCATCCAACCACTGTGATTTCGATCGCAAGCAGCGTCCGCCCAATGACGACAAAGTGGCCGTC
>CAZZDZ010000392.1:0-5967 GCA_964652675.1 uncultured Pirellulaceae bacterium
AGTTGCGCTTGTCGACCTCGGTGACTAAATCGACAAACCCTTGACCACTTTCGCTATCAAGTTCCGCATTTGATATCTATTCAGAACGCACTGATTCACGGGCAATGCGTCCGACTTGAGTAAAACTGCTCTTGATTCCGAATATTTTTTGTTCCTAGTGTCGCGGCTTCGGCGCTGTGCAAATGCGCGAGCAGCGCCACAGGTTATGCGCGGAGATCCGCACGACAACCGTATGACAAGGGAATCGGATGTTTTCGTCGACGACAACCAACCAACTGAACCGCATAGCGCCAACCGTCATCGCGGTTTTTGCGTCGTGTATCACGTTTGGTTGCAGCCAAAATCCGTACTTGGCTTCTTCGGGAACCAACGTCGCTTGGCAAGCGCAGGCACCAGGTGGATTCCAACCAGGCACAGCGCCTCCGGGTGTGAATCCGGCTATCAATCCAAACATCGCGCCCGTCAACGCTCGCTTGGCCGAACTGAGTCGCCGCGTTCAATTGTTGGACGACAACAATCGTCAACTGCACACACAACTCGCTCAAAGCGAACAGCAGAGTACGGTTTATCGCGACGAACTGGAACTTGTTCGCAAACAGCTTTCTGACACCACCGGCCGTTTAGAATCCAGTAGCATCGCGGCGCGGGACGCTCAGAAACGCGTTCAAGGCTTGCAAGCGTCCAGCCAAATACGTGGCAACGCAACCATTCGTGCCAACACGAATCTGAGGCAGCAGGGATCAAGATTGAATTTGAAAGGCGTCCCGGTTCGACAAGACGGCGATGTGATTCGGATCGCAGTCCCATCGGATCAGCTTTTTCAACCGGGCACGGCAACCATGCACGCCCAAGCACCGCTCACGCTTGACCCGATCGTTGCTCAACTACGGAGTGTGTTTCCACGACAACGAATCGGCATCGAAGGCTACACCGACAACGCACCGTTGTATGGCGGTCAAGTCGCCACCAGTCATCAATTGGCATCCGCACAAGCCGCATCTGTTTTGGACCTGATGACCAGACGAGGCGGTATGCCGTTGAATCAACTTTTCACCGTTGCCCAGGGCGCAAACAACCCGCGTCAGTCCAATGCAACCGCAGCAGGTCGTGCCGCCAACCGACGAATCGAAATCGTCATCTATCCTGAAACGTTCTAGCCGCAGACCGTAGCGAAAGTCGTCAAGACTTTCGATTTATTGTGGCCGAACCAGGGCTGTCGAAAGTCTTGGTGACTTCCGCTACGCGTTTTACGGAGTTTCATTAACACTGCGGCGCGCCAGATGTTCTGCGGCTGTGTTCGCGTTCTCGATTCATGCAAGCAATAGAAGCATTTTGCGTTGTGCTCCGTAGTCACGGCGGCAACAATGCAAATGCTGAACCCCTCTAGAAAATGACTAACAGCCCCATTCCTTTGTTGTGCTAAATCGAATCACTCTCGCAAGCGTCTTGCTTTGCCTGACCACTGTTGTGTCCGCTGACGATTGGCCGCAGTGGCGCGGCGTCAATCGTGACGCAAAATTGAGCCCAGCGGAACAAGTCGCAACGTTGCCAACGCGAATCGTCAAACGAAAATGGTCCGTAGAACTTGGCGCGGGCTACAGTGGTCCAACGGTCGCGGATGGACGTGTTTACGTGACCGACAGAGGCCCCGATTCCGTGGATAAAGAGATCGAACGTATCTTGTGCTTCGATGCCGATACTGGAAAAGAAATCTGGAAGCACCAGTACGATGCCGTTTATACAGTTGGTTATCGAGCAGGCCCCCGCGCATCCGTAACCGTTCACGACGGAGTTGCGTATGTCGTCGGTGCGATGGGGCACTTTCACTGCCTGGATGCAAAGTCGGGCGAAGTGCTTTGGAACCGAGATCTTGGCAAGGATTACGATGTGCGAATGCCAATCTGGGGAATCACCGCAGCGCCGCTGATCCACAACGATCTTGTTATTCAGATTGCAGCAGGACGCGGAGACGCGTGTGTCGTCGCGATGGATCGCAAAACGGGAAAAGAACGCTGGCGTGCCTTAGACGAACGCGCTGGCTACAGCGCCCCCATCCTTATTCGCCAGGGAGAACACGATGTTGTGGTTTGTTGGACTGGAGAGAGCGTCACAGGGCTGAACCCGTTTGATGGTAGCGTCCACTGGAGCATTCCGATGCAACCACGAAACATGCCGATTGGTGTTCCCACACCGATCGTCAAGGACGACATGATTTTTGTTTCGTCTTTTTACGATGGATCGATGTTGATCCGGTTTGACCCCACAAAACCCGCCGCAGAAAAAGTTTGGCGCCGAATCGGGCAAGACGAAAAAAACACCGACGGTTTGCACTGCATGATCAGCAACCCCGTCTTTCGCGGCGATCACGTTTACGGAGTCGACAGCTACGGCGAATTCCGCTGCTTGGAACTAACCCGGGGCGATCGAGTCTGGGAAAACCTAGACGTGGTGAAACGAAATCGCTGGGCGACGGTATTCATTATCCAAAACGGGGAACGCGAAATCATGCTAAACGAGAACGGCGAATTGATCTCGGCAACGCTGTCACCTGAGGGCTACCAAGAACATTCACGAGCCAAGTTTATCGCGCCAACTCGAAAACAACTGAACCGACGCGGTGGTGTCGTGTGGTCGCACCCGGCAATCGCAAACGGTCACATCTTTGCCCGAAACGACAAAGAACTGGTGTGCGCAAAACTGAAGTAAACGGCTGATCGACATCACTTCTGCTTTTGCGTCCCCGCCGGTTGAGTGTTTTCTATCGGAAAAACTTCTGCGAGCGACTCATTGGCTCGAGAAGTACTTCCGTCGGCTAGCAAGGTCGCGATTTTGTCCAACAGACTCTTTTGATTTTCATCACGGTCGTTTCGGCGCCGTTCCAATAGCCTTGCTGGCAATCGCAGATCTTTCACCCGTCGTTCGTACTCGCGATCAGGAACTTTGGATCGCAGCTTCAACAGCGTTTCCAAATCGCGATAGCCGAATTCGTGACTTGGTTCAATTTGAGTCCCTTCGCCCCAATCATTCCAGGTCGCGATTTGAACAAAGGGACGTTTAGATTCAAGAGCTCGGGCAAGCGTTTCGCGAAACGTTTCGCCGTCCTTGTCTTCGATTCGCCCGTAACTTTTACGAACTTTTGCCTGCGCGTAAATGTCGACAAATCGCGGTAACGCAACGGGAATCGAAATCGACCAAGCCGCTTGTCGTTTGCGAAAATCAATCGTTGCTGCGACTCCATCGCTTGGATTGGGCCAATCAAAGGCTCCTGCGGCCGCCGCTCGCGGGTGATGCTGGCTGATGTAAGTAACGCTTGCTTTTGTTTTTTTCAAACACTGTGTCCATTCGTTGTTCTTCAGTCCATCAAAACCGAATGAAAGCAGCACCGGTAATTCGCCATCGCGTACATACTGTTCGCTGGTGAACCAATGATCGGCCAGCCAGTCAATTTCTTTGGCAGCATGTATCACGCGTTGCTCACTCGTGATCCGGCCAGCCTTTTGCAACGCACCGATCGTCTGATCTTCGTAGCAAACGGCGAACTTCATTTTTAGGCGTTCGCATTGTTTTACTAACCGCTGCGTATTTTGATGCAAAGTCGAATAGTCGTACAAATCGGTAAGGCCATACCAATCGACGATCACACCATCGATGCCCGCCAATTTCATTGTCAGCAATTGGTATTCCAAGACATATTCGTCTCCCGAATCGTACGGACCAATCAAAGGATGAAAATGCGAAGCGATTTCCGGCTTGCCATCAGAGACCTTGTCTGGGTCAAACGCCGCCATCGTCCAATGCCATCCCCATTGTGCACTGTGGGGCTTGGCGACGTACCACGGCATAAAATGAGCAAGAACCAGTGTTTCGCTCGCGTCGACCGGCTCTTGCGCGACAACGCTTTGCGCATGGATCAAATACGCGTTCAGCACCACGACCAATGCAAAAAGCAACCCGAACGTCGACTTGCTACGCTTTGATTCGATCAGATTCATTTTTTTTCTGAGACACAATACAGATGGTTGCGTCCGCGCAGAAACAGTTGGTTTCCGGCGATCGCAACGGACGAATCACAGCGTTCACTCAGTTTGTTCGTCGCGAGAACATTAAACTCTTTGCCGCGATTCAAAACGACCGTCGTGCCGTTGCGACCGGTGATGTAGACCCGCCCGTCGGCTCCCACCGGCGACGCATAAAGATTACTGACATCCGATAGACGTTTGCGGTTGATAATCGGATCCCCGGTTTTCGAATCGACGCATGTCAAAATCGCTTGATTGGATTGGTTGTAATACAACATTCCATCGTAAAGCAGCGGAGACGGAATGTAGGGCGTGCCCTTGTCGGTGCTCCATCGGATTTTGTCTGAACCAGAAATATCACCCGTTTGCGTCAATGGCAGCGCCAACAGCGAATACCCTTTGTAACCGCTCATGCAAAGTACATAGTCGCCGTCAACGACCGGGCAGGGAATGCAATTGCCCGTCAATCCACTGGCTTGCCAAATGATGTCGCCGTTTTCCAAGTCGTAACTGCGAACCCTATTGGATGCGGCGGTGATAACCTGAGTCTTGCCGCTGTGTCGGACGATACGCGGCGTCGCCCACGCGTTGTCTTCGTCACGTTCTTTTTTCCAAAGCGTCTTGCCGGTTGCCGCATCGAGTGTTTCGATGGTCGACTGTTTGGATTGGTCGCGCACGATCACCAACTTGCCATCGTGAACGACCGGCGAACAGCCTTCGCCCAGACTGGATCCCATGAACGCTTTACCCAAATCGCGTTGCCAAATCAGATTCCCATCCAAGTCATAACAATACAGCCCCGCGCTACCGAACCAGCAGTACAACCGTTTTCCGTCGGTAACCGGCGACGCGGATGCAAAGTCGTTGTCGTTATGAACTCCTTCGTGAGGAATCATGTTGTTGGCGACTTGTTTCCATTTGACGGCTCCTGATTCTCGATCCAAACACATCACGACAAAATCATGAAACGCGTTGGGCTTCTTGATGTCAAAGAAGTTCGCTTTGGGTTGGTCTTCCGGCTTCGTCAAACTTGGGTCGACCTCTTCGGTTTTGACCGCGGTCAACACAAACACCTTGTCTTCCCAGATGATTGGCACCGATGAACCTCGCCCGGGAATCGGTGCTTTCCATTGAATGTTCTTGTCTTCACTCCACTCAGTCGGCGGCTTGGCGGTACGCGAAACCCCGTTCGCTTCTGGCCCACGCCATTGATGCCAATTGTCTGAAACGTCTTGTGCGGTGACGCAAGTCGCGATGGAGAGATAGAAACCAAGAGCAAGAAAAACAGTTTTCATGTTTCAATTACGATTTTTCGATTGTGAATGAGACTGGTGAACACACCCATCCTAGCGTAAAGACTCTGTAACATTGGCGCACGCCGACAAAGGCGATTTCGCTTCGACCAAGTAAATGGAATCGAAGAAACCTGAATGGTCTGCGCTGGCGGTCGATCACCTTTGGACCGGGAGTTTTTTGGGATTCCCTTTTGGGTCAAACCTGAACGCTCCGGCGTCATTGGATTTTGCTCGTGGCGTTTTGTTGAAATCAACGTCAATCCGAAAGCGAGGGTCCGCGGCGCCAACGCACTTGGATTGGGCTGATGGAAATTTTTCTGTAATGCCAATTGCGTTTCCTGCTTGCTGGATTTGGTCGTCTTGGCCAACACGCGGAGCGACACTTAATGCGTTATTTGCCAAAACGACTGAGCCGCTCCATTGCTTGGGCGTGACGATTCGCACGGCTGATTTGGACAAGATCGTGTTGTGAACAATTTTCAAGTTCCCAACGATGGCACTTTGGTGGTTACGGCTGTGGATCCCGTCTCCGTTGGTTTGGAAAATGACATTGTTGCGAATGATCGCATCGGCGGCTGCTTGAATCCCGTGGTTGCCAGTATTCCAAATGACGTTGCGCTCGATCAAGTTTGGCGCTTTGCCATCGGTGCTGT
>CAZZDZ010000393.1:0-5900 GCA_964652675.1 uncultured Pirellulaceae bacterium
TTCATAGACGCTCATCACCCCGTCTTGGCTGCCGATGTAAAGCTTGCCGTCGACCAACAACGGTGAGGCGGCGAACTTGCCGCCGATTCGGATTCGGTCGGTAACCTTGCCGGTTTTTGCATCCAAGATAGACAGCACGCCATTGTCGCTGATCGAATAGATTTTGCCTTCGGTGCCAATCGCGGTGGGCATCGTGCTGCCGCCTTTGGCAGCGCGCCAACGTACATTTTCGTTGGTGATGTCGCCGGTTCCCTTGGGGTCAATCGCGACAAGTTCGGCAGTCATGAATCCAGTTGCGCAAACCAGCAAACCTGATTCGTAAACAGGCATGGGCGTGGTTGAAAAACCGTTCCCGCAATCCGCACGCCAGATTTCTTTTCCGGTTGCCGGATCGTAGGCACAGATCCATTGGGCACCCGGAATGACAGCTTGCGTTTGTGATCCGACGCTGATCAGCAGCGGAGTGCAATAGGCTTTGTTGAACTCGCCATTGGTGTTCCGCATGGGTGGTCGCGAAGTATTCCAAATTTCTTTGCCAGTTTTCAGATCCAATCCAGCGACAAATTGTTTGTCGATGCCGTCACAGGCAATCACGACGACGTTGTCTGCGATCACTGGCGAACTGCCTGGGCCGACGCTGTGGTCGACGACCAAAGCGTTTTTCCAAAGTGTTTCACCGGTTGCGTTGTCCAAGCACCAAGTGCCGTAGCTACCGAAGTGACAAATCACATTGCGGCCCTGAATGGCCGGGGTCGGTGATGCATAAGAATTCAGTGGGTTGATCAAGTCGGGATCGTCGATTTCGCGTAGCAACAAGTTATGGATGATTTTGCCCGATTGTGCGTCCACACAAATCGCGCGCAGGTTCACACTGCCTGCGACCGTTTTGATTTTGGCAAATTGAACGCCGCGAGTCTTGGCAGCGATCTGCTGCTTGGTGGCTTCGGTGGTCTCTGCCGTCGTCAGCCAAATGCGACCGTCGGAGACAACAGGACTGGACCAACCCGTGCCCGGAATCGGTGTTTGCCAAGCCGTGTTGGCTTGCGAGAACGTGACGGGTGTGTCCGCAGCCGTCGATTTTCCGTTCCCGTCGGGCCCACGAAACTGACTCCAGTCTTCGGCCAACGTGGTGCCCCCAAGAACAAGACAGGAAAAAACACAAGTAGTGCGTAGGGCAGTTGAAATGAAACGATGCGACATGATGGACCTTTTGAAGACATGTGGAAATTTCATTCTGGCACTTTTATCGAGGGCGTCAATCGGATCGAATCGAGGTCAATTGCTGGGATACGGAATGCTGTAGCCGGGAGGAGCGGTCGCGGGTGGCGGGTAGGCATAACCATAACCACCTTGCTGGAATGTCACTCGATAGCCATCGGATGGAGGAATGGCTTGCTTGGATTCGCGGGGGTCGATCGCCCTTGAATTGCCAAGCCGCATGAATCCGCGACGAGCAGCGACAGCATTGGTTTCACCGCCGCTGGTCAACACAAGCGGTTCGTAATCAATGATGCAATTTGGAATCGCGGCTGAAAGCTTTTTAATCGCGGCTGGTGTCACGTCACAACGTTTCAAATTCAAGTACCTCAGATTTTTCATCTGGTAGAGATGCAACAACCCCGCATCCGTCACGGTTGTGCGTTCCATACTTAGGTTTTGCAAATCGGGACATCGCGACAGGTCATGTAACGCCGTATTACCCAACCAAGTGTGCGATCCGTCGAACCACTGCAGCTGCGTGTCTTGCAACCAAGGCAACGATCCATTGTCCAACCGCGTTCGCGTCAAATCCAAAGAAGTCAGTTCGCTCAAATCGCTCAATTGAGCGAGGTCACCCGTGCTGAACGTCAGTTTCGTCAACCGCAATCGCTTCAATTCACGCAGCGAGCTGACCGCATCCAGGATCGCGTCTTTGTCCATTTTGGACGACGCCCCTGATTGTGTTGAAACATTCGTCGCTGCGCGAAAGAAATCCACGCCCAACGATTTAGAAATCACTCGAGGCGGTTCTTCGGGCGATCCTGGCAGAACACTGACGGCAACGCTCTGGCGTGGTTCGTACATCACGAACGCACCCAATGAAATCAGCCGGTCGACCGCGTCCGCTTGTTTGCGTGATTGATGGTAGGCCGTGCTGAACCAAGCAAATAGGCCTGCGAACAAAACCATTGTGATCATCAAAAATCGAATCGTAATCCGCCTGCGCCGAGACTTTCTAGCGGCATCTTGTTCGGTCAAGAAATTTGTCAGACGACTCAGTTGATTCTCAAGACTCTCAAGTCGTTCAGTCAACACATCGATGTGTTTCGCCGGAGGTTCTTTCTTTGGCTCGCCCACCACTCGGTAACCCCTCTATCAGTTTTGTTTAAGTGTTCGTGGTTGCTGAAAGTATATCCGCTGGCAAACCAGTTGAGTGAAAATCCCCCGCATCCCAATACGTTACTGCAGATCTTGGGAGACAGCGCAATCCTTTGGATTGTGGTTAGAATACCCGTCAGTCGGTGTTTTCTATTTTCTGGTTCGGTTTCGTTGTGAGTTTTCGATTATGAAGCGGTTTGTGCCTTGGCTGGTTTTGATCGCCGTCAGCGGAGCGGTCAGCAAGACTTGGTCAGTCGAGCCGTATGTCGTTGGCTTTGACCGATTTGGGAAGGCGAACGTTGAATCCGGATTGCTGCTGATCGGAGAATTGGGATGCCTATCGTGTCATCGCGATGAATCGCTAAGTGGTGAACTGGCTCCCAAGGCGGCTCCCAATCTGAGTCGCGTTGCGCAGCGATCAGATCCCTACTTTCTGTCGAAGTACATCGCAAACCCTGCAGCCGTTCATCCTGGCACGACGATGCCCAGCTTGCTGGGCGAAAAAGATGCCGTGTCGACTGCGACCGCCATTACTCATTACTTGGTGTCGCTCAGCGACAAAGCATTTCGTCGAGATGTGCCCGACACCGTCGCCATCGAGCGCGGCCGAGAACTGTATGGCAAAGTTGGTTGTGTTGCATGTCATGTTTCGACACCGCACACTCCAACGACTGACGAATTGGCAAATTCGTCGCGACCGTTCCCTGATTTGACTGCCAAGTATTCAATCGATGGCTTACGGACGTTTTTGAAAGATCCATTGCATACGCGGCCGTCGGGGCGAATGCCGAATTTGCGTTTGAGCGATCGCGAGGCCACCGAGATCGCGAACTTTTTGCTGCGAGACACTCGTGTGAACGGGCCGCTGTCGTATCAATTGTTCACAGGTCGCAAGGACAATTTGAACGACCCACGCGAACAGACGCTTCATCAAACCGGATTGGCCGATGGTTTTCAATTGCCAAAACGATTGCCCGGCTCTCGATTTCGCATCGTGTTTAACGGATTTATTCATATCGATTCCGACGGTGACTACGGGTTTCATTGGCGCAGCAGTGGCGCGATACGATTTAAAGTCGGCGACAAACAAATCGTAGAACAAGTTCGTCCGCCCCAGCGTGATCGCGTTCACGAAGGAACGAAACGAATCTCGCTTAACCGCGGATGGTTGCCGATAGAACTGGAATACCTGGAACCACGCGGAGTAAAAAATCTGAACCTGCAATGGGATGGACCAAACATCCAACGCGGTCCCATTGCTACTTCGCGACTAAAACATGAGTATCCTTCCAAAGAGGATTCGGTCCGAAAGTGGTTGTTCGATGAAGCATTGGCCAAGCAGGGTGATCAGCTTTTTGTGTCAACCGGTTGCGTCTCGTGCCATGAAAAAGGCAGCGGCCACAAGATGCCACAAGATGGTTACTCCATTGCCCTCGCCAAATTGCCGACCGACGGTGGCTGCCTTGGGGAATCACAGCAAGGCATACCGGATTTTCATCTCAGTGACCGACAGCGCGACGCGATTCGTGCTGCGATCACGGCGATTGGACAAGGGAAAGTGACGCAGCGAACCGGCGAAGAACGAATTGCAGCAACGATGTTGCGGTTGAACTGCTACGCCTGCCATCAACGCGGCGAGATCGGTGGCGTCACGGAAATGCGTGAACCCCATTTCACTTGCAGCGAGAAAGACCTGGGCGGCGAAGGAAACTTTCCACCAACACTGTCAAACGTGGGCGACAAATTGCAAATCGGTTGGCTCAGCGAAGTTTTGGATCAGGGTGCGTCCGTACGGCCTTATATGAACACGCGAATGCCAAAATTTGGCACAGCAAATGTACGAAACTTGGCCAAGCAACTGGTCGATCAAGATTTGCAAAAATCTACGATCCCCGATCCCGTTGACTCTCCCGAGTCCGCCAAAGTCGTCGGTCGCGAATTGGCTGGCAGAGGAAAATTGCAGTGCATTAGTTGCCACAAATTCAATCGATACGATTCTGCTGGATTGCAAGCGATGGATTTGGTTGATACGACACGACGACTCAATCGACATTGGTTTCATCGCTACATGCTGAATCCCGCTGCACTGCGTCCTGGTACGCGGATGCCGCAATCTTGGCCCGGCGGTGAAACGTTTTACAAAGATATTTTGGATGGCGACACGCAACGCCAGATCGATTCGCTTTGGACCTATTTGAGCGATGGCAAACTGGCGATCAACCCCGAAGGCCTGGTGCCTCGCAACAAAGAGCTTGTGGTCGCAAGCAAAGCGGTTGTGTATCGCAACAAATTGTGGGAAGCAGGTTTTCGCGGCATCGCGGTCGGCTATTCCGCGCACGTGAACATGGCCTTTGACGCTCAGAACAAACGACTAGCGTTGCTTTGGAAAAATCGTTTCTTGAACGTCACCTCGCACTGGTCCCGGCAAAGTATGGGGCGGATTCGTCCAGCCGGTGACGACGTGATCGTATTGCCATCGGCCACCCCATTCGCAAAGTTGGACCAACCCGATCAGACTTGGCCAACGGACGAAAACAAAAAACTGAATGTCAAGTTTGGTGGCTATCAACTGGATGAATTGGATCGACCGACGTTTCTGTATCAGATCCGCGATGGGGACAGCACACTGCAAGTTCAAGATTTTTCCGACGGCATGCTCGACGGTGATCAGTTCGCTTTGCAGCGGCAACTTACGCTTAGCGGAGAGTCCAAACAGGGAGAGATCGGTTGGCTGATCTGGAATGATTCTCCCGTCACCGAAAAAGCCGGCGTATATCAGTGCGGCGAAAAGCTAACGATTCGTTTTCAGTTACCAGAAAACGCCAAAGCATTCATCGCCGGTGACCAATCCAACGAATTGCGAATTCTGATTGATCCCACCAAGGCCACTACAAATAATCATCAGACCAAGATCGGAGTACGCTACCAATGGTAAAGACATCCAGCTTGCTAGCCGTCGCGATCGTGTTGCTAAGCAGTATCGATGCAATCGGCCAAGGACAATTGCCGCCGGATAACCTTGGACGTCCAAGTGTTTCGTTGATGCAGCGCGAAGCCGAATATTACCCGATCATTGACCTCTACTCACCGGAGCACTTGGCAATCGAAGCGGGCAGTTTCGTCGAGATGCCGAACAAGCGTTTGGCGATTGGGACTCGGCGTGGCGACATTTTCTTTGCCGATGGAGTTTTGCAAGAAACACCGGATGTCGAATACACAAAATACGCTTCCGGATTGCATGAAGTGTTCGGCTTGGCACATCGCGATGGCGATTTATTCGCTACACAACAATGCGAAGTCACCCGAATCAAGGACACTAACGATGACGGGCGGGCCGATCGGTTCGAGACAGTTAGCGATGTTTGGGGATTCGGTGGCGAACATGAATTTACGTACGGTTCACAGTTTGATCGCGAAGGCTACTTGTGGACCGTTCATTGTTTGACCGGATCGTACACGTCAGAACACCCGTTTCGCGGATGGTGTTTTCGTCATACGCCAGATGGAAAGAGCATTCCTACTTGCAGCGGACTGCGCAGTCC
>CAZZDZ010000394.1:0-5885 GCA_964652675.1 uncultured Pirellulaceae bacterium
CGAGGCTATTTATCGACGCGATGCAGATTAAAAAACTCGCCATTACTTTTCTTGGCGGGCTCGTTAGGCTTGCTCGCGCATCAGCACTTGCAAGCCATCGATTACGTGTTGGAACTTTGAGCGTGCTTCTTCTACGGCTTGAATGGTTTGACGATTTTGGGCTAGTTTCGCCTTGATCTCTTCGGGCGATATTTTCATCTCGCCACTTTCAGCGGCTTGTTCTTCGCTCGCCAATCGTTGCTTCAGTTCTTTGGCAGCCGCAGTGAAGTTGGCAAAAATGCCTTCGATGCCTGAAAACGCCATGTCATAGCACGCCAACCGAAACTCCCGATCACGATAGTGTGCAATTTGCTGGACGTTGGGTACCAGTCCGCTACGTTGAGCAGATTCCATTAGTTGACTGAAGTCATCCGTGTCTAACCCAGCATCGGGGTCCTTTTCTTTGCCCGGCTCAAAATTATCGATCGTCTCGGAGAGGTTTTCTGCATAGGTTTCGCCGTTTGGAATCGCTTCGCTGGGATCGTCCAGCAGATCAATTGAGTCGGGGTAAGAATCGGATTCCGCTTTGGTTGTGGTTAGCAACACCATGCGGCGGCGCGTTCCAAGTCGTACGAATGCATCACGCGTGTAAGTTTTCATCGGCATTTCATCGACCACACTGACTAGGGGCACATCGTCTCCCATTTCGTCTTGGCCGCGTGTGTGAACAAGGAAACTTTCGTTCTGGATACGTATGAAATAAACGCTGTTGGGAAATATGTCTTCTTCTGATTCGATCGGCTGGAAACCGAAGTTCCCGCTGATCAGTTCCAACTGTTTGTCGCCTTCGGTTTCAATGAACCGCGCCGCGAATTCAACCGAGACGTCTTTGGGGGTCACGGGGCGTACTCCCGTCTGGGTCTCGATTGCGACGCCACCGTCGTCGTGCACTGCTGCGTCTTGCTGTTGAGCGGATTCCTTTTCGTGTTCTTTCGCCGCCAATTTTTCCAACGCTGGCATCATCTCGTCAAACTTCTTTAATATCTCGCGAACCTTTTCTTGTTTGCGTTCAATTCGTTTGATTTGACGCTCTGCGTCTTTGGCCTTTGCGTCGACTTGTTTCTTCGCGTCTTGCTTCATCAGCCGTGTACGACTGGTCGAATACGATTCACGTGAGTCAACTATTTTGGCCAGCGCGGCCTGCATTTTCTTTTCAAGGAAGAGCGTTCTTGCGTCAAGCACTCCAAAAGCCGACTTGCTGCCACGCAGCAATTTGTAGAGATCCTGAAAGTCATCTGCGTTCATAATGTCGCCTGATCTGGCTGAGTCATTTCAGCCACACGAAAACCACTCTGTTGCCGGTCATATACAGCGATATCTCTCGGCTTCAGACCCTATGCTACTCGAAACTGGATTTCATTGACGCGCCATTTATCATGCCCCCAGACCGGCTGGTGTTGATTTGTACGGGTGCTGCTGGGTGCACGAATACGAGGTTCGAAAGGAACTATCGCTGCTTCCCGGCTGTCGTCATCATGACGATGAAAATGTCGCCATAGAGAAACACCGCTGTGATTTTGTTGCCTTGGCACCGCGAATTGCCGAATTATCAAGGAATCAATCATAGTTTCAGCGCAGGACACGAACATCTTATGGACAAGTCAAATCGATCGAAGTTGGAGCATCGCGTTATTTCATCCGCCCAACGAATATTGAAACATGACGGTGCGGTGGGACCCATCGAGCTATTGATTGATATGTCGTTGATCCCATCGTCCAGTTTTGCAAAGTGGAAGCATGGCAGCCCCGAATTTCGAGTCTTGGAAGACCAAATCCAATGCGGCGACGAGAAGCTTCGGAAGACGTTTCGATTTTTCAGCGAGTGGGTTGAAGCTGAGAACTTGGAACCTTTCACTGCGGAGTATCAGGGAGCCAGCCGTAGTGGTTCGCACAAATTGCAAGTTTTGGCTGATGAAGATCCCAAATACGAAACGTTCCTGCTAACTCGCTATCAGCGTCGCGATTTGACACCCGCGCGAAAGAAACAGATTCAAAAGAAACTGACCAAGGTTCCTGACTTGACGGTTTTTATCCTGACGGGCGAAGGGGCTAAGTGCATTGAATGTGCGGAAATGATTGAGACGGGCGATTTGATGTACCGCGAAGATGATCAGCCGCTGTGTTTGGCGTGTGCCGAATTTGATCATCTGGAGTTCTTGCCCAGCGGTGATGCCACTTTGACACGGCGGTCCAAGAAATTCGCCAAGCTGTCTGCGGTAGTCGTACAATTTAATCGCCGCCGAAAACGATACGAAAGACGCGGATTGTTAGTTGGTGCTGCAGCCATCGACCAGGCCCGCGAATCGATGTTGGCCGATGCCGACAAAAGAAGCAAGCAACGTGAGGTGGCGGCGATCCGGCGAGTCGAAGAAGACGTGGAGTTGGTCCAAGCGATGGTGCAAGAAATCACAACGCAGTTCCCCGGTTGCCCCCGGGACGATGCATTGCGGATCGCCAAACACACCGCGCAGCGAGGAAGCGGTCGAGTCGGCAGATCGGCTGCTGGACGCGATGTTGACTCCAATGCGATCAAGTTGGCCGTGATCGCCCACATTCGTCACGAACACACACCTTATGACGAGATGTTGATGAACGGAGTCGCACGCCGTGATGCGCGGACACAAATCCAAAACGCCGTCGCGGCCAAACTGGACCAGTGGCGCAGCGGGGATGAATGAGTTACGTTATCTCCGCGTAACTTTCTATAAATCAAAGTCATTTTCTGGGCATCCTCATGCAGACACGACCTGTTGGTAACAGCGAACTAGAGTTCAGCGTCATCGGGCTTGGTACTTGGGCGATTGGCGGCGGCGATTGGGCATTCGGCTGGGGACCACAAGACGAAAGCGAAGCGATCGCGTGCGTCGTTCGCGCCGTCGAATTGGGCGTGAACTGGATCGACACCGCAGCGGTCTACGGACATGGCCAAAGCGAAAAACTGGTCGGCAAAGCTCTCAAGGAAATCTCGCAATCCGATCGCCCGCTGATCGCTACCAAGTGCGGGCGAACAACACTCAGTGATGGCGGAATCGGAAAGTCGCTTCGGAAAGAAAGCGTGATTGCTGAATGCGACGCCAGTTTGCAGCGGCTGGGCGTCGACGTGATCGATTTGTATCAAATGCACTGGCCGGAGCCTGACGAAGAGATCGAAGAAGGCTGGCAGACTTTGGTGGACCTGAAACAACAGGGAAAAGTTCGCTGCATCGGCGTTTCCAATCACAGCGTCAGTCAGATGCAGCGTTTGGCCAAGATTCATCCGATCACTTCGCTACAGCCTCCTTACAGCATGATGGCTCGCGATGTTGAAACGGAAATACTGCCGTATTGCGGACAAGAGAATATTGGCGTTGTCGCGTATAGTCCGATGGGCAAAGGCATGCTGACGGGCGCGTTTGATGCCGACCGTGCAAAGTCGTTGGACCAAACAGATCATCGAAGCCGTGATCCACGGTTTCAGTCTCCGCAGTTGGAAATCAATCTGTCGTTTGTCAGTAAGCTTGGCAAAATCGCTGACGGCCTCGGTTGGAAGCTTCCAGAACTTGCGATCGCTTGGGTGATGCGACGCAGTGAACTGACATCAGCGATCGTGGGCACGCGACATCCCAAGCAAATTGAACAGACGGTCGTGGCGGGAACGCGGGTATTGGACGAAGCATCCGCTGCAGCCATTGACCAACTGTTGTCTGAGCGTGATGCCGAGATTGCGGCGTTAAGCGGAATTCAGCAAGCTCGTGTTTAGTGTTGACTACAACGAGCCAGAGTGCGGGCGGTTTGGGGCAATTGAATCTTTGATTTACACAAATTCATCGAGCCGCTGGTGACGAACCCTTACGACAGCCCCCAAGAAACGAGCGACACTGAACTGGTGGACGTTGATGAAAACGACAAACCAGGATTGTCGCGTTCAGCAGCAAACGTTCTGCTTTTGTTCGTTGGCGCCATTTGGGGCATGGCTTTCATCGCTCAGCAGACCGCGATGGAAGACATGCCAGCGATCCTCTTCATTGGGCTTCGATTTCTGTTAGCCGCCGCCGTCGTCGCACCACTGGCAGTGCGCGAAAGCTACAAAGTTGATGAACCGACTTCAAAAAAGAATGTTTTTCGATCCGTTGTTCTGGGATTGGTATTCTTCACTGCAATGTGCTGCCAGCAACTGGGGCTGCTAGGAACGACGGTCACCAATGCGGGTTTCTTGACGGCGTTGTATGTCGTGATGGTGCCAATCGGGTTGCTGATCGTTTTTCATCAGCGGCAACCGACGGCGGTATGGGGCGCGTCTTTGGTTTCCATTTTGGGGATATTCCTGCTCAGCGGTGGTTCACTCAGCGGCATCAGTTGGGGTGATTGGCTGGTGGTTGTGTGCGCCGTTTTTTGGGCGGTGCATGTGATTTTGGTAGGGCGATTCGCAAGCGAAACCAAGCGGCCGATCACCATGGCGACGATTCAGTTTTTTGTCTGTGGCGTGGTTGCATTGGCGGCGCACATCGTCTGTGGGCTTGCTGGTTGGGTGAAATTAGGGCTAACCGCCGAGGTTTTTTTCGCGGCGCTGCCTGAGATTTTGTATGCCGGGGCGCTGGCGGGTGGACTGGCATTCACGCTGCAGATTATCGCGCAGCAACATACCAGCCCCAGCATCGCCGCAATTTTGATGGGGTCGGAAAGTTTGTTTGCGGCGATTTTCGGCGCGATCATCTTGGGGGATCGGCTCAAGCCAATCGGATACTTAGGGTGCGCGTTGATTTTCGCGGCCGTGTTGGCCGTCGAACTTTGGCCGGAGAAGACGTCAGCGGCAAATCTGGATTCGTGAGTTTGCGTGCGAATGAAATTTTCGCTTGTGGCTTCCCATTGCCACTCGTTTCGATTCCAATCTTGGGCCTCCAACCAAAGAAAGGCTGATCAATGAATTCGAGTGTGTTTCGCGGGTGCATTCCCGCTCTGATGACCCCCTGCAATGCGGATCGAACCCCGAATTTTGCGGCTCTGGTTCGCAAGGGCAAAGAACTGATGGACGCTGGCATGTCTGGCGTTGTCTACTGTGGGTCGATGGGCGACTGGCCGCTGCTAAGCGATCAACAACGACAAGAAGGCGTCAAACAACTGGTGGATGCTGGGATCCCGGTCGTGGTGGGAACCGGAGCACAGAACCCACAAATCGCGGCCGCCCATGCGGTCCACGCAGCCGAAGTGGGCGCGGCAGGATTGATGGTTATCCCACGGGTACTCTCGCGTGGCACGTCGCCGATTGCACAACGACATCACTTTGCCGGAATTCTTGGTGCTGCTCCGAACTTGCCAGCGGTGATCTACAACAGTCCCTACTATGGGTTCGAGACGAAGGCGGATTTGTTTTTTGATTTACGCGCTGAGTTTGCAAACTTGGTCGGTTTCAAGGAATTCGGTGGTGCCGATTCACTTAGCTACGCGGCCGAACACATTACCAGTGGTTGTGACGATCTGGTGTTGATGGCTGGCGTTGATACACAAGTCTTTCACGGCTTTGTTCACTGTGGCGCAGCGGGCGCGATCACGGGAATCGGAAATTGTTTACCCAAAGAAGTTTTGCACCTGATTTCGCTTTGTGAAAAAGCCGCTGCGGGAGACGCAGACGCAAGACGCTTGGCACAAGAACTGGATCGAGCGTTAATCGTTTTGTCGACGTTCGACGAAGGTCCCGATCTGGTGCTGTATTACAAGTACATTTTGTTCTTGTTGGGTGACAAAGATTTCGAATTGCATTTCAACGAATCTGACAAGCTGAACGATAGTCAACGCGGGTTCGTCGAATCCCAATTGAAACTGTTCCAAGACTGGTACAGTGCTTGGTCGTCAAAGATTGCATAGCGTAT
>CAZZDZ010000395.1:0-5880 GCA_964652675.1 uncultured Pirellulaceae bacterium
ACGCCGAAATGCCAGGACCAGGAGGAAGACCGTTTCCGCTGGTTGATTTCGGTGTTCGCGAAATCAAAGAGTTGTTTGTCTAAACGAAGTGCGTTAGCGCCGCGCTGCTGATAACGATGAACTACTTGAATACAAAGTCGATGCTTTCAACATGAACCTACTGAAAATCAGCACTCTTGCAATCGTCCTGCTTGCTTGCGGTTCCGCTGCCGCCGACATACGAGTCTTGCCCGACGCATTCACGCTCAGCGGCGCCGAATCGCTCCAGCAGCTATCCGTTGTCAAAATGTCTGACAATCAACTTTCAGCCAGCATCTTGGGCGACGAAGTCGAACTGAAATCGAGCAACAGCGATGTCGTGAAAATCCAAGACTCGGTAGCAATCGCCGTTGGAAACGGAACCGCAACGATCACCGCGACCGTTGGCGACCAAAGTGCAAGCAGCGAAGTGAAAGTGGTGGGGGCGGACGACCAAAACCAATGGAGTTTCCGCAACGACGTGCAAAATGTCTTGTCGCGAGCAGGATGCAATACGGGAGCATGCCACGGAGCATTGGCTGGCAAAGGCGGTTTCCGTCTTTCGTTGCGCGGCTACGATTCGCAGGCCGATTTTAAATCCATCACCCGCGAGGCGCGAGGGCGTCGCGTCGAATTGTCAGATCCTGGTCGCAGTTTGCTACTGGCCAAACCAACAGCGGCATTGCCGCACAAAGGTGGTCTGAAACTGGATGTGGATTCGCGCGACTACAAAATCATTTCGCAGTGGATTGCCAGTGGTGCGAAAGGGCCGACCGATACGGACGCCAAGCTTGAACGGATCAGCGTCTATCCCAAGTCCGCAATGCTAACGCCGGGCGACAACTCAAGAATTTTGGTCAACGCTCACTACAACGATGGACGAGTCGTCGACGTCACCCACTGGGCCGTGTTCACCTCGACGGACGAAGCGATCGCGAGCGTGGATGATGACGGTGTCGTATCGGTTCGCGGCAGTGGTGAAGGCGCCGTGCTGGTTTGGTTCGGCAGCAAAGTTGCTTTGGCCCGGATGACGGTCCCCTATCCACACAATATTTCTGAATCGGTTTTTGCCGATGCACCGCGTCGCAATTTTATCGATGACTTAAACCTTCAGCAGCTTGAGACATTGAACCTGCGACCTTCGCCACGTTGCGATGACGAAGCGTTTGTGAGGCGCGTGACACTCGACACCATTGGGCGATTGCCAACGCCCGATGAACGGACGGATTTTCTGGCGGACGACGAAGCGACACGACGCAATCAATTGATCCAAGGGTTGTTGGCCAGCGAAGACTTTGTCGACTACTGGACTTATCAGTGGTGCGACATGCTGTTGATCAACGGCACGCGGCTGCGTCCCGTTGCCGTCAAAACGTATTACCAATGGGTTCACGATAGTGTTCGCGAAGACAAACCGTGGGATCAGATCGTTCGCGAGATCCTGACCGCGACCGGTTCAAGCGACAAAAACGGAGCGACAAACTTTTACGCCTTGCATCAGTCACCCGAGAACATGACCGAAAACGCGTGCCAAGCGTTCTTGGGCCTGTCGATCGGGTGCGCCAAATGCCACAACCATCCATTGGAAAAATGGACCAACGACCAATACTACTCGATGGCCAACCTGTTCGCGCGGGTTCGGGCCAAAGGCTGGGGCGGCGACGGACGCAATGGGGATGGAATTCGAACACTGTATGTGGCCAGTTCCGGTGACTTGATCCAGCCCAAGCTGGGCAAACCACAACCACCTGCGCCGCTTGATTCACCGGCATTGGATTTTGATGATCCGAGTGATCGCCGCGAAGCGTTAGCGGATTGGATGACGTCGCCTGAAAATCCATATTTTGCCAGGGCGATCGCCAATCGAGTTTGGGCAAACTTCTTTGGTCGTGGTTTGGTTGAGCAAGTTGATGACTTGCGGCTCAGCAACCCCGCGTCCAATGAACCGTTGCTGGCAGCAGCCGCCAAGAATGTCGTCGACAGTAAGTTCCAACTGAAACATCTGATGCGGACGATCATGCAAAGCGAAACGTACCAACGCAGCAGTGTTCCGCTGGCCAGCAACCGCGACGAAGAAAAATACTTGAGCCGCTATTATCCCAGGCGGTTGATGGCAGAAGTCTTGCTGGACGCGATCGATCAGACGCTCGGTACGACGACCGAATTTAACCAAGTCGCTTTTCCGGGGGCGGATAAACAGAAAACGGATTTCTACAAGAAAGGCACACGAGCGATTCAGTTATACGATGCGGCGGTGGCATCCTATTTCTTGAAAACGTTTGGCCGTAATCCTCGCGAAATCACCTGCGACTGCGAACGTAGCGACGAAACCAGCATGGTTCAGGTACTGCACCTTTCCAATGGTGACACGTTGAACCCAAAACTCAGCGCCGCTGACAATTTGATAGGTCGTCAAATGAAAAACGGCGCCGATGACAAAGCGATCATCGAATCAATCTTTTTGGCGGGACTGGCACGCAAACCAACCGACCCCGAGATGGATCGGTTGTTAAAAGTGGTCGCCGAATACAACGACGACCGCAAAACGGCGCTGCAAGACGTAGCGTGGAGCGTTTTGACGAGTACCGAATTTACGTTTAACCACTAACGAATCATGCGATACAAAACCCTGATCATCGCCGCTTTGCTATTCCAGTGCGCCGCCGTTACCAATGCGTTGGCCGCGACAAAAGTGGATTACACAAAAGACGTTTTCCCGATCCTGCAAAAGTACTGCGTCGGATGCCATACGGCTGACGAAGCCCAAGGTGGGTTTGTGATGGAGTCGCACGCAGCATTGATGAAGGGCGGCGAAACGGGAGTTGCGGTGACCGCCGGCGAAGCCAAAAGCAGCCGAATGGTTTTAATGGCGACCGGAAAAATCCAGCCACAGATGCCGCCAGAAGACGAAGCGCAACCGAGCGTAGACGAACTGGCCGTGATCGCAAACTGGATCGACCAGGGCGCGGTTGGTCCCGACGGCGACATGCCAGTCAAACGTGAACTGCGAACGCCCAAGATCGCTACTGACAAGAATATTTCAGCACCCATCACAGCCATCGCGCAATCACCCGACGGTGCGCTGCGAGCGGTCGCGCAATTCGGTAACGTTTTTATCAAGGACGCGACCGACACTCCGATCGCTACGATCGATGATCTGCCGGGGAAAGTAAATTCGATTCAATTCAGTGGCGATGGATCGCGCATCTTGATCGCGTCGGGACTGACCGGAGCTTACGGTCGCGCGGCGGTCTATGAATCCCAAACCGGCAAACGGCAAACCGAAATAATCGGACACCGTGACACGCTTTATGACGCCGTCTTTTCACCCGACCAGACGCAGATCGCGACCGCCGGCTACGACAGAAACATCATCTTGTGGGACGCCAGTACCGGACAGCAGATTCGTGAATTCAAAGGCCACAATGGTGCGGTGTTTGACATCGCGTTTTCTCCAGACGGAAAAATCTTGGTCAGTGCTTGTGCGGACGAGACGGTAAAAGTTTGGCATGTCGCAACGGGCAGCCGACTGGACACACTCGGCCAACCCGAAGGAGAAGTTTACGCGGTTGAAATAACCAAGGACGGTAAATTCGTGATCGCCGGTAGTGCCGACAACCGACTCCGAGTTTGGCGATTGTTGTCGATCGACAAACCGCAAATTAACCCGATCGTTGCAACGCGATTCGTCGATGAGTCTCCGATCGTGGCGTTGCAGTTAACACCCAATGGAAAAGCCTTGGTCGCGTTGAGCGAAGAAGGCAACGTAAAATTGATTCGCACATCGGATTGGAACCAAGCCGGAACGCTTGCACCGTTGCCAGACACCGGCAGCGACGTTGTGATCGCCCCGGACGGTAGCGTTGCCCATATCACTTTGATGAACGGCAATGTCGTCCAACGTAAATTACCTGTAATCAGTAAGTCAGCCACCAAAAAAATCCAGACGGTTGATCCTGTCTACATGGACTTGGGCGAATTGGCCGTCACGAAAGAAACCGACCTGCGAAAAAAGTTGACCGACGCGAAACTGCCTGCCGACGGCGTCATCAGCGTACCGCGTGGAGTAGAAATCACTGGCACGATCAGCAAGCCGGGCGAAACGGACGCTTACCAATGGCGGGCCGCAGCCGGGGAAGTTTGGGCGGTCGATGGTGACAAAATCGCCAAGAGTATGGTCGATCCGCTCGTTACCATTCTTAACGCAAGCGGAAACCCAGTGTTGCGAGTTCGTTTGCAAGCGGTCCGAGATTCATATTTTACCTTTAGAGGCAAAGACTCCAAGCAAGTCGGTGACTTTCGGATCTTTAACTGGCAGGAAATGAATTTGAAGCAATATTTGTACTCCAGTGGTGAAGTGGTTCGTTTGTGGATGCATCCGCGGGGCCCCGATTCGGGATTCAATGTTTATCCCGGCGAAGGCAATCGCTGGACATACTTTGGCACAACACACACAACACACGCACTTGGCGAACCGGCTTACATCGTCGAGCCACTTGCACCAGGGGCGGAGCCAATTGCCAACGGCTTGCCCGTGTTTGATGTTTACTACGAAAACGACGACGACCCCGCGCGAATCGCTGGCGCGAACAGCCGCGTTCTTTTCACCACACCCGCCGACGGCCTGTACACGGCTCGCATCGGTGACTCTCGGGGCGAAGGCGGCGAGCAGTTCGGTTACAAATTGTCAATTCGCCCATCCAAACCCAGTTTCAAACCGTCGGCGTCTCCGACCAAGACAGCAATTCGATGCGGCAGCGGACGCGAGTTCACCGTTCGCGTAGATCGATTTGACGGGTTTGACGGTCCGGTCACGTTTGACATTCGTGACTTGCCCCCACAAATCAAATCCAACGCTCCGATCGTGGTCGAAGCGGGCCAGCGGTTTGCGAGAGGAATGTTTTGGATCGCCGAAGACGCAGAGGCTTGGGAGGGAAAGATCGAACCGGAGCTTGTTGCTTGGGCCGATGTGAATGGGCGAAAAGTAGAACGAGCGGCTGGAAAAGCGGGCGAGTTGACGTTTGGCGGGATTCCAAGCGTGATTCCATCGATTCAACCGGTCGACCGAAAGACTGCGGTAGATGAAGATTGGACACTGCAAGTTCGCCGGGGCGAAACCGCATCAGCGCGGCTCGTCATCAAACGCAAAAAAGGATTCACGAAAGAAGTCAGTTTTGGAAAAGAAGACGCCGGTCGCAACGCGTCCGCAGGCGTCTACGTCGACAATATTGGCCTGAGCGGGCTGATTGTCTTGAAAGATTCCAGCGAACGAGTGTTCTACGTAACCGCCGACATCAGCGCGGATCCCGGCAAGCGATCGTTCTACGTGAAAGCCAACGTCGACGGCGGCGTAACAAGTCATCCCATCACCGTTGAAGTGAAGTGACTGGGGAGCGATGCGTTTTAAGTCGAACCAATTTTAGATCTTCAAGGCTGAACGTTTCAGGCCGGAGCGACGGCACAACCCTAGCCTATGGCTTCAGCGGCTTCAGCCATGGGACCACTTGTTACATCGCGCTAGAGGTTCATCAGATTCACAAGGCTTGCTTTTCGTTGCAATTCCGCAGGCACACCGAATGCCAGCCCGGCGATGCTGCCCACCGCCATCGATCGGCCGCAACAATCGCCTCCACAACGGATGTTATCAAGTAATACCGATTCGAAATCGGTGGCATGATGGAGCAAATGCCAACTTAACGGCATCGCATGCTTTACGTAACAAGCGAGCCCGAATTGTTCCCCAGCCTGCAACGGATCATAAACGTCCATCTTCAAAGCTGCTTGCATTCGTTCCCCCAGTTCGCCATCAACAGCTTCGGCCGAAGCCGCCAACGCGACCTTCATCTCAACCCCCGACAACAA
>CAZZDZ010000396.1:0-5879 GCA_964652675.1 uncultured Pirellulaceae bacterium
GTGACAAACAAGACGCCAAAATTGGCAATTCACATGAAACCGAAAGTCTTGACGGCTTCCGCTACGGCCTTTCATCCAAGGCTATTGACTGGGCTCTGTCGCGTGGTCGTGTCCCGCATGCGGATTCAGTTTGCTCAGATCAAAGTAATTGATCTCCGGCAACACGTCAGGCCGACGGATAACTTCCATGGAGAGAATCACGTCTGATGGAAATTGGACCGCACCTTTTTTCTTTTCCTTTGACGGGTCAACGCGTCGCAGTGCACCAATTGAATCCATCCCTTCGATGACTCGACCAAAGACAACTTGCTGACCAGCGATCCTGGCAATGGGAACGTAAAGAATCGCGAACTGGCAACTGGCAGAATTCTCCAGGAAATTCCCCTTGTTATCGATAGGACGTTTTGCCATGACGAGCGATCCGGCTAGAGGCATCCGAGCATCTTCGCGATTGCATTCGTCGACCAAAAATTTGCCGGTATTGCCAAGGCCGTCGCCGCTTTCGTCGCCAGTCAACGCCAGCAGATCATCAATGACTTGGTAAAAATCCAAACCGTCATAAAAATTGCTTTCGACTAGTTGGATAAAATTCGCGACCGTCGATGGGGCTTGGTCAATGTAAAGTTCGACGACGACGTCTCCGCGAGAGGTGTTGATTCGAACTCTTGGATTGGTGTCTTTCTCCGCATCGATTTTCCGCTGCTCACTTTCTTTTTTAAACTGAGCTTCTAGGTTTTTGCCGTTGACAATGAACCCTTTGTCCAGATCATCTAGGTGTTTCTCTTCCAACGTTTTGTACAACCGTTTGGCCATTTCAAAATCACCAACGATCGTTGCCGAACGAGCTGTGGCTTTGAAGAGATAAATCAATTGAAAACCGCCATCGAGCAGTCGCGCGCCGGCTTCGTGGGTTGTCGCGTCATATAAACTGTGATTCATCCGATGTTGAATCCAAGTGATCAAGAACTTCGCAGCTTCTTTGTCAGGAACGAGCCGAACGACTTCCAACCCCGCGTCAAACAATTTATCCATCAATCGCCGCGCCTTGGTCCGCTGTTCACGATAAAGCTCTTTGGCCTGCGGCGTTTGTTCGTCGTCGTTGACGTAGTTGGTGTGCGTTGTCCGCATGTCGATCAACGTCTCCGCTAGCTCTGCGCGAATCGCTAAAAACTTGTCCTTTGCCTTCTTCGCAAGTTCGATGATTTCCTTGGGAGGTTCCAATGGCAAATCCGCGTCAGCAGCGGCATCCACAGCGTCGCCATCGATCTCCTGTTTTACCGCTGGCTGGTCGTCGCCTTGAATCAGCTTCGAGCCGTTGGTTGTTGGACCAACCTCTTCCTGAGCAACCAAGGACAGCGGACTAGATAAAACAGCGATCGCGATCACAACAAACGCGAGCAATTGACGACGAGCGAAACGGTGGGGCATCGATGGGGTCCTGGCAATCTGATTTCGCGTACAGCTAAGTTCGCATGCAGATAAGTTCGCATGCAGAGCTAAAATGGAAAGAGAGCTAAAAATCGAAACAGAGTTTTAATGGGATACGTCCTTGCCGCCGATTGGGTTCGGCACATCGCCCAGCGATGTAAAAAACCAGCACGGAAGCAAATTTGCAAACATTCGTTATACTCGTCTGAATGAATCGAAGAAACGACGCACGTGGCGGAAAAAAGAAGCTTTCTGGCTCCAAATCCGCTCGCCCCTCCCGGCGCCCTCCCAAAGGCAAGCATGCCAGCGGCAAACCAGCCAAACCCACCAAGTTACGGATCATTGGGGGTGATATGCGCGGCCGCCCGATCGTGTATCACGGCGAAGAGTTCACGCGTCCGATGAAGGACAATATTCGCGAAAATTTGTTCAATATTCTCGGCCGAGCGGTCAAGAACGCCATTTGCTTTGACATGTTTGCGGGAACGGGGGCCCTTGCATTGGAGTCCATCAGTCGGGGGGCAATCCGATCGGTCGCGATTGAACAATCTAGACGAGCGATTGGGTTCATCGAAAAAACAGCCGAGAACCTGGGCGTTGGCGATCAGCTAAAAGTCCTCAACGGCGATGCATTTCGCCTCGGCCCCGATCTGCTTGGCCCGCCGTCGGACGACACCGCCTGGATTGTCTACCTGTGCCCGCCCTACATCCTTTGGGAAGAAAACCTAGAGCAGCTCAATTCATTGATCATCAGTTTCCAACGCCATTCGCCCCCGGGCAGTGTGCTGGTAGCTGAAACGGAAAAGGAATTTGATCACGACAAATTACCCAAAGGGGACTGGGACTTGCGCGAATACGGAGGCACACGACTGGCCTTCATCGAACCCGTCCTGCAATGCGGTCTAACATTCGACTGCGATATCTAACTCAAAGCGCACGCAACGCTCTAAAGGACAACGCTCTAAAGGACAACGCTCTAAAGGACAACGCTCTAAAGGACAACGCTCTAAAGGACGTTGTGCTCCAGATTGCCATGCGAATCGTCGGGCACGAACACAACACAGTGTTCATAGCAGCAAAGATGATCTTCTGGGCGAAGGACCCAACACGCTAGCACCCCTACTTTAGCAGTTGCCGAACCCTTCGATTTACGGTGATTTTGCGAAATCCACGCATCTCAAAGCCCGTTTGATCGGTGCTACCGTTTCCACCGGAATGATGGATAGGACTGATACACACGGTCGAACCGACAGAATCGTTAATGTCAAGCCAGAACGCATCCGATACGTAAAGCATCCGACAGTCTAATGCGCGAGCATTGCTGTCGGTGATGTGCCAAGGGGGGTACATCGTCCGAACGTTACGCAAGGACGCCCGTATGTGTGGCCCAAGAAAAAACATGAAACGAATCAAGCAAGACCCAACCAAAGTTTCACGACTTTCCCGCTCGGCTCGCCGTGCCATCATTGCTGCGGCATTAGTTGTAGCGACGCCAGTTCTTGCTGACGAACCAGCAAAGACTTCCGTGCGAATTTTGCCACCACCAGTTCTTGATGCACCGATTAGTGCGGTGCAGCAAGTGGCTTTGCACCAAAATCCGTACTGCGGTCCAGAACTTCGGCCGATTTCCGATCCCAACGTCAAACTGGCCAGCAACCGCCAACCGTCGGTTCGCCTAAAAGGACGCAAGTCTGAAGTTGGCTTGGTTCCGATTGGCACTCAAGCCAACTTGAGCGTTCCCGTTAAAGTTCGCCCTCAAGCGTTGAGAATTCAAACGCCTGAAGTACCAAGTGTTCAATCGAACCCATTGATCGATTCGCTGCACCACGCGAATCCGAATTTGATAGATACAAACGTGACGATGCCGAACGAGCGTCTGGAGGAGTTGGAGCTAACCCGCCGGGGTGCAGACCTCGCTCCTGCCGTTCGCATCGCACCGCATTCAGGGCAGCAACATGACTCTGGGCTGCAAGCTCGAGTCACCTCAACGCCCAAGATGGTTCTGCAGCCAATAAGTAAAGCTCCTGCTGTTGTCGGAATTCCTGTTTCTCAGGCTCCTGTCATTCAGGCTCCTGTTAGCGAGATTCCAGCGTTAGAGAAAGCTGGGATTCAGAACGCAACGGTCGCTGCGGAGCAAGACACCGAAGGAGCGACTCCTCAGCCGGTGGTTGATCAGACTATCGAATTGGTAGCTACTCCATCCGCCACGCAACCAGTACCCGAGGCCGTTGAGCTAGAAAAAGTCGGTCAATCGCCGGCCACTGCCGCTCAGGTTGAAGAAACTGCGACTGTTGAACCAGAAGCGCAAGAACCAGAGTTTGCTGCGGCCCCCGCGAAGGGCCCAGTTACGTTTTCGATGTCTGACAGCGAAGACGCAGACACATTGTCACCGAGCGACATGACCGAAGAGCCGGACGAAGCAGATCTTTCGCCTGCCGAACCCGTTCAACTTGCTGAAGCTGAACCGGTAGAAGTCGCCGAGCCAGTGAACTTGACGGAGCTGCAGCCGATCAAAAGACACGACAAAGACAATAGCGTCGAAGACCTCCGTCCTCTGGCGAAGAATGACGCGTCGAGCCCATCGCCTGTTGTTCAAGATCCTGTTCAATCCACGATCAAGATGCTAGACAACCCCCGATATCGGGCTCCCGTTGCGGTTGCGGCTCCACCACTTTCGATTGCCAGCCAGAATCCAACGGCACCGACAGTCCAACCGGCTGCTCCTGTTCGCGGTTTGCAAGTGAACAGCCCCGCCAAACAGGCCAACCTACGCAAGGCTCCGACGAGACTGCACATCACCAAAGCCCAAGTGCGATCACTGACGATCGGCGGACACGTTCGCCGTATCGATGTTGGCGACCAAGGGGTTTGTCAAGCGATCGCGACTGGTCCAAACCAATTGAAACTGATCGGAACGGGCAACGGAGTCACTCGGCTGGTTGTCTGGGCTGACACAAAAAATTCGCCGACACGTGTTCGTACGTTCGAGATTCATGTCGAAGATGTGGTCGAAACGACCGGGGCATCGCTTAAAGGCAAAACACGAATGTTAAACGATTCGATTTTGCACATGTTTCCAAACGCAGACGTAAGCGTTCAACAGGAGCGAGATCGACTCATTGTTGCAGGAGACTGCGATAGCGAAGCTGAAGCGAAGAAAATCATCCGCATGGTTCGCAAGACCTGTTTGATTCCCGTTCGCGACGAGATCAAAGTTAGATAAGAGAATTTGTCTTTGGCGGAATTCGATCCGTCACATGGACGCTATCTCAACACCAATCCATCCAATTTTACCACCGGTTCAGACTGCGGAATCGTTTCCGCAACCCGAGTCAACGAGGTTCGATCATGAAGATCCACACGATTCTACGCCGAATCAACCAAACGAATTATCGCTCGATAGCGGTCTTTGGTTTGGTCGTGATGCTGGCGACCACGATGAGCACTTCCGCAGACGCCCAAACGGGTGGACTATTGAAGTACCTATCGTCGGGGCCTAGCACTGGTTTGAACACCCACACTGCAAGTTCGCGTCCCACGCAAATTAGCAATAACGGCAAGAACTATCGGGTCGTCAGCCAATCCAATGTGCGAACGGCTGCGGATACAGAATATCGGGGCCGGATTGGTTCCGCCGTGATGAATGCCAGTAATCCCAGCGATGCGATTAAAAGCTACGTCGAGCAAACTGGATTTCATGGTGGTTGCCATTCCTGCAACAAAAAGGGATGCGGTGGGCGTTGCGGCGGCGGTGGTGGACACGGTCTCGGTGGACACGGTGGTTTTGGCGGAGGATGTGGGACCTGTAATCCCTATCAGTACGTGAGCGTCGACTACCTATACATCGAACGTGATGGCGAAGAACGATTTTCCCTGAGTCCAAACTTTGGCTTGGGAGGATTTGATTTTGAGTCTGGTGTACGTGTTACCGCAGGCAGTGTGCCCGATTGCGTCCACGGAACCGAAGTCAGCTTTACCGGACCGATTGATTGGGACATATCCTCGTCACTTAGCGACCCGACCGGAAACATTCAAACCTTTTTGGTCCCAGGTAACCCAATCCCTGCCGCAAATCTGAGTGCCTTCAATAACTCCACCTTTCAAAGTCAGACCTACACAGCAGACTACTGGAGCATCGAAGCAAGCAAGACTCTCGTTGGATGGGACATCGCCAAACTACTGTTCGGCACTCGCTACGTAGACTACGACGAAGAGTACGCCTATTTCGCTCAGAATGGCACCGACACGGGGCTTTTGCGTAGCGATGTCAACAACCAACTGTTTGGTGCACAAGTTGGCCTGGATTTGTTATATCCAATCGCTTGTCACGCTTACACTGATTTCCGTGGACGTGCAGGGGCCTACTTGAACTTTGTCGAAGACGATGTGAGCCTATCAAACGCGGGTGCCAACGTTTTTGCCAACGGCGATGACGACACCGAAATCGCTGG
>CAZZDZ010000397.1:0-4207 GCA_964652675.1 uncultured Pirellulaceae bacterium
TTAGAAACCGCCTGGGCTGCTGAATTCTGCGTAGTCGTCGAATTCGCTATGCCGGTCTGGCGCTCGGGTGCTGAAGCGCGTGTAGTCAGCTTCCCATGTAAGTTGCACGTCGCCGACGGGGCCGTTTCGCTGTTTTGCGATGATGATTTCGGCTTGTCCGGCGTACTGCGCTTTGTCTTCGCCACGATGGTAGTACTCTTCGCGGTGGACGAACATCACCACGTCAGCGTCTTGCTCGATCGCTCCCGATTCGCGCAAGTGGCTTAGCTTGGGACGGTGGTCCTTTCCGTCTTCTGCTTGTCGGTTCAATTGGGACAAGCACAACATGGGGACTTCTAGTTCACGTGCCATCCCTTTCAAGCGACGCGCGATCTTGGCAACTTGTTCTTGGCGTGGATCGCGCGGATTGTCTGGTTCGATCAATTGCAAATAGTCAATCACGATCAGACCAAGACTACCATGGCGTCGCGAAATTCGACGTGCCGCTGCGGCGATCTCGCTGACGGTTCGACTGGGCGAATCGTCAACAAACAAGGGCGCTTCGCTGATCTCGTTCGCTTTTTCGATCAATCGAGTATGGTCGTCACTGCTGATCGTGCCATTTCGCAACCGGTGACCGTTGACACGAGCAAGCGAACAGAGCATCCGATCCGCCAATTCGATTGCAGACATTTCCAAGCTAACAAACAGAGTCGGCGCTTGGCCTTCGATCGCAGCGTGTTCGGCCATGTTCATCGCCAATGCCGTTTTGCCCATCGATGGACGTGCGGCCAAAATGATCAATTCGCCGTTGTGCAAACCGCCCGTCATCGTGTCAAAATCAGTCAGACCTGTTTCGACAGCGCCTTCGGTCAACTCGCCGCGCATCCGCGCGTCCATTCGGTCCATCGCCGCGTGCAGAACGTCACTAATGCTGTGCAACGACTGAGCGCTGCGGCCATCCATGATCGCGAATACTTTCTGTTCCGCTTGGGCGCACAACTCGCGTGCTTCGCCATTCTGGTCGTAGGCGTCTCGCAAGATTTCAGTGCTGGATTCGATCAGTTTCCGATAGACGGCCTTTTCGGTGACGATACCGGCGTAGTAAACCGCGTGCCCAGCGTTGGGGACGGAACTGGAAAGTTTGGCCAAGTACGCGGCGCCGCCAATCTTTTCGAATTCGCCGGCCGTTCGCAAACGCGATACCAACAGCGTGACGTCGATCCGCGTTTGATTGTCATCATGCATATCGCGCAGATGCTGGAAAATCATCCGGTTGGAATCGTCGTAAAAATCGTCACTGCGTAGTGACGCGATTTCATCCAAAACTTCGGGCATCAACAAAATGCTGCCCAGCACGCCCATCTCTGCTTCCAGATCAAAGGGGGGCTGCCGGGAGAGGATTTCGGCGGCCGATGGCTGCTTTTTTTTGCGTCCGTTGTCGCGATATGGCTTGTCGTCTGAAACCAAGTTTCCGGTCCGTGGAGAAGAGTGTGAGTGAAGGTCGAATCGAAAAGCGAATCACGCGTCCGTTTAGATCTAATCTGTCGCCCCGACCGACGGCTTGCAACCGCTAATTGGGAAAGCTTGCGAAAGTATGCTGATTGCGTCGTGCAAATGGTGTTGTTTCAATGACTTCGCGACCAACAAGCACGGCTCAATCAGCCAAGCACGGCTCAATCAGCCGCTACGCAACATGCTTTCGATTCGGTTGAGCGCGTCGCGTGCCGAAAAAGAAGCTTGTCCTCTTCCGAGTGGCTTGCCGGTTCGCAACCATTGCTCGACACGGCTGACCGCCAAGATGGCGGCACTGTGGGAGCGTCCGCCATAGTGTCGGCCGATTTCCGAGAACGCTGCGGGGGTTAGTTCACGCGACAAGTACATCGCCAACATTCGCGGCTCGGTTGCGGTTCGTGCTTGCGACCGCGATTTCAACGTCCCGTCATCAAGTTGAAAGAGCTTCATAACGGCGTTTTCGATTGTCGCCAACGTTGTGATTTGTCCATTGCGAAGTTGATCGCCGGCGTGCTGGCGAATTTCGTTCATCGTTGGCATTCGCCCGTACATTCGTTGCAGCAGGTCGACCAAGTTGACGATCGATTGGATTCGCCGACCGTCACCAACCATCAAAGATGCGATTTCGGTAACGATTTCGTCCGGCCAAACAGCTTGGTCGCTCTCGTCGATCCTCTGGCGGAGCAAGCTGACGCGGGTGGTCAAATCAATCGACTGCATGGGACAAACAAATCCAGCCGACATGCGGCCAGCCAATTCTGGGGTCAGGCCGGAAATTTCGGTCGGAGCGTGACTGCCGGAAAACACAAGCGTTTTTCCACGATCTGCCAGTCCGTCAATCGTGTACTGCATTTCACGAAGCGTGGCTTTCTTGGCACTCAAAAATTGGGCGTCGTCGATTAGCAACGCATCCAGATCGCGGTGACGTGCGCGAAACGCGGTCAGATTGCCACTGGAAACGGACGCAATGAAATCGTTGGTGAATTTCTCGGCCGTGATGTGAACGACGCGACGCATCCGTCGACCTCGTCGCAGGTAGTCGGCAATCGCGGTCAACAAGTGTGTTTTGCCGACACCCGGCGGCCCGCACAGAAACAACGGTGAACCGCCGTTGGGCGTTTCACAGACCATTTTGACCGCCGTTAGCGCAAAATGGTTACAGGGGCCATCGATAAAGTTTGAAAGTGAAGCCGCGGGAGCTTTTCGCTGCGGGGTGTCCGTATTCGCAGCGGATAATGCCGCGGTGGAAGGTTCCGATGCGGCGGTATCCTTTTCGTGCGGAACACTAGTTGCGGCTGCCGGCATGTTCGGCAGGGTCAGTTGCGAGAACGCAGCGAGTGGCTTTGCCGATTTTTTCGCTGGCTTTTTCCTGCGAATGTTTTCTGACTGCTTTCGTTTCGCTTTACGTTTGTTTGACGTTTGATTCTCATCCGCGGTGCCCGAAACTGCGTCGGAGTCTTGCGGTTGCAGTTGACCAAGTGGCAATTCGGGTTGCGTTGGCTGAGCTGCCAATTGCAATTCAACTTCGATACCCTGGCCGCACGCCTGCATGGCGGCGCCGCGCATCTCGCGGATGAAGTTACGTCTTAGTCTCTCGAGTGCGAATTGGCCTCGGACGCTGACGATGATTCGTCCACCGGTCAATTTGAGGGCATTGGTGCCGACCTGATTGGGGACCGCCGTATTTTGTTCGTTCACGAACTGAAACGTCAGTCCATTGACAAACCAAGCGTTGAAGATTTCTTCGCCGAGTCGCTGCTTTAATGCTTCCTTGAATTTTCCAACAACAGCCTTGTCGTCGGTGCAGCCATGCTTTGCAGACATACTCGAAGCGCAATCCTCCATCATGGATGTTTCGCGTTAATGGTGGGCAAACAAACCAGTCGAGACGAGACAGCCGAAGCGTTGGTACGCAATGTTTACCAACCTAGCTCTGCTGGGCGGCAACACTGCCGTTCCAAACTGGTCCCCAATCGACGCTCGGTTCAATCACTCTTCGCGACAACTGGGAAGGCAGATTCTATGTTTGCTAGCACTCAAGTCAAACGCTCCTTTGGTATGTTTGGCAAGACAATCGAAAGATGGTTGCACGGTCGCTCCGTTAAGGCAACAAAAACGGGTGGCGCCGATCGAAATTCGGTGCGACGAATTTCACGGATATTTTGTTGTTCAACGACAAACGAACGTTGACGTTGGTGGAAAACCTGTTGGCAACAAAAAGGCTTCGTTGATCTCAATAACAACTGGGTTATTTACCAACGTGATGCTGGCGATACACAGACAAAATCGATTGAAAATCGAACACGAAATCCTGCCAGAACGACGTTCGATTTTGAAATGACAAATGTTGCTTGGCGCAGAACGGCCTTGGTCGGAGAATCACGCCCCACAGACCAAAATCGCGTGGTAAAAAACGCAACTTAAGTGGTCAAAGGCACGAACCACCATTCCGTACTTAGCCCAAATTGTGACGCATTGTCGCGACACAATGGGTGTTTGGGGGGCCAAGCCAAGACCGGTTGTCAAATTTGGCCTGAAAAACTGCCGAATCCGGTTCTTTTTCGCATTTGGACCATTTTAAATTTTCTGTCCGCAGTCGTATTATGTAACAAGTCAATTTCATGTCGCCAGGACCGACAAGTCTTCCAAACGGATTTGAGATGCAAACTCATTGCTCCACAAAACGACGGTACCAAAAAATGTTGCATCGTCA
>CAZZDZ010000397.1:4307-5849 GCA_964652675.1 uncultured Pirellulaceae bacterium
CTCCGCAGGCTGGTCAACAAGTTGTCCGTCAGACGCTGCCGACAAACTCGGGTCAACAAGTTCGTTTGCCGCTGTATCGAGACGCACGAACCGGAAAACTCGTCGCGCTCGACCCAAGAACAGGCCGACAAGTAGCCGGCGTAACCAACGGACAAATTTTTGTTGATCCTCAAACCCGACGCCCGTACGTTTTGGGCACTGGGATCCAGCAGAGCACCCAGATTGCCGGCAATCAAATCACTGTTTCGCCCAGCGTGTCAGTTGCACGTCCGTCCATCACGCCCAACCAGACCCCTACTCTGGCGGCGCCTTTGTCCGGTGCGGACGAACCACGTCAGCAGCCTGATTCTGAGTCCGGCGGTAGCATCCTTGCAGAACCGGTCACCCAGAATGAAATCCGTCCGACATTGGGCATCCAAGTCTCAGAGCAAACGGATGGGATTCCAGGCATTTCGGTCAATGGCTTCAAGCAACATTCATTTGCGGACGAATCCGGGTTGCGCATCGGTGACCGCGTCTACAGTATCAATGGGGTGCCAACGCGTACTGTTCAAGGGCTTGCCAGCGAGCTTGCAAAGTATAAAGCCGGTGAACAAGTCGTGCTACGAATTGGCCGCGGCAATCGGCTCAATGATATTCGAGTTCCCCTGGTGGATCATCCCGATGTCGTTGCGATGAAAGCGAGCAAGGGTGCGACTCTTGGCAATCCGACAACCGCCGGCCAACCATCGCAAACAGGCTTGGCGAACATTCCTCAAAATGGTGTCCCAAGTAAAAACGCTTCTTCACGAATTGAACCCGTTTTGCCGGGCAGTTCGTTGCCAGATCGAGTCGTGTTGGGCGTTGATGTGGTGGATGTCGCTGGGAAACGCGGTGTTGTGGTTACCGAAGTGAATCCACGATCACCGGCCAGCAACGCTGGTTTGGCAGTTGGCGATCGAATCGTTTCAATCGATGGCCGTCTGGTGACAAATTCCGAAAGCCTTGCTCGCGAAGTCACCAGCCGCAAAGAAGGTGATTCGTTTTCGTTGCAGATTGTCCGTAGCAACCAACTTGTTACTTCCAATATCAAACTAGTCAGCACGTCCACCCAAGATCTTGGCGGATCGGTTTTGTCATCGGATGAAAAGAAACCAGCAAAGACTGGCGGTTTTGGTTCGATCATCGGCGGATTGTTTGGCAGATCAGGCTCGGGCGATTCCGAACAAAAGCCACAAGTCGCCGCCAAGAGCGATTCAGCATCTGATTCTGGGGTTTCAATTCTGCAGCAGCCATCGGACGAACTTTCCCTCACGCAGCCTAATATTGATTCGACGTCGACGGAGTTGGCGACGGACGAAATGGCTTTTGGGGACAGTGAACCGATCCAAGAAACCGTTTTTGATTCGGCCCCGATCGCCGCAGCGATCCCAGAAGCAAAGGTTGACGAGCAGTCGCGACGAAAAAGTGCAGAAGTCGTCAAGTTGCAATCAGAGATCGACCGCTTGAAGGTGCAGCTTGAAAAAGCAAAACGCCAATAGCAGCCGAGAGGCCTTTTGCGTG
>CAZZDZ010000398.1:0-5841 GCA_964652675.1 uncultured Pirellulaceae bacterium
ACTTACAATATCAACAACACTTGTGTAGATACCAATGCCCTTTGGGAGAGTCGGGCGAGTCGGGCTCTCAGGCCCGGAGAGGGCCCTCCCCGGCCGCTACCGCGTCCGACCCTCCCGCAAGCGGGAGAGTGAAGGAAAAAACGCAAAGTCAAAAAGCGTAGCTCGGCCGGTCTTGGCTTTACGTTCCCAAAAACGGGCGACGTTTGCGTTCGCTCGTTTATTGAACTGCCGAGAGCAGTTCTTTTAGATTTCTGGGATTCTGGCCCAAGTCTCCTTTGCCGATGCGGCTGCGGCTTGATGCAAAAATATCGCTCGTGCCGTTTTCTTTCCCGGCTATTTTGACTTCGATATCGTCGGTGAAGCTCAAAATCAAAGTCTTGCGAGTGAGCTTCAAATGATGCTCGGTCGGAACACTACGGTCGGCCGACTGCAGTTTCCATTGCGCCTGCTCGCCGATCCACAAACAGATTTGATCGGTTAATTCGTTGGGGGTCGAATCGCTTCCAACCGGTCCGACTTCGGCGTAATTGGTGCTCCAATCGCGACCCCAATCGTCGATTCCGATCAAGATTCGGCCGACAATGACAACAGGGATAGCAATAGCAATGCCCAGAAGTATTTTGCGTTGTCGTTGAATAAGCCTTCGGCTGACCATATCGAATATCCTGCGTAATTCGTCGTCGTTTTTGATAAGCCGGACGATTGGTCCGGAAACGGGTCTTTACGACGCAGTGTAGTTGGGCTCGGCAACGTCATCCAACGGTGAGGACAATTACATCACCTACATCACCAGACTTGAAGAGTGCTAACTAGCCAGCAGTTTTAGATATTGAACGAATTGATCACCCGTTTTTTTGGAGACGGCTATTTTCGAATCTTTGTTTTTGGATTCTTGTTGTTCGCTCTGCATCTGCGAAAGTTGCTTGAGAGCCGCCTGAAACGCTCGTTCACTTACCTCTTCACGATCACGGATGCCAGTGAAAGCCATCGCGAGCTGCGAAGATTGTTCGCCCGATGGGATTGTCCCCTTCTGACTGCTCCTCAATGCAGCGGACACCACTAGGTCGATGGCCGGGTCTGGGGACTTGCTGGCGTGTTTCAAGATCGCATCAACAACCAATCCAATCACGTCGACCGATGGCTTGGTGGGTGCTTTGACGGGTGACTCAGAAAGCGCTGTGGTCGTTTCACTGGATTCCGCGCGTCGCCGTCGTCGCCGATCAGAAGCTTTCAGCTTTTGTTTCAGTTTTTTTGAATTCGCCATCGATCTCGCTTGCCGGCTTCGGGGTAGCTACGAATTCTATCAGGCGATTGATTGCAAAGCGAATAATCCTCAGGCGGGGGGCTGGTGTCCCTCAGTTTGAGTTGTCGGAACCTCTATCAAGCAAAAGAGCCCAGCGATTGAATCGCTGGGCTCTTGGCGTTGGTTGCGGTCAACGATTTCGTTGACTACTTGGTCATCTTTTCCAGTTCGGTGTCCAATTCGCCTGCACGAACATTGTGCCGCACAACGCGACCGGCGCTGTCGATCAACATCATCGTTGGCAGCGTTTGAACGCCGAATTGTTTTGACAGCGGACTCGATTCCAGTCCTCCGTCTTCAAACAACTGAACCCAAGTCAGCGATTTTTCCTTCAAGTAATCCATTGCCAAATCTCGCGATGCGTCAACGTTGACACCAACCAACTGCAAGCCTTTGTAGCGAGCCTGCAGCCGTCGCAATAGGTTCATTTCCTGCTTGCAAGGTTCACACCACGTTGCCCAGTAATGAATAATCACTGGCTTGCCGCGCAGATTAGAGAGGTCAAACTTTCTGCCATCGATGGTGGCACCGGTGAACTCAATTCTCTTGCCTTCGGAATCCAAGCGACGAACCGCACCAGCGGCTTTTTCACCAGCATTTGTGTTGGGGAAATCGCGTGCGACGCGGCGATAATTTTTCAACGCTTCGCTATCCTTGTCCTCGAACTCTTTGCTCAACGCCAGTTGCAACATCGCTTGAGCGGCTTCTTGAGTACGCGGGTAACGATCGATGAAATCGTTCAGCGTTTTCAGATACCAGTCTTGCACTTTGGCGAAATTCGCACCTTTTCCTTGGCGAATGACGTAGTCGGTGCTGATGGTTTGAAAGTCGGCGTAGGCGGCCAGCGGCTGATTGCCCTTGGCAAATTTTCTGGCCACGCCCCGCATTCGTTCCAATCCATCGGGGTAACTGCCGCTTTGGATGGCGACGGTCACGGTGTCAACCAATTGGCGAACCCAAGTCTCGCGTTCCGCTTGTGTCGAGGCAGCTGCGATTAAGCTTTCGACGGCATCAGCACGCTGGTCATGCAACCTTGCGACTTCTTTGGCATTGGTCGCGGTTGCCAGTGCAGCATCGATTTTTTCCAATGCCAAGACCATTTCTTGGGTCTCGTCACCAATCGCATTGTTGGCCGCCGAAGCCATCGCTGCGTTGCCAGGCGTAAAGAAATTTCCGGCCGCCTGCGACAGTGTATCGCTGTCGTCGCCAACGGATGGCAAGTCAATGATACGCCAGGCCGTTCCGACTTTGATGACGGTCCCGACCATCAGTTGGCCGCTGCGTTCGCCTTGCTCGAACATGGCAACCGCGTTTTCATAGACCACTAAATCGCTTGTGCTGCCGTCAGTACCGGCGGGGACGATGCCCGGAGGTGACGAAGCGAACTGAACCCACTTGGCCGTGCTCCCAACTGCTTTTTGGCGTTTGGCTAGGTCAGCAAAGCCACGAGCGGCTCGGTCGGCCTTGGAAGCCAGCGATGCAGCGCGACTTTCGCCGACGCCAGCACCCGTTAATTCTGCTTCGGTAGCCAAAAGTCGCGAAAAACGCTGAGGGTCCTGCTGGCTTAACGCAGCGACGACTTCCGCGGAGACCTCTTCGACCGAGATTCGTTTCCAACGATCGATCGTTCCGTCTTCGTTGTCGTCCAATCCCCAGCGGGTGCCAGCGGTTCCAAGCCACTGATATTGGTCAGCCTTGCCGTTAAAATCGGCGTCAACGTCACGATAAACTTCGATGCCAAAGTTAAAGTAGCACCACAAGTCGACTTTTTTGTCTTCGTTTGTGTCTGCGAATCGGCGTAAAAGCGTGCCATCTTTGGCAATGACTTCCCAACCGGTCCATTTTGGGTGGTTGATGTCCTTTACCTCACAGTCATCGACATCTGCTGGGGCAACCAGTTCGATTTCGATGCCCGTTTGCACGGGTCTAAGCGACAAAGCCGCCTTAGGGTTGGGTGTTTCGGCTATTACGGCTCCCGTAAAAGCCAGCGAGACAGCCAGCGTGAGCGCAGCGGTTGTGCGTCCAAAAGCAGGCAAATTACGTTCCTTCATGCCAATTCAATCCAAAGTTGAGCGAAAAAGTGGCGGTTGTTGATTGTTCCGTTTTCAGAGACTCAGGAGAAAAGGTGAACTCCCTGGTCTCGACCCCTATTTTGCACGAACCTACCCTCCCAAGAAAACGTCGATTTAAGGACTTGGGCAAAGGATGGCAAAAAAAGGTGGCAATACCTTCTCCAACCCGGCTTTTACAGCCAAACGAGTTCGCGTAAACTCTGCCCCTTGCAAATGACGACAACAAAAGTGGTCACAGGCAAAGTTCGCGATTTTTGTCATTCGGCAATCAATTGCGGGCGTGTAGCTCAGTTGGTTAGAGCGCGTCGCTGATAACGACGAGGTCCCAGATTCGAATTCTGGCACGCCCATTTTCCCAGGCCATCGGCTTGAGGCTTCAGACTCTAGGGTTTTCCCAAAAGCCTGTAGTCTGTAGCCTATTGTCCAACCCTCGGGGGTATAGCTCAGTTGGGAGAGCGTCGCGTTTGCAACGCGAATGTCGTCGGTTCGAGTCCGTCTACCTCCACTTAATATTAAAAGCCGCTGATCGTTATCGATCAGCGGCTTTTTTCATGCGCTTTTCGGCGTGGGTCGGCCCAAATCCACAGGCAACTCGGCCGCAGGATCTGGAGCCGGTGGCTGATGCCAACCAGCTAAGGTTGTGTTCCCAGCTACTGAGGTTTCTCAGTAACCAAGTAGCTGCGGTTACCACGCGTCACGTAGATCGCTTCTTCGCTCAGACGCCCGCAGAGTTCGACCAAGAAATCAATCAGTCGGTCAAACTCGCTTTCCTTGTTGAACGATACTTCGAAGCGTTCCATCACGTCGTGTGCCATTTCATCGTTCTGGCTGACCCAATAACCTTTCACTGGCGTGGGCGCTTGCGTGTAAGCGCGGTAGCGATGCATCAAGAATTCGTGAATGGTCGATCGAGCCGTTTGCGTTCCGTGATAGAAACGCGGATCATCCAACTTGTGTGACGGAATGTAAAACACCGTCATCGTTCCAAGCAAATGAATATGCGGAGAATTTTTGGTGCTCATCAACGCGTTCCGTTTTACTTTTGTGAGTGCCGTCAAAACTGCTATGCTGGTGCTCCTGTCCAACGGGCCATTTTATCAGAACGATTCGATGCAGAATTGAACAGCCCCAGCAACGGCCAAACGAACACCGACGACGACAAATGCATACCAATAAAAGCGAATAGATTGATGCCGGAACTTGCTTTCGATCACGCTACATCAACGGTGGTTGACCTTGCCGATCATATGAACCGTTTGCGAAGTGACGCGATCGCGTTTCAAGAATCGTTTGCGACCGGCGAACGAGGTTATTTTTCGCCAACCGAAGACGAACAGGTGACTCATTTGTGGGTCTCCTATCACCAGTCGCGAAACGCTCTGTTGGAATTGATCAACCAAATACGCACGGATGTGGGACAACCAAGTGACGAAACGATCGGCGAGTTCTTGATTGCATACGCCGCAACCGTTGTGCTCGTGGACGCCGCCAGGACGCTTCGTGATCTTTTTGGTGACGACGTCATTGTGCGCCGAAAACTGAATGAATCATTCGACATCTACGGCATCGCGCCGGGCAGTTTTGATTCAGTGCAGATGTCGCTAACCGATCCAATTAACGCATTGGGCATCAAACACGGTAACGAGTTTTTCGATGCGAACATCGAATCGATCCACGCATTGGCAGATACAGATGAGCAATTCGAGAAAGTCCTCGGGGTGATCGACCACATTGGCGAACAGGCTCGAGTGGGGCATCGAAAGTACATCAAGGCGCGAGCAAAAGAGCGTGCGCGAAATGCGTTGGACCGAATCGTGTATGCCGGTTTTGCCAAAGCCATCTATCGAATCCAAGAATGGGGCTCGTGCGTGATTGGCGTGATCAGTACCGTCCAAACTCACATTCCCATGTTGCCTGGAGAAGTCCGGAATCAATTTCGAGAATTGATTCAACCGGGTGATATTTTCGTGACGCGAAAAGAACATGCCGCGACCAATTATTTTTTGCCCGGATACTGGCCGCATTGTGCGCTGTACATCGGCGGCAACGATGTCATCGAGGCGCTGAAGGACGGAGTGCGGCATCGTGACCTTGGATCGCCGTTTGCCAATGATGCGGTCACCGTTTTGCGGCCCAAACTGCCTGGTGAATTAATAGGCGAAGCGATTGAGCGAGCGAAAACGCATATCGGCAAACCCTATGACTTTGATTTCGATTTCACCCGTTCGGACCGGATGGTCTGCACCGAAGTGATCTACCGCACTTACGAAGGCCTCGGCGGGATCGAATTTTCGCTCAAACGTCGCGCCGGGCGAGAAACGCTTGCCGCGGAAGACCTGCTGAGAATGGCGATCGCATCAGACCACTTCGACCTCGTTGCATCCTATTGCCCAGCTCACAGCAAAACGGTTGTACAGGGAGAATCCGTCGCCGAAATCCTGCATTGCACGATGGGGAAACCATAAA
>CAZZDZ010000399.1:0-5832 GCA_964652675.1 uncultured Pirellulaceae bacterium
GCGAAGCGTTGTCCGAGATCGCCAACAACGGGTTGTACGAAACACTCTCGACCGCGTCCGCACCCTATTTGGAAGCGGTCTGGCACAATTTTGATGGCAGTCGCGAAACCTGGACCGAAGAATTGGTAACCGGCCGAATGATCGGTAAAGCTTGGCAAAGCGTCCGCGGTTGGTTCGCTGATCCAGAAGAAGACGTGAAAGAAGGCTAGTGCTTCGTCTAGTCTTAATTTTGGGGTAGCCCTCGAGGTGGGATAGGCTTCCAGCCTGTCAATCGCGGTGTTTTTTCAATGACAGGCAGGATGCCTATCCCACTTTTTAATGTTGACGAAGCACTAGAAAACTTACACGAGGCGTAAAACGCGTGCGCAAGTAGTCAAGACTTTCGGCAAACCGTGTAAAACCGATAGCTTTGACGACAGCGGAAAAACTTGGCTTTGCCTTGCTGGAGATAGAGAACGAGCAGGCTTTGAGCAGAAGATAAAAACACAGAGACACAGAGGACACAGAGTTTTGCTTCACGCCTTTTCTCTGTGTTCTCTGTGCCTCTGTGTTTCAAAAAAGGCAAGTCGCGTTCACGGAGAAGACTATTAACCGCGAGTGCGTCGGCCAACGCAGTCTTCTGAGCACAATGTGCGTCACAGCAGTAGGCAACTTGAAAACCCTGGTCTTGACGACTTCTGCTACAGGTTATGCAGCAACAACCTAGAGCACTTCCAACAATTCAACGGTGAAGTGCAATGTTGCGTTGGGCGGAACGCTGCGGTTACCACGCGGACCGTAGCCTAGATCAGATGGGATCTCCAATTCGATCATCCCGCCTTCGCCGACCAATGGGATCCCTTCGGTCCAACCGGGGATCACGCCATTCAAAGAAAAACTGGTTGGTTCACCGCGTTTGTACGAACTATCAAACTCGGTGCCGTCATCAAACCAGCCTCGGTAGTGAACTTTCACCCTTTGCGAAGCCGTCGGCTTGCGCCCATCCGATTTGCGCATGATCCGATACTTCAATCCCGATTCGGACGTTGTGAATTCCGTGGGGGCATCGGGATCTGCGGGGCCCGGCACACTACTGTTTGATAAATTCGATGCACACGAACACATCAGGACAGCGGCAAACGCCAGCAACAAAGTGGATCCATATCGAATGCAGTGATTCATAAAGCTACTTAAATAATGGAGGCGAACTGCACACCGGCAGAAAAAATTGCAAAACACGCTTCAAAACGAGAATTTAAAGGCTAGTCTTTCGCCGCCTCGTTTTGAACACCCCGTTTCTCTTGCGTTTGGCGACTCAGTGCTCGGCGACTCAGGGCTCGGCGACTCAGTTTAATCGTCACTTGGTCCTTCGATGCAACAACATCAACATCGCCAGGCAAAGAATACCGTTCCTCGGCGTTTTCAGCCAAAGTCCCAACGATTCGCTTCCAACTGGCCTGCGTCATGTGGGTGGTCGACCAAAGTTGGCGTTGCCACAACATTTGCAAAGCGAAAACGACCACGGCGCTCGCTGATCCACTTGGTCGCCGGATCGCCAACGGCGATTCGCTGACGACGTGACGATGAATCCATTCATTAGCAAGTTCCTGGATCGTCTCGCGCCAATCACGTTGCGTTTCGATCGCCCGACCCACCGCATCGATCAAAGCGGGATACTGCGATTGCATCAACGGGATCAATTCTGCGCGAATCCAATTTCGCCGATACTTTGTGTCCTCGTTGCTGCTGTCTTCACACCATTCTTGGCCGATCTCTTGCAGCGATTGGCGGATCAGATCGCGACGAACCGACAGAATCGGCCTGATAACGACGAAATCTTGTGACATCCGATCAGATCCAGCCGTTCGCGATGCCGCGATCCCAGCAAGCCCCGAAGGTCCCGTTCCACGCATCAAATGATGCAGTACCGTTTCAACATTGTCGTCCAACGAATGTGCCAACGAGATGTATCGAGCTCCGGTCGCTTGGGCAGTTCTTCGCAGGAACTCGTATCGTTGATCCCGCAAGCTTGCTTCATCGGTCGATTTACCGTCACCGCTTTCCTGGATAACCCGAACCCCCAACTGTTCCGCCAGATCGACCACAAATTGAGCATCGGACGCGGATTCTTCCCCACGCGTGCCATGGTTGAAGTGGGCGGCGACCAAAAAACCTTGGTTGTTTCCGCTGGTGTTTTGTTGCAATTCGTGCAAGGCACGCAAAAGACAGACGCTATCGGCGCCACCACTGCAGCCAACAACGACTCCCAAGTTACCCCATTTTCCGATCGGCCAAGACTCCTGAATCGACGCCAGCACCCGTGCCCAAGCCGACGGATCGCTCTCGGATTGGCTTGGATCCTCATCACGGCACGGCGCGAGTTCGATCGGTTTCGTAGGTTCAGGCACGACAGATGCAGACGCCGAGGAAGGAATGGTTGGATTTGTTGAACATTTTTCACATCGAGGAGGGCTATCGGCACTTGCTGCTTTCACGACCCAGTTCGTTTTATGTTAGATTTTGATTATCTGTCTCGTTTTCGCAAACGGGTACGGATATTCAAAATTAAATAACTCCTCCGGACAACAAAATCACCCGAAGCAAAACCGGTTATCCAGGCGTTTGATCCCCCTGACGCTTCAATAGGGTACTAGGTTCTCGCTTTGGGCGTCCTAACAACCTCGCGACCTACCGATGTGGACTTTGCTCCTTTCGATATGCCTGACAGGACTTAAGCGGTTTGACCGTTTGAGATGTTCGGCAACAGGTTCGCGTTCCCAACCAACTTGCACTGGTTTGGTCCATCGGGGCCACGAAAGTCACTGCACGGCTGGCGATGATCGCTCAAAGCGACATTCTGTTACCTTCGCCAGCCTTGCACCCAACCGAATACCCAGACCAGCAGCAAGCAACGTCGACATCGCCGAAGATCTGCGTCGTCGACAATGGATAACTTTTAGGCGGCGGTTTTGTCGTCCTCCTTCTCGAGGACTTCAACATGTTCTACTCAGAAACACTGATCGCGCAGTCGGCCTTGCTGGTTGGCTCCGATACGATACTTCACCTGCCCATTTTGGCGCAAGCCACCGACAACAACTTCTTTGTCTATCTGCTAACCGGATTTCTCTCCGGTGCCAGCTTGATGATTTTCTACCAGCGGTGGAAGCGTTCGGTTTACAGGATTCGGCTGCAAGAAAAAGCTGACGAAGTTCTGGATGCAGCGAACCGCGAAGGTAAATCGCTGAGAACACAACTGCTACTGGAGGCCAAGGAAGAGGCGCTACAGGTCAAGGCTGACGGCGAAAAGCAAGTCTCCAAGCAAAGACGGCAGGTGGAACAACGCGAAGAAAAACTTGACCGACGCGAAGAATTGTTGCAGCAACAAGAAGAATCGCTGCGCAAACAACAACGTGGCCTAGAAAGTAGCCAGGTCCGTCTGGAAACCCAGATCAAATCAAGCAACGAAGAGCGTGAAAAACTGCAACAGGTCCGCGTCGAACAACAAGAGTTACTCGAACGCAGCAGCGGGATGACGCGCGATCAAGCGAAAAAGCAATTGATGGCGTCGCTGGAACAAGATCTGGAGCACGAACGCGGAAGTGTTCTGATCAAACACAAAAAGCAACTCTCAGAAGTCGTGAAAACGAAGAGCCGCGAAATGCTGCTGACAGCGATCCAGCGCTACGCGTCCCATTTCACCGCCGAATCGACCACCAGCACAGTCGACGTCCCAACCGACGACATGAAGGGACGGATCATCGGTCGCGAAGGTCGCAATATTCGTGCCTTTGAAAAAGCCACTGGTGTGGACGTCATCATTGACGATACGCCAGGCGTGGTCATCGTCAGCGGATTCGATCCGGTTCGCCGCGAAGTGGCTCGGCAAGCGTTGAGCAGGCTGATCACCGATGGCCGGATTCACCCATCCAAGATCGAAGAAATCGTCGAAGAAGTGACAAAAGAGATCGACGAATTCATCATGCAGAAAGGCCGCGAGGCAGCGGACGAAGTCAACGTGCCCGGGTTGCATGACAGATTGATCCAAATGCTAGGCCGGCTTCACTTTCGAACGTCGTACAGCCAAAACGTTTTACGGCACAGTGTCGAAGTCGCGTTTATTGCGGGGATGGTCGCTGAAATGCTTGGGATGGATGGTGATTTGGCCAGACGCTGCGGGCTGTTGCACGATATCGGAAAGGCAGCGGACCACGAACTAGAAGGCGGCCACCCAAAAATCGGCGCCGATATTTTGCGGCGACACAACGAGGCACCCGAAGTCGTCCACGCAGCTTTTGGCCACCATGACGAAATCGTCACCGAGCATCCTTACACCATCGCAGTGGCAACGGGCGACGCATGCAGCGCCAGCCGCCCAGGTGCTCGACGCGAATCACTGGAAAGATACGTCAAGCGAATGGAAGAGCTAGAAGCGATCGCCAACCGATTCGACGGTGTTCGACAAGCGTTTGCAATCAGCGCTGGACGCGAACTGCGCGTGATCGTCAACAGTAGCAAAACGAACGACGAACAAGCCGCCGCGATCTGCCACGATATTGCAAAAGCGTTCGAGAAAGAACTAACCTACCCAGGCGAAATCAAAGTCACCGTGTTGCGCGAATCACGTTTTACCCAAACAGCAAAATAACGCAGCAAATTTGCTCTGTCGAAACCAAGTTTCACAGCTTTCGTACTCGTACTCGTACTCGTACTCGTACTCGTACGTAAAACCGCGTCATCGAGTACGAGTACGAGTACCGGCGAAACGCCTGAGTACGAGTACGATTAAAAGCGCTAGGGACGTTCGTTAAACTTTGGTTTGCGGCTACGAATCAACTCACTTTCGTAAGCCCGTCGACGGGCGAGGTCTTTGGCCGGAGAATCTGCCGCGAATACATGCAGTTCGACCGTGACCGTTTTGGCGTTTGCACCAGCCAAGTAATCCGCAAGCAACTCGCGATCACTGCCCCTTAAATGCTGGGTCAGACGCTTGGCCAAATTCTCTGCCTCTCCGACGTATAAGTATTCTTTCTGGCTGCGGAAAACATAGATCGCAGGATTCGACGACACCGATTTCGACGCCAATTGCTCGCGAAGTTTTGACAATCGGAAAACCAGAATCTCTCGCTGCCAATCAGTCGCCTTCAAAACCAATTCCGGTTTCAATGCTCGCTTTTTGCGAAGTTTCAAAACCGATTTGCGTACCGCATAAGCGTCCACGCCAGGCAAGATCTTCTCGGCTTCCCTTTGCAGTTCGTTGCGAAACTGCTTGTCCGCCATCATCGAATCCGTCGTGATGTCGTGTCGATCGATCACAACGCGCGCTGCCATTTCGGCGATAGGAACGATGGCAACATCGGTTCGCGGCCCGGTCGCCGTAGCCTTCTGTTTCAGTTTTCCTGCTTTGCGAAGTCGCAAAAGTTTCAACAACGATTCTCGCTCTTGATCACGACTGAGCTCTGACCCATCAGCCAGCACTTCCAAGAACTTCGAGCGAAGATCGTCATTAATCAGCAGTTCGTCACTACTATGCCCTTGCGCGGCGGCCTTAAAAGCCGCAATGATTGCCGCCTCGTTTAAAACGGCAGCCGCATCGACCTTATCCTGGCCGGATGCATCAACGCAATGGACCGCCATCACGGTCCAAAGCGCTGAGGCGAATAACAGTCTGCCCACAGATAGAATGTTCATTTACGCTTTGCGATCTCACGAACGATAGTCACGTCGTTATTCTAGCTGATCCACGTGATCCGATGAACAAACACAGACGGTTCGAAGAGCAAATAAAGGAATTGCCCTGTGAAAAACTATCCGCAGATTCAACAACTGGATAGACGAAATACCAGCACGCAGCGC
>CAZZDZ010000400.1:0-2358 GCA_964652675.1 uncultured Pirellulaceae bacterium
TCGCTGCGATACATCATCCACAGAAAGTTCGGCTTGATCCAACTCATTCGGCTGTACTTGAACGGGCCACCAAAGTAACCGTGCTTTGCAGCAAAGTGTCCAATCTCGGGGCGATAAGCTTGGTAGACGATGATCGTTTCAGCATCGTAGTGGGCCATCAGATGTCGTCCCGCTTGTGGCCAAGTCGGTTCTTGCGACATGTAATCCGCGGTCGCAATGGAAAACGGTTTTCTATCATTCATGCTTCTTCGCTCCGCATTGTTTTCAATAATCGGCAGAGTACTTGTGCGATGTTCCAGGCATCATCGTCACCACGGTGATGCGTTCCTTCCATTTCCCAGCCCAAATGTTCGTAGGCACCGTCCAGGCCAAGCTCACGATCAGACGCGATCGACGCAGCGAAAAGCGACTTTACATTCAAATGACTTGGTCCAAATGGATAACCGACTTTCAGGTCTTTGCATACGCGTTCAAATTGCCGACGATCGTAGTCTCCCCAACTGGCCCAAAGCCGGTCCTTAGACAAATACTCTTTCTTGAGAACCCTGACCGCATCGGCCAGGCTGCCGGCATTGGAAAGCATGTCCGGAGTGATCGTTGTTAGCTTTGTGCAGAATTCGCTGACGTTCGACCGGACAGGCTTGACCAGCAAGCTGCGCTTTTCCGTTCGCGTTAGCGCTTTGAGATCAACGGTGCAGAGACCGATTTCGATAATCTCGCTTGTTTGCCCTGGTGGTGGAGGGCCGTCCCAGCAGGTCGATTCCAAATCGACAACCAAAACCACATCAAGTGATCGTGCCATTTTCTTTTCCTTCAAGGCCGCGAGCTTACTTCGTCGCAGCGGATTCAATCTATTTTCTTATCCAAGCTTGGACAGCCAACAAGGTCAGCGGGTTCGCCAGCTTTATGTGATGGCGGCTCAGATACATAGATTTATCGGCTTCACCGAAACGGCGCCGCGAATTTCAGCTAACTATTGGACTGGATATCCGCCAGGCCTTAAAGAACGTCGCGCGGACCACTGGCGCGAGAGTTGTTTGCGATCACGACTCCGTCGTTACATCTACATGCCGCTCTTGAGCGCGTCCAGGTGACGACCGAAGTGATCATCCAGGACTTCGATGTACGTATCTGGATGTGCTTTCAAGCAATCGTGGACGATTTTACCGAACTTGTCGTCTGTCAACACAGACCCAAACGTGCAATGCAAAATCTGACGCCCTGGCTTGGTGAATCCTTTGCCAACGGGAACGTCTTTCCACATCTCCAAGTATTCGCTCTCTAGCGTGGCGTCGTCTGCGTCCGCGGTCAGTGGCGCATCGGCCAATGTTGCCGATACGTGATAGGTCGCTTTATCCGTTTCGTAACGTTCACGCGAAAAATCGATTATCTCGCGAAACGATGTACTGTCATGTCGGGCAACGACACGCAAGGCTTCCAAGTAGCTTGTGCCAGCCGTCTTGACGTGGAACTTGCCCTTGGTGGCACTGGCGAGCAACCCATACATCGAAACTTTGTCACTGCCGCTGTGCAGGCTCAACTTGTAGGGCCCCAACGCCTCGGACACGGCCGCGTGATCCTTCAGCGACAATTCCAACGCGCCCAAGTCGCCGATAAAGTCAATTCCTTTCTCAAAGTCGCCGATGAAACGAGGTGCCAAACTGACCAGTTTCATTCCGCCTTTCAGACACTGGTCGGCGATGATGTAGTGCTCGGCCAAAGTGGTTGGTTGGTCGGTTTCGTCAACACTCAGCTCGATTTCGTAATCGTTTCCGGCGCCCTCGTTGACTTTCTTGATGTAGTCACCCAACTCCAATGCTCGTTTGATCGCTTTGCCGTATTTCACGGCCGCACGCATGCAAGCTTCTTCGTCCAAGTTGATCTCGGTCCCCGTGCCCAGCTTAACGTTCTTGCCAAGGTAGCTGTCGTACCAACCAGCCTCGTCTTTGCAGGACGTGAATTTGTCGCGCAACGTTGCTTCGTCGTAGTCATCCGCTTTTTGGTCGACATCATCGGACGGGTCGATTGTAAAGAACGTAAAGCCAGCCGCGGCGGTGATGTCGACGTCGTTGGGGACTTTTAAGTGGTCAGCGTCCGCTCCGATCTCGTCGGTCCAACCACAGGCCTGTGCGGCGTTCATCGCATCGGCCATCACGCCGTCGGGGTTCCGCTTGGTGCGAGTCATTTCGCGAATCGATTGTTGCGGGTAGATCGCAGCGATCCCACTGCCGCAACGCTTCATCGAAGCAACGTGACCAGGAGTCGCCAAGCCAGTACGGTCACCAAAGCCAAAGCTGGGAGTCAGTCCCAACGCCACACATTTTTTTGTCATGAGATTCTGTTCTAGGTAGGAGTGTT
>CAZZDZ010000400.1:2458-5815 GCA_964652675.1 uncultured Pirellulaceae bacterium
GCTAAGTCACTTCGATGATCGCTTTGATCACTCCGGTCTCTGGTTTCGTAAACGACTCGAAGTCATCCAAGACGGCGTTAAAATCAGTGCGATGGGTGATCCATGGATCCGTATTGATCGTTCCGTCTTCGATCAAGCCAATGATACGAGTGAAATCCGGCGGCAACGCGTTCCGAGAGGCAACGATTGATGCTTCGGGTTTATGCATGATCGGATGACGAAAAACCAATTCATCCGTCGTGATCCCGACATAGACCAGGGATCCTGTTGGAGCAACGTATTGTAACGCCCCCGACATCGAATGCTTGTTGCCGGTCGCATCGGTGATGACTTGATACATGTCACCGCCGGTGATCTCTTTCATTCGCTCCAATTCGCTGCCATCACCTTTGAACAGCACGGTGTTTTCGATGCCGTAGTTTTTGCGAACAAAATCCAGCCGAGCTTCGTTCATATCCATCACGCTGATTGTCGCGTCAGTCAGCCGCGCAAATTCAAGCGTTGCCAAACCGATTGGCCCCATCCCAATGATCAACGCATGGTCGCCACCTTGGGGATTGCCCCGATCGTTGGCGTGGCAGCCAATCGCGAGCGTTTCGACCAAAGCCAGTTGGTCATAGTGCAACGTTGCCGATGGGTGCAACTTCGATGCTCTAATAAGAAATGATTCGCACAGTCCGCCGTCCATCATCACGCCGATGACTTTCAGGTTTTGGCAACAATTGATGGCTCCGCGACGGCAAGGATAGCACTCGCCGCAATGCATATAAGGTTCGACGCTGCACTTGTCGCCGACTTTGACGTTGGTGACTTCATCGCCGACCGCGACGACTTCCACACCCAATTCGTGGCCGGGGATTCTTGGGAAATCAAAAAACGGGAACTTGCCCAGGTAACAACTGATGTCGGTGCCGCAGACGCCCATGCGATGAGTTCGCACCAACGCTTCGCCGGGCCCGGGTGCGCCCGGTTCATCGATCTCGATCGGCTTGAGCGTTTTGACTTCTGATATTTGAATAGCACGCATGGTGGGTCTGCTGAGCGTTAGGCGGGGAAAGGAAGAAGCGGTTAGGCGTTAAGCGTTCGGGATTAAGTCGGATCGCTAAAGTCCGTAGGCTTTGGTTGCGGTGTTAGCAAAAAAGTCGGCTCGTTCGTCGTCGGAAAGTTCACTAGCAAGTTCGCCAACGGTGTTCACCCAACGTTTGTGGTCTGTTTTCAACAAACAAACTGGCCAGTCGCTGCCGAACATCAACCGGCTGGGCGTGAACGCCTCCAGGGCGACGTCCCAGTATCGGCGTATCGTTTCGATATTCCACGTGTCACCGCGAACTTCGGTGACAACGCCTGAAAATTTGCACGTCAAGTTTTCGCGTTTGGCGATCTCGCGAAAATTGGTTTCCCAAGTCGAATCGAATTCATCTTCAACAATCGTCGGCTTGGCGATGTGATCAAGAACCATCGGCAATTCTGGGTGTCGGTCCACAAACTCAATTGACGCTGGCAATTGCTTGGCAAAAATCAAAACGTCATAAACCAAACCGCGATCTTTCAGCAACGCGACGCCGCGGTTAAATGCATCACCCATGATGAACCGATCATCCGCTTCGTCCTGAACAACATGCCGGACACCTTTCAAGGCTTTGTTGTCCGCATACTTGTCCAGAACGTCAGACACGTCTGGTTCGGCAAGGGGAACCCAACCGACGACTCCTTTGATCAACGGCTCCGACGCGGCAATTTGCAAGAGAGCATCGGTTTCTGCGATCACTTGCCTAGCTTGGACGGAGACAAAACCGTCTACACCACTTGCAGCACCGATTTCACGCAATTGTTCGCCAAGGAAATCGTGACGCAAAACGGCCATGTCATCGTTGATCCAGCCGTATTGTTCCGGGGAATATTTCCAGAGGTGGTGGTGGCTGTCGATCAACATCGTCTGTCTTGGGCTTCATTTTTGGAATGAACGAACGGATGCATGATAGGTCGAAACGATCAGGTTGCCAATTCGGCTGGTTTTGAAACCCCGCATTTGCGAGGTGCTCGGTTGCACCCGATTACTTTCAGTTTTGACTTACAAAGGGAGTGGTTGCGACACGAACGTCATCGCAGATTCGGTGATCCTGCATTCGCTGCTCGAAACAATCATGATTCGGGTTGTTGCGATTGTGCGTCGTGATCACCAACGTTCACTCATGTTCACCCGCTGAAAGTGCTGGTCAGATCCGAATCAACGGACCAACCCAACCGTGCGAAAGAACCGGCACCTCCGGCACACTTGCGATGTTTCTAGGAGAGGTGGAGCGTGCTATCAAAAATTGACGATGGCTTTTGTACTTCCCGATTCCTCCAAGTCGGTCACCGTAAACAACTGCTTCGCCAGTCGTCCTGAAACGCCAACTCTCCTGGCGTTGATTGGTTAGAAGCACTTTTGTCGGTTGGTCCGTGCGTCCAAGAGAAGACCATGCCACAGTCTGCAACTCCCAAGTCTGACGACGTCAAAGTCGATCCAAAACCAAAAGCCGCTGCAACAAAATCACGGGCCAAAGCGCCTCGAAAAAGTTCAGCAGCCCAATCACCTTTGGAGACTTACCTGCGTGAAATCAATGAAACCGCATTGTTGACCGCAGAAGAAGAGTTGCAATTGGCAAGGCAAATCGAGCAAGGCGACGTGATGGCACGTGACCGGATGGTCCGCGCAAATTTGCGATTGGTCGTGAACATTTCGCGTGGCTACACCGGCAAAGGCCTGGGGCTGCAAGATCTCATCGAAGAAGGCAACTTGGGCCTGCTGCGTGCGGTAGAAGGGTTTGACCCAACCGTTGGCACAAGATTTAGTACTTATGCAAGTTACTGGATCAAGCAATCGATCAAGCGTGCACTGATCAATAGTGCCAAGACGATTCGCATCCCCGCCTACATGGTCGAACTGCTTAGCAAATGGCGACGGGCCAGCGCCCGCTTGAGCGAAGAGCTGGGCAGGACGCCAACGAACGAAGAAGTCGCGAGGGTTTTGGGGCTTCCAAAGAAGAAGTTGCCAATCATTCGCAAGGCGATTCGGATCAGCAACAGCACGCCGCAAAGCGACCAATCCGAATCCGGTTGGTCCCTAGGGGACATGGTTCCCGACGAGCGTTTGAAGGCTCCCGATGAAACGATGCTGGATCACGATATCCTGCGTCACGCGATGGAACTGCTAACGGATCTTGATGAGCGTGAAGAGACCGTATTGCGGTTAAGGTTCGGACTGGGCGGTACCGAGCCCAAGACACTTAAAGAGATCGGCGCCGAGCTAGGTTTGACCCGCGAACGCGTACGTCAGATCGAAACCGAAGCGTTGCGTCGTCTGGCCGACGGACT
>CAZZDZ010000401.1:0-5797 GCA_964652675.1 uncultured Pirellulaceae bacterium
GCTAAGGATGACCTACGGTCGCCCGCTGCGGATTTGGTTGCGACTCAATCGCGAAGAGCCACACGAGGAAGAAGTCTATCTGGGCGACCTGCCAATCATGCTTGGTGGTGGCGAGTTCATCATTAACGGTGCCGAGCGCGTCGTGGTGAGTCAGCTGCACAGAAGTCCCGGCGTGGATTTTGTACTTGAGAACGACACTACCACAGATCGCAAGCTGCCCAGCTGTCGTGTGATCCCATCGCGTGGTTCGTGGATCGAAGTCAATGTGACCAAAAAGGACGCGTTGACCGTCCGGATTGACCAAAGCGGTAAATTCGCGGCAACTACTTTGCTGCGGGCGATGGACCCACGGTTCTCGACCGACACGGATTTGCTCAAGGCGTTTTACACGACCGGCACTCAGAAAATCTCTGGTGAAAAGAGTGCACCAAAGATCGAAGGCAAAATCGCGGTTGACGATATTGTGTTCCCAAGCGGTCACGACCGTGCTGGTGAGATCATCGTCGAAGCCGGTCACCGGATCACCAAAGAATCGTCCGAGATGATTTGCTTGGTCGGTGTCAAAAGCATCGAGTGCATGGATTCGCCAAAGATCCCTTTGATCTTCAACACGTTAGCTGACGACAACACTGCCAGCCACGAAGAAGCGTTGTTGCGTATTTATCAACGTCTGCGTCCGGGCAACCCGCCGCAGTTGGAAAAAGCACGTACGCTTTTCAATGAAAAGTTCTACGACGAAAACCGATACCGTCTGGGTAAAGTTGGCCGGTTCCGCTTGAACCGCAAACTTGGATTGGGTGTTAGCGAAAAGGAAATGACGCTCCGTCCCGATGACATGATCGAAGCGATCCGTTATCTGATCGACTTGTTCGACAGCGATAGCGAAGCGGCGATTGACGACATTGACCACTTGGGCAACCGTCGTCTGCGAACGATCGACGAATTGGCCAGCGAAGAACTTCGCAAGGGTTTTTTGAAATTGCGTCGTACGGTCCAAGAACGCATGAGCGTCAAGGATGCGGAGAACATGTCGCCGCGTTCATTGATCAATCCCAAGAGTGTTTCCGCAGCGATCGACTACTTCTTTGGTCGTGGCGAACTATCGCAGGTGGTTGACCAGACAAATCCGCTGAGCCAACTGGCTCACGAACGGCGTCTTTCAGCTTTGGGCCCTGGTGGTCTGAACCGAAAACGTGCCGGATTCGAAGTCCGCGATGTTCACATTTCTCACTACGGTCGTATTTGTCCGATTGAGACGCCTGAGGGTACGAACATTGGTTTGATCAGTTCGCTGGCGATTTTTGCCGGTGTGGATGACTACGGATTTTTGATCACGCCTTATCGTTGCGTCAAGAAAGGTGTCGTCACCGAAGACACCGTTTGGTTGCGTGCGGACGAAGAAAGCGAAGCCTATGTGGCTCCGGCGGACACCGAACTGAAAAACGGTGAACTTGTTCCTGGTCCAAACTTGATCGCACGATTCCACAGTGACTTTGAAATTGTGCAGCCCGACCAAGTGACGTACATGGACGTCGCGCCAAGTCAGATGGTTGGTGTTTCGGCAAACTTGATTCCTTTCTTGGAGCATGATGACGCGAACCGTGCGTTGATGGGATCGAACATGCAGCGACAAGCTGTACCGTTGTTGGTCGCAGAACCACCGATCGTCGGTACGGGAATGGAACGCCAAGTTGCACGCAACAGTGCAATGGTCGTGCGTGCCCGCCGCGCTGGCAAAGTAACGTATGTCGATTCGACTCGCATTGAAGTCGGCAGCGATCACTACGAACTGAAAAAGTACCAAGGTCTGAACGAACGAACTTGTCAAAACCAAAAACCATTGGTTGCGATGGGTGACAAGGTTGAAAAGAACCAGATCATCGCTGACGGTGCTGCCACGCGTAACGGCGAATTGGCTTTGGGCCGAAACGTCTTGGTTGGGTTTATGTCGTTTGACGGATTCAACTACGAAGACGCGATCATCATCAGCGAAGAATTGGTGCGAAACGACACCTATACTTCGATTCACATTGAAGACTTTGACGTCGAAATTCGGGAAACCAAACTGGGTCGCGAAGAGTTCACGCGTGACATTCCCAACGTGTCCGAAAAAGCACTTCGCAACCTGGACGAAAACGGCATCATCAACGTTGGAACGTACGTTAAACCTGGTGATATCTTGGTCGGCAAAGTCAGCCCCAAGAGCAAGACGGAACTGACGCCAGAAGAGAAGTTGTTGCACGCGATCTTTGGTCGTGCTGGTGAGGACGTCAAAAACGATTCGCTGGAAGTCCCATCGGGGATGGAAGGTATCGTGATCGACACGCAGAAATTCTCGCGAAGAATGAGCCTGTCCGAAGACGAACGGAAGGAATTCGAGGCCGAGTTGAAGGAAGTCGAAGCCGCAGGCAATGCCGAAATCGCAAGCACTTTCGAGTCGTTTGTGCGAGATTTGGAAACCGCTGCTGGCGTGAAGTTCAAAGACACGACCGGCACCCCATTGGCTGACGGACAAGATCCAAAATTCGTTGCCGAACGAGCGACTTCGTTCCGCATTGATCACGCTTTGGATCAAGTCAAAAGTGATGCCAAGAAAGCCGAGACGGAAAAGGTCTACAAGGCTCAGTGGGAGAACGTCGAAAAAGCAATCGACACTCGTGATCGCAAACTGAACAGCATGAAGCGGGGCGATGAGCTTCGTAGTGGCGTGCTGCAGATGTGCAAGGTCTACATCGCGACCAAGCGAGTGATCAGTGTTGGTGACAAGATGGCTGGTCGTCACGGTAATAAAGGTGTGATCGCCAAGATCTTGCCAATCGCGGACATGCCATTTTTGCCAGACGGGACTCCGATCCAGATCATGTTGAATCCACTTGGTGTTCCAAGTCGAATGAACGTGGGTCAGATTTTGGAGACTCACCTTGGTTGGGCCGGTGCGAAACTTGGTTTCCAAGCGATCACGCCTGTGTTCAATGGTGCCAGCGAAGAAGACATCAACAAGGTGTTGGCAGAAGCCGACTTGCCGGCTCACGGTAAAGTTCGTTTGACGGACGGTCGTACAGGCGAGCCGATGGATCAAGAAACCACGGTTGGCTACATCTACATGTTGAAGCTGCACCACTTGGTCGATGACAAAGTGCACGCACGCAGCACCGGACCTTACTCTTTGATCACGCAACAGCCTCTGGGCGGAAAAGCACGCTTCGGCGGCCAACGCTTCGGAGAGATGGAAGTCTGGGCACTGGAAGCATACGGTGCCGCTTACATCCTTCAGGAACTGTTGACGGTCAAGAGCGACGATGTCGAAGGCCGAACGAAGATCTACGAGTCGATGGTCAAAGGCGAAAACACTTTAGAAGCCGGTACACCGGCCAGCTTTGACGTGTTGACCAACGAAATTCGTGGGCTTGCGTTGAACATGCAGCTTGAAAAACGTCCTATCTAGAAACGGGATCGACGCCTGAAACACAGGCGTGCTCCCTATTGATAACGCCTTGTTTTGCGAGGCGAAAACACTGCGGCACCAACTGCCGCCAACCCTACACTTGATACCTAAATTCTTAAGGCCTAACCAAATGTCGATTGGCGAATCCAGCAACTACGATCGCATTAACGATTACGCATCGGTCAGAATTTCCTTGGCTCGTCCACAGGACATCAAGAGCTGGTCGTTCGGCGAAGTCAAAAAGCCAGAAACGATCAACTACCGAACGTATCGTCCAGAAAAAGACGGCTTGTTCTGTGAGCGTATTTTCGGACCTGAAAAGGACTGGGAGTGCGCCTGCGGTAAATACCGTGGAATGAAATACAAGGGCATGATCTGTGACCGCTGTGGTGTGAAAGTCACCCACTCGCGCGTTCGCCGAAAGCGAATGGGGCACATCGAATTGGCCGCGCCGATCGTCCACATCTGGTTCTTCAAAGCGATGCCATCGCGATTGGGCAACCTGCTGGCGATGAAAACCAGTTCGATGGAAAAGGTCATCTATTTCCAAGACTACGTGGTGATCGACCCGGGCACGACCGAGCTGGAACCACGTCAGTTGCTGACCGAAGAAGAGTATCGCGCCGCCCGTCAACAATACGGTGCCGGTTCGTTCGAAGCGGACATGGGTGCCGAAGCGGTTCGCAAACTGCTGAACCAACTGGACTTGGTCACTTTGTCCGATCAACTGCGTGTCGATCTGGAAGAAACCGGATCGAAGCAGAAGAAAAAAGACTTGATCAATCGCCTCAAGATCGTCGAAGCGATTCGTGACAGCGATAATCGCCCCGAGTGGATGATCTTGGACGTGATCCCGGTCATTCCTCCGGACTTGCGTCCTTTGGTTTTGCTGGACAGCGGAAACTTTGCCACCAGCGATTTGAACGACCTTTATCGTCGTATCATCAACCGAAACAATCGACTGCGCAAACTGGTCGACTTGAACGCACCCGAAGTCATCATTCGTAACGAAAAACGAATGTTGCAACAGTCCGTCGACGCGTTGTTCGACAACAACCGTTGCAAGCGACCTGTGCTCGGTTCATCCAACCGACCGCTGAAATCGCTGACCGACATGATCAAAGGAAAGCAGGGTCGTTTCCGCGAAAACCTGCTTGGCAAACGAGTCGACTACTCCGCTCGCTCGGTCATCGTTGTTGGACCTCGATTGAAACTGCACCAATGTGGTTTGCCAAAGAAGATCGCGTTGGAACTGTACCAACCGTTCATCATTCGTCGCTTGAAAGAGCTCGGTCACGCCGACACGATCAAGTCCGCCAAGAAAATGCTTGAGCGCAAGGACGAAGAAGTTTGGGATATCCTGGAGCAAGTGATTCGCAATCACCCGGTGCTTTTGAACCGTGCTCCTACGTTGCACCGAATGGGAATCCAAGCGTTCGAACCGACATTGGTCGAAGGCAACGCGATTAACTTGCACCCGTTGGTCTGCAAAGGTTTCAACGCTGACTTTGACGGTGACCAGATGGCCGTCCACTTGCCGCTGTCAATCGAAGCACAAGTGGAAGCCCACACGTTGATGATGAGTACCAACAACGTGTTCGCGCCGTCCAACGGTAAACCGATTATGAGTCCGTCGCAGGACATCGTGATGGGTTGCTATTACACCACGCTGGACTTGCCCAACCAAAAGGGCGAAGGAATGGTGTTTGCCGGTTACGACGAAGTCGAAATGGCGTTGGCCCAGGGCATCGTTCAGTTGCATTCGCGGATCAAGATGCGATTGCCGAAATTCCAAAAGCTGAAAGCCGAAGACGAGAACGTAAAATACGGTGCGATCATCGAGACTTCGCCAGGGCGTGTGTTGTTCAACGGCATGCTTCCTGACGGAATGGATTATTACAACCACGCAATGCGTAGTGGTGACTTGGCTGGCGTGATTAGCGATTGCTACCAGCGTCTTGGTCGCAAAGCCACGATTCATTTGCTTGATGACATGATGCAGATGGGTTTCCGAGAATCGACTCGAAGTGGTCTGTCGTTCGCGACCGATGACTTGGTGACTCCGGACACCAAGCAAGATTTCATCAAGAAGGCCGAGAAAGCGGTCATGAAACACAAGAAGGCGTACGACCGCGGTCTGATGACCGGCGACGAACGCTACAACATGGTGCTTGATGAGTGGACCGAAGCTCGCGAGTCGATCACGACCGACATGATGGAGGCCATGAAGACTGACGTTCGAAATAATTGGTACGTCAATCCAGTGTTCTTGATGTCGCACTCGGGTGCTCGTGGTGGTATCGAACAAATTCGACAACTGGCTGGTATGCGTGGTCTGATGGCCAAGCCAAC
>CAZZDZ010000402.1:0-5794 GCA_964652675.1 uncultured Pirellulaceae bacterium
CTACACCCAGTCAAATCCTGTCATCTCTTTCAAGCGATCCTCGAAGTTGCCGATTAAGCCACCGACCATCGTCCATTGGTTGGCGCCTCGCAATTCGATCTCGCCAAATTTGTTGATTCGAACGATCGAGTCCCCGTTGACTCCCGCATCATGTAGTTGCTTGAAATCGATCTCGCCTTCGTTGACGACATCCAGCAGCGTTTTTCCCGTTAATTCAATGAACTGCATACCAGTTCTCCCTCCCTCAAGCAACTTCTGTGAAACCGAATAACCGGTTGTATAAGTGACAGTCTAATCCAGAAACGTTCGCTTCGCACAAAATCGCTCAAATGGGTGTTTTACTGCTTCAACAGTCGCTGGACGATCGGTTTGATGTTGCGACCACGAAAGTCTAACGCAATCACCTTCGCATCTTGATCCAAGATCGCTACGAACGGCAGCGACGCGAGTCCAAAGTGTGCGAGGATCGATTTTTGCGGATCAGCGTTTGCCATGCCACTGGCGTAGCTTGGAAAATCTAGTTTTACTTTCATCAAGAACTCTTCCAACGGAGCTTGGTCAGAGTCAAAGTTCATGCCCACAATCGCAACGTCGTCTGGATGGGATTTTTGAATCTCGCTCAACAACGGAAAGATTTGCAACGATGCGGGTTGTTCCATTGCCCAAAACGGCATCAACACGACCTTGCCTTTGAATTTGCTAATCGGCATCGACGCTCCGGCGAGACTCTTGAAACTGGTTTCCATGAACGTGCCGACAACCGACTTGCGAGCGTTGCGCAGTTTGATCGCGGTTTGGACGTCGATGGTCGCGGTTTGATCGGGATCATTGAACCGGTCCGAAAGAATGTCGTAAGTGGCGGTTGCCAATTCGTCATTATTCGCGGACTCGAATTCTAAAGCGGCACTGGAAAGATAGCGGGCCGTTGCCAAATCGGGTGCTTGATCGATCAAGCGACTGACCGCGTCTCGCCAATCCGCTACCGGAGTGTTTTCGCCATCCAGAGTTTTAGTCAGCAATTTGTCGATCTTGTCGTACGAAGCGTTACCAGCAGCTTGTTTGGCCAGCGACGCAATCGTTGGGTCGGGCGACTGAGCAAACAGAGTCAGTATTTGTTCGCGTACGGCCAAAGCTTGGTCGTCGTAACCGTACTGAGTCAGAATGTTTCGCGCCTGTGCCATCACCATCAGCGCCGGAACGCTCGTGTACTTGTCATCTTTCTTGAACTGATTGACCAGTGAAACGATTTGATCGGGTGCTTTGTCATTCGCGCCTGCTTGCAGCGATTCCAAGGCAAACCCGATCAACACAATCCGACTGTCCGACACCAAGGCAGCATCATTGGATCTTAAATTCTTGGTCGCTAGCGCCATCAGTTCGTTGGCTGCGGCCGCGTTCTTCATTCCGGCCAAATGCGACAAAGCTTGCATCTCGCCACGAACGCCTTCGGTCATATCCTTGGCGGTCGCGTCCGGGTGATCCTGCAACGCTCGCGACGCTTCTAGTTTTAATCGTGAAATGGTGCCCATCTGTATTTCGGCTTCGCGCTGGTCCGTGATCGCTGACCGCCCGGAATTGATCGTCCGCATGTCTTTGTCGGCGTTTGACATAAACGCGACCAGTTCGGCCGGTGTCATATCGGATTTGAGCTGAAACTGTGGTTGCGGTTGCTCTGGTTTGTTTGCGATTGCGCCAGAGTTCGCGTCGGCAAGTTGCAGCGGGCCATTCATCGCTTGCTTGGCGATTTCCGCAGGAGTAAGTGGTATCTGTGCCATGCCAGGTTGCCCAATGCCAGGCTGTCCAATACCAGGTTGCCCAGCTTGAATTGGCCCCACCCCTTGCTGCTGAGCGCCCACCACTCCGCTTTGCGGATTGGGAATAGGACGCAGTTCAGAGCCGCGTGGTTGCCCCAACGGATCGTAAACACGCGAATCCAATTGAGCGTCTGGTTCGGTTACGTCGGCGGGCGTAAAGGTAAAACTGTCTTTTCCTACCAACGAATCGCGGCCGCTCGCATGCAATTCGGCTGCGCTGATGGGTTCTTGTTGGCCTGATAGATTGGGCGGATTGGCAACCTGCTGATTTTCGGTTTGATCGCATCCGATCAACACGACAGTAATCAACAATGCGGGCAATCGTTTTGTTGTGATCTGGTAGCCGGACATTATCTTTTTCCAAGCAAAATGACAGTGGTGTAACGACGACACGCCCCAATGATATCGTGAACCGCTCTCTGAGTCGGTACCGAAATATCAAGCAAAAGTAGAGAATCCACAATCCGAGCGAACCCACGAACCTATGCAATGTACTTCCAAACCGGCCGGAGGGTTCATATCGTCGTGGGTTGTCGCCTACAATCGAACCGCGAAGCATTTTATTTTCTACCCCCGTTGGCAGAGTTCTCCCATGCTTAAAACTTGTTCAATGATAGCGCTGTTGGCCGTTGCGGTTCCCGTTTTCGCATTTGCGGATGACCAGCGCGATCGCCGTTTAAGAGGTAATCGCGATTCGCAGCAACAAGCAAAACGGCCTGTCGTAGATCGTCCGAACGTTTCGCGTTTTTTTACGATGCTGGACAAAGACCGTGATGGAGAGCTGAGTCAATCGGAAATGGATTTGGCCATCGCCGTGCTAAGGTCACTGGACGCCAATCGGAACGGAAGCGTATCGGTAAGCGAATTCACCAGCCAGCGATCGCTGAGGGACCAACCCAAGGATGGTGATCGGAGCCCTGAATCGGACAAGCTTTCTGATTCCAAACAGCGCGATGGTTCCGATCGACCTCGCTTTGGGCAGCGCGATGGCGATTCGGCGATGTCGCTCGAACGCTTGGTGAAATTCGCTGACAAAGACGGCGATGGTGCCATCAGTCTTGAAGAGGCACCTGAACGTTTGAAACGTGTATTCGATCGGGTGGATGCAAACAGCGATGGAAAACTAGATAGCAGCGAATTGGGAAAGCTACGTGATAGGTTTTCTGCGGCAATGAAATCGCGAAGCCGTGAAGCCGATGCCGAAATCGGAGGCCAACGACCCAAACGGCCAGAGTGAACGGCAACGTTGACGTTAAAAAAACTAAAGGACACACGAAATACAAAATATGAACAGCCCGATCCGATGCGACGAGGTCAAAACGCGAAGCGACCAAAAACAGTTTTTGAACATCCAAAAAGAGATTTACAAAGATGATCCCAACTGGGTTCCACCCCTGTGGATGGACTTAAAGGAGCGTGTCGGTTTCAAGCGTCATCCCTTTTACGACGATGCTCAAACGCAAGCCTTCTTGGTTCGAAGGGGTGATCGCGTGGTCGGTCGTGTTTCTGCGATCGTCAACCATGCGCACAACCGGCACCACGAAGAGAAACGCGGATTCTTTGGATTCTACGAATGCCACGATGATCTTGAAGCCAGCAACGAACTGCTGTCGACCGCTTGCAAGTGGTTGCGTGAACAAGGCATGACAGATGTACGCGGGCCAGCCAACCCAAGCTTGAATTATGAAGTGGGTTTGTTGGTCGACGGTTTCGATTCGCCACCCACATTTTTGATTACCTACAATCGGGACTACTATGGCCGTTTGATCGAAGGTTTTGGGTTCGAAAAAGTACAAGATCTTTTCTGCTACGACGCAAGTATCGCTGCGTTGGATGATCTGAACCCAAAGCTGAAGTTCGTTATCGACGAAGCAACAAAACGTTTCAAAGTAAAGTGTCGGCCAATCGACCACAAAAATTTTACCGCCGACGTGCGGACATTTTTGGATATCTATAATCAGTCGCTACAACGCACTTGGGGCTACGTTCCGATGAGCGAGGCGGAAATTAAGCACCAAGCGGCTGGGCTGAAGCATCTGATTGTCCCGCGACTGACCAGTATTGCCGAGATCGACGGGCGGCCTGTTGGGGCTGGATTTGGGATGCTGGACTACAATGTGCTGATTAAAAAAATCAACGGCAAGCTGCTGCCTTTTGGGTGGTTAACGTTGATGTTGGGAAAAAAGAAATTGGAACGGCTACGGCTGATCAGCACCAATGTATTGCCCGAATACCAAAAATGGGGATTGGGATTGGTGACGCTGAATCGGATTTTGCCCGAAGCGATCGATTTTGGGATTCAGATTGGCGAGTTTTCTTGGGTGTTGGAGAGTAATTCGCTTTCGCGCGGAACGATTGAACGTGGAGGGGCACATCGAACGAAAACACAACGAATTTACGATCGATCGCTATCTGATTTTTAGGCCCACGATTTAAAGTGCTGGTGCTAGCGATATTTGGCGTAGGCAATCATACTGGGCGATTCTTGTCACCTACGATCCCGCTCACAGCTCCACACGTTTTCGATTATGCCTCGCAACAAAGCGGTCATTACTGGATTGGGTGTGCTCTGTTCGATTGGAACTGGCAGCGAAGAGTATTTCGAAGCCCTCCTGGCGGGTAAGTCGGGGATACGCTCACTGGCTGATCGCACTGATGACGAAGCCAAACCGGGGACGGTGAACAAACCGGGGGGGCTTTGGATCGGTGGGCCGATTGTGGATTTCGAGGCCAAGCAACATGTGAAACCTCGCAAAGCATTAAAGGTGATGTGTCGCGAGATTCGAACAGCGTATGTGGCCTCGCAAATTGCAGTCCAGCACGCGGGGCTTGACCAATCGTCGCCAGCATCTTTGGACGGCAAAGTTCTGCCTGCAGATGTGGCAACTATCTTTGGTGGAGAAATGTACTACGGGCCTCCGCTGGAGATGAGAGATTCGATCTTGGCTTGCTTTGACCAGGAAACGATCGATCCGGAAACCAATGAACCCACTCTCCATGTTGGTAAATTCGGCGCGGCGGCGAAAAAAGAAGTCATGCCGCTTTGGATGCTGAAGTTTTTGCCAAATATGCCAGCGTGTCATGTTGGCATATCCGTTAACGCGCATGGGCCCAACAACACGCTGGTCGTTGGAGACACGTCTGGGCCGGCTGCTTTGATCGAATCTATTTCGTGCATCGAACGAGGACTTGCCAAAGTGGTCATCAACGGTGTGGCGGGCACGCGAATCAGCACGACTCGGATGAACTACCGAAACGATTTGCCGATCGGCGAATCGATCGAACCGGTCGAACTGAGCTCGCGGCCACATGATCCTGATTCAGTTGGCGTGATTGGTGGCGAAGCTGCCGGTGTGTTGATCGTCGAATCGATCCAACATGCCAAAGAGCGCGGCGCGAACGTGCTTGCGGCGGCGGTCGGTTATGCGTCACGCTTCGTAGGTTCCGGAGCCATGACCAGCGGGAAACGAACCGCAGAGGTTTCCGATAGTGAATGCCGCGGTTCATCAAAAGCAATTCGGCTAGCGATCGATGCCGCGCTCGCAGATGCGGCGATCACGGCTGAACAGGTTGGTTTGATCGTCAGTCACGGCGGAGGGGACCCGGTTATCGATGCCGCCGAGCGGGCGGCGATCGCTGGCGATTTTGACGAAGTGCCGATGATCGCGCCGATCGGGGCGATAGGCCACACCGGAGCCGCATCGGGTCAGATGGCAATCATTACCGGGGTGCTTTGTCTGATGCACAAGAAAATCCCGCCAACAATCAATGCGTCACGCTCATCAGCGGGTGCAAACCTGTTGGAGCACGCAACGCAGCTGCAAAGCGACTACGTCCTGTGTCTATCGCATACTTCCGAAGGCAACGCGGTTGCCGTCGTCTTGTCGACGGTTGATTCTTAAAGACAAACGCTTGCAGTGTTTTCTGATCGTACTCGTACTCGTACTCAGGCGTTTCGCCGGTACTCGTACTCGTACTCG
>CAZZDZ010000403.1:0-5769 GCA_964652675.1 uncultured Pirellulaceae bacterium
ACCGACAAACCCTTTACGCTTCGTTTGCGTTTTTACTTGATTCGTCTTTTGCAACGATGGTTGCTCGTGGTTTTTCGACCACGGTGCCGGGGACCAACCAAGGCCCACTGGCGTTTTCTTCGATCAACCGCGTCAACTCGGCATTGTCGATCGATTCGACTTCCAGCAATCGCTGCGTCACCGCTTCGAGAACTTCGCGACGTTGTTCCAGAATCTCACGAGTCTGAACCAAGGCGTCTTCGATGATTCGGGCGACTTCTTTGTCGATCATTTTGGCCATGTCGTCGCCGTGCATCATCTGGTAGCCTTCGCCAGCTCCGCCAGCCAGGAATGCCGAACGCGATGAGCGGCGAAAATTGATGCGTCCCATTCGACTCATTCCGTAATCCATCACCATACTCCGAGCGATTTCGGTGCATCGTTCCAGATCGTTTTGCGCGCCGGTGCTGATATCTTGAAAAACCATTTCTTCGGTCAGCGTGCCAGCCAACAACACTTTCATGTTGCTTTCCAATTCGCTCTTGGTCATCAAATAACGTTCTGACTCGGGGCGTTGCATCATGTATCCGAGCGCCGCCATTCCGCGTGGAATGATACTGACTTTGTGGACCGGATCTGTGTTTGGCAATGCGGCCGCGACCAAAGCATGCCCGCTTTCGTGATACGCGACGCGGATTTTTTCGTCTTCGTTCATCACCCGGTTCTTCTTTTCCAAACCAGCCGTCACCCGCTCGACCGCTTCGTTGAATTCGGTCGTTCCGACTGACGACTTCTCTGCACGGGCCGCTAACAACGCCGCTTCGTTGACCAAGTTTGCCAAGTCCGCTCCCACGAAACCGCTCGTGATCGACGCAATGTGCTTCAAATCGACTTCGTCGGCCAGTTTCACTGTCTTGACGTGCACCTTCAAGATTTCTTCGCGGCCAGCGATGTCGGGACGGTCCACCAACACGTGCCGGTCAAAACGTCCGGGACGCAACAAAGCAGGGTCCAGTGTTTCGGGACGGTTGGTTGCCGCGACAACGATGACGCCTGAATTGGAATCAAAGCCATCCATTTCGACCAGCAACGCATTGAGTGTTTGTTCGCGTTCGTCGTGGCCACCGACGCTGCTACCACTACGGCTTTTTCCAAGCGCGTCTAACTCGTCGATAAAGATAATGCATGGCGCACGACTGACGGCTTGTTGGAACATGTCTCGAACGCGTGCGGCACCAACACCAACAAACATTTCGACAAAATCACTACCCGACAAACTAAAGAACGGCACGCCCGCTTCGCCTGCGATCGCACGAGCCAACAAGGTCTTGCCCGTCCCCGGAGGGCCCACCAGCAAAACGCCTTTGGGGATGCGTCCGCCAAGCGCTTGGTACTTTTCACTGTTCTTTAAAAAGTCCACCACCTCGCGGACTTCTTCAACCGCTTCGTCGATCCCTGCCGCATCGTCAAACGTAATCGACAATTCTTCTTGTCCGTGCAGTTTGCCGCGGCTGCGCGAAAACGACATCGGCGATCCGACTCCGCCAATCCGACGCAACATCACAATGCCCAGCAAGATCAGAACGCCGATCATCAACAATTCGGGCCAGTGGTTTGCCAAAAAGCGATTGGGATGAGCATTGTCCCAGATGACGCCGGATCGTTTTAGCGTTGCGGTCAGGTTTTTGTCTTGTTCGTCGTTGGGGACGCGCCGAGTCTGAAAGTTGACCAGTTTTGCTTCGTTATCGGGCCGATCGCGGTTCTCGCCATTCTTGCCCAGCGACCGATACTTGACTTTTCCGGTCACCATGTCGTCGGCGACATCGATCATGTTGGCGTCAGAAAATTCCCAGATCACATCTGGATTCCGCGTCGACGTGACTTCGATAATGGGAGTCGAAACTTCACTTCCGGGGTTCGCTTTGCCAGCTTCCAAGGCATCCCCTTGTGCTTCCAGCAGCGCCATCAAATCCGGATATCGAAGCTGCTGTTTGTCGCTTCCGAACAAATACGCACAGAATAAGACGGCACAGGTCACGGCTGCCAATACGAGCCAGACGTTGCCGCCACCGCGATTTTCGCCGTTTGCGTTGTTGCGTTCAGGGTTTTTTCGGCCGTTTTCGTTATCGCTCATGTTGTCTCAAAAAGCAGGGGCGAGGGGTGAAAGTTCGATTCCGTCTAGTGTTATTACGCATTCTTCGATTACCCAGCATGTTCGGCAACCAGTGCCCAACAGATCCAAAGTTCAGGTCGGGTCGTAACGAACATGTTGATCGTCCATGATAGTGTTTCGTCGACAATCGCGAATTGCCCCAATTGGCGGACGAAGCGATTTTGCTATCCAATTCAATACGCGATCCGAATCGGAATTTCCGAACGTGTCTGAAACCCAAAAACCACACCGACACCTTGGAAAAGACGAAGGAAATCCACAGGAGCTGTCCGCCGATAACCGAAAACTGCAAAATGTAGCCGTCCTGGGCGCTACAGGCAGTATCGGGACCGCGACAGTCGATGTGATCAACCACCTGAATAAAGTCGACTCGGAAAACTGCTGGCGGATGTGGGCGGCGTCCGGACACAAAAATCTGGATTGTCTCATTAAGATGGCTCAAAGTGTTGATGAGCCGCCCGCCCAACTGGTTCTTTCGGACGCCCAATCCGCTGGCGCGTTCGACCCCAGCGGCGCGCTTTCGGATGTAAAAGTATCGGTTGGCGCCGATGCGCTTGTCGCCGCAGCACAGCAGGCTGCCGTGGATGTGGTCGTGGCGGCGATCGTTGGTCGTGCTGGACTGGAGAGCACTTTGGCGGCAGTGGACTGCGGCAAACGTGTGGCGCTTGCCAACAAAGAAACACTGGTCGTCGCCGGCCCGCTTGTTAGACAACGAATGAGTGAAAGTGGGTCCGAACTGTTGCCCGTCGACAGCGAGCATTCGGCTATTTTTCAATGCATTGGTTCCAGCAATTCTCCACCACGCAGATTGATTTTGACAGCCAGCGGTGGACCGTTTCGCAATTCAACCGAGCAGCAAATGCGAGACGCCACGCCCGAATTGGCGCTGAACCATCCGACTTGGAACATGGGGCCAAAAATCACGATCGATTCAGCCACGATGATGAACAAATCGCTGGAAGTGATCGAAGCACGTTGGTTGTTTGATATTCCTGCAGAGAAAATCGAAGTCGTCGTGCACCCGCAATCCATCATCCATTCGATGGTCGAATTCGAGGATGGATCGGTGATCGCCCAGTTAAGCCCACCCGACATGCGTCTGCCAATCCAATATGCCCTGACTTATCCTCGTCGGCTGCCCTGCGACGCACCGCCGCTGGATCGCAGCCAGAATTGGGATTTGTCGCTCAATCCCGTTGATCGAGAGCGATTTCCAGGCTTGGATCTTGGTTTTGAGGTCGCTAAAGTCGGGGGAACGGCCGGAGCTGTGGTCAACGCCGCCAATGAACAAGCGGTCGGGCTGTTCTTAAATGGCCAAATTCGGTTTACTGACATCGTGTCGACATGCCGTAACGTGCTAAAAAACCATACCCACGAACCAAATCCGACCCTCGATCGGCTTTTGGAATTGGATCGCTGGGCGAGAACTGAGACACTGAAGTGCTGCGGGCAAGATGCATAAAATGGGCATTTGCCAATAAACGCCCCTCCCAAACGAATACCGACGCTTGCAAGACGCTTTTCGGAATGCTGGCAACGGATAAAACAAAACAGATTACAAGGCAACGTTAGATGTTCATTCAATGGCTCGGTTCTTCATTACCCCTGGCCGAAACCGAAGTTGGCTTTGTCGCAACTTTGCTATCGCAAATTTGGTTGTGGGCGCGAGTTGCGTTTGGAATCGGACTGGTCATCTTTGTCCACGAACTTGGTCACTTTCTAGCCGCGAAAACGTTCGGCGTGAAATGCGAAAAGTTCTACGTCGGCTTTGATGTGCCGATCAAAATTGGTCCCATCAAATTCCCGCGAACGCTGGGCAAGTTCACGTACGGCGAAACAGAATACGGCATCGGCATTTTGCCACTTGGCGGATACGTCAAGATGCTCGGCCAAGACGACGACCCACGCAAAGCACAAGAAGAAGCAGACCGGATTCGGATCGAAGGCGGCGAGGACGAAGACGACAGTATCCCGATCAAATTAGATCCGCGCAGCTATCCCGCCAAACCTGTTTGGCAACGAATGGTCATCATCAGCGCCGGCGTGATCATGAACTTGATCACGGGAGTTCTGTTCGCCGCCGTCGCTTACGGATACGGAGTCAGTTACAACCCGGCCATCATCGGCTCGGCAACGCCGGGCGGCCCCGCATGGCAAGCCGGTGTGGATCCGGGCGGACAAGTCGTCAAGGTTGGCGAACTCGCCGACGACAAATTGCACTTTCGCGAGATGCGAATTGCAATCGTGACGGCTGGGTTAAAACAGCCTGAAGATCCAATCGATGTTACGATTCGCTACGACGACGGTGAACGACGCATTCCTTTGAAAACCGCGCCGCATCCAGCAGACGGTGACATGCGGATGATCGGAATCACCAGCCCCACATCAACAACGCTTGGCGAAAACATCTATGCCAACCCAGGCAGCGTTGCGGCAACCGTTTTGACGGAAGCAGACGGGGGCGCAAAAATCGTCGCCTACGATGGAAACAAAATCGATCCCTCAGCGATCGTGCCAGGAACGCCACTTTTTGATTACCTAAATTCCAATCCGACCAAAGAAGTCAAGCTGGAACTGGAACGGGTGGATGGCACAAAGCATACGATCAGTTTGCCGCCTCAAAAATCCAAGTCGGTCGGAATCCAGTTTGGAATGGGACCAATCGTCGCGCTGATCGCCGACGGCCCCGCCGAAAAAGCGGGCATGAAAGTGGGGGATGTGGTCGAATCGGTCAACGGTGAAAAGTCTTTCAACGCGTTTACGTTGCCAATCCAACTTGCCAACGGTACCGAACCGGTTGCGATTACGGTTCGACGTGGTTCGGGCGACGATGCTGAATCAATCGAACTGGAAATCGCACCCGAAAAAAGCCCACAAACGCTGTCGCCTTTGTCTGGCAGCGGAGGCGAAATTGGTCTCAATTCGTACGGTTTCGCGTACCGTCCAACTTCGTCTGTCGCAATATCCAACGTCAGCTCGTTAGCAGTCGGCGATTTGATCAAAGAAGTCCACTTGGATTTAGGCGACGATATTCCCGAAGAACTTCAGCACGAACGCTACAGCGAAATCTTAAAAAGCTTGCAGGACTGGAAGTTCGATGAGCCCAACAAGGTTACAACGTTCTTGGATGCGGTTCAGTTTTTACCACCCGGTAGCAAGTTCGCGGTCATCGCCGAACGTCCTGGTGACAACAACAAGATTGTCAAAGCGGAATTATCGGTCGGTCAAAGCGACGAAGTAAGATTTGAACGCGGCCTAGGTTTGACAGCCGCCGAATCAGTTCATACAGCCCAATCGTTCAGCGAAGCACTATCGTTGGGTATGCGAGAAGGTAAGCGGCGTTTAGGTGACGTGTTCCAGTTTTTGGGAATGGCGGTTCGCGGCAAGGTCAAACGCAATCACGTCGGTGGCCCGATCAAGATCGTTCAAATTGCCGGACAAGAAGCAAAGCAGGGAATCTCAAAGCAATTGATATTCCTGACGATGCTCAGCATGAACCTTGCGATCCTGAACTTCCTGCCGATCCCAGCGTTGGATGGCGGTCACATGGTTTTCTTGTTCGCCGAACTGGTCCGAGGAAAACGAGTCAACGAAGAACTAGAAATGCGTTTAACCCT
>CAZZDZ010000404.1:0-5764 GCA_964652675.1 uncultured Pirellulaceae bacterium
CAACTAAAGCCTGAACCCTGGACGTCTGAAAAGGCCAGCGCACGTTAGGCCGGAGGCCGACACAGTATTGCGCCAAAACAATTCAAATAGATGTCTCGTTGTATTCAATGCTGCTACGAAGCTGTTTGAGGCTTTCGGCCCGCGATGATCAATTGCGCTGCGTCGTAAGCGGCGTGGGCTGTGATTGGGATCAATAGGTTGTCGGTCAGTATCACTAGCAAACCGAAATACACGCCCATGATCGCTGCCAAAACAACATAAAGCTTGGTGATTGGGTGGACTAAGCCAAACGCGATTGATGACGCAACCAGGGCTGCTCCCATTTCGACCATTCCGGCCGGTTCTCCGGTGGGTGACGCAAGGAAGTACATCAGCCAACCGCGAAACAAAAGTTCTTCGCCGACGCCCGCCGCAATGCTGATCAAAATCAATTCCACTGCGCTCAACTGCAACAGTGTTTTGAACATCCCATCGTCGCTCAAGCGTTCCAGTTCTCGTACTGGTTCGCAGGGAATCTTTCGCACCATTTCGATGAACACATAAATTGGGATCGCCGCAAGGCACCCGTAACCGATACCCGACACGACTGGCCAAATCGTCTCGTTGCCAAGAGTTGGAATCAATGCCCGAGCATCTGGGCCAAGCGTCCAGCCCAAGATCAATGCCAACAACCCGAGCGCCATTTCAAAAACAACGGCTGCCGCAAAGACATCGTTTGGGGTTTGCTTCAGCTCTTCTTGGGCGGGATCGTTCAAATTGCGAGTCTGGTTCGGAGAAGTGTCAGAGGGGGAGCGATCGCATGTTTCACTTTTGTGCGAGCAGCCTTTCCAGACAGCTCTCGTGCGTGAACAGTAGTGTGACAGGTTCCGAAGAAATAACCCACCCACGTAGGCCGCGGCAAGTTGTGGCGGCAATATTCAACACGCGACTGCGACTTGCTGGTGTATATTGGCCAACATGAGCGAATTTTCCACCACATCCGACGCCGAAAAAGCTGCTAAGTCTCAGTGCTTGATCAGTTTTGGCAGCAATCTGGGCGACCGCAACGAATTGATCGCCGAAGCAGCTCGCAAAATCGCTTCGTCACCTCTGGTGCGCGAGTTTGATGGATTACGGACCAGTCGCCTGTTCGAAACCCCGCCAATCGGAGGCCCAGGTGGACAAGATCCCTTTTTGAATGCCATCGGGGCATTTGAGACCGACGCGTCCGCGCGTGAAATCTTAGACCTGCTGTTGGAATTAGAGAACGAACTTGGTCGCCAGCGAAAACAACGCTGGAGCGCCAGGTCGATCGACCTGGATGTCGTCTTGCATGGTGCACTGGTTGGCGGCGATGCGGGGCTGACTGTTCCACACCCGCGGTACACTGCTCGCCAATTTGTATTGCTACCAGCCTGTGACGTTGCCCCGCACTATCGCGACCCGCGATTTGGTTGGACGCTCAAAAGGCTTACACAGCACCTTTCAGCTGGATCCGCCTCACTGGCATTGGTCGGTGGCGACCAATCCATTCGTCAAGAACTCTGTCACCGTTTGACACAAGAACACGACTTGCGAACCTTTGCAGAACGCCCGATCGTCGAACCGTTGGGAGTCGTAGGCAACGCACCAGCGCCGATGCGTCGCCGGATTTCAGATTCACAGACTTCGGATTCAAAAGCGAACATCGCGGAACCAGATCTTCAGCAAGGCCTGGAAGCTGGCGAACCAATTGATGTAACCGATAACCAGCCGTGGGTGTCTGCGTATCTTCCGGCGCTGCCGCCGCTAGATAGCGAACAAACCAATTCTTCAAACGTGCCTCGGTTGGTTGCAAGGATCCAGCACACCACTGCCGAAACACAATGGCCAGCCCCGCACCAATTGTGGCCAAGCGGATGGCGATGGCCCGAGTACCGGCTAGAAGTCGCGGACATGGATTGGGCGGTCAGCGAAGTCGCTTCGGCGCTCGACTCGATGCGATGCAAAGTGACTCCCGTAACCGACCACGGAAACTGGTGGCATTAAGTGCGGCGTTTTCAAAGCCGTGTACCTGTCGTGTGCTTTTCTGCGCGGTAACAGACGATTTATCGTGCTGGGTAGAGTCAGACTGTGTGGACTCAGACTGGGTGGACTCAGAAACGACCGGGCGTTCTCCTGTTAGAATATTCAGATGAATCTTGTTCACTAACGTTTTATTGAGGCAGCGGAGTTGACTGACGAAGAGAATCGATCGGGTTCAGAAGAGCCCACGAAATTTCATACAAACGTAAACGCTGAGCCTGATCCGCAAAACATTGGTTCACTTGAGGAAACATGCGATAGTGCCCCGAATCAACAACTGAACCAGACATTCGATTCGAGTGACTCACGCTCGGCAGAATCGGCCAATTCTGGTTCTCTGGTACCGGAGGACTCTCGCTACGAAATTCACAGTGAAATCGCGCGCGGCGGGATGGGTGCCGTACTGCGTGGTCGCGATTCGATGCTGCAACGCGATCTCGCAATCAAAGTTCTGCTGGACGGCAAACGTAGCAGTGAGTCAGCGTATAAACGTTTTGTCGAGGAAGCACAAATCGGGGGCCAGCTTCAGCATCCAGGCATCGTTCCCGTTTACGACATGGGGCAGCTTGCCGACCAAAGTCCCTTCTTTGCGATGAAGCTAGTCGAAGGCGACACGCTTTCATCTCTTTTGAAGCAAAGAGAATCACCCGAAGAAGACTTGTCGCGTTTTTTGGGGGTCTTTGAACAGGTCTGTCAAACGGTTGCTTTTGCACATTCCAAAAACGTGATTCACCGCGACCTGAAACCGTCCAATGTCATGGTTGGCGCATTCGGCGAAGTCCAAGTGATGGATTGGGGGCTCGCCAAGGTACTTGGAAGCACCGCTGATACCGACTCCAACGAAACGTTCAACGAAGCAATAGCCAGCAACAATACCGACGAACCAGCGGGCCAAACGATCAGCACGAAAGTACATGATAACACGGCCGGGTCAGAAACTCGCTACGGCAGTGTTTTGGGAACGCTTGGTTACATGCCGCCTGAACAAGCCGCCGGGCAGCTGGATAAAGTCGACGCGCGCGCTGACGTCTTTTCGCTGGGCGCGATTCTGTGCCAAATTCTCACAGGCGTTCACCCCTACCATGGATCAACATCCAATGAGATTTTGATTCGCAGTATTCGCGGAGAATTGCAGCCCTGTTTTGATAGGCTGGAGGAATGTGGTGCGGACAAAGAACTGCGGGACCTTGCAACTAAATGCCTGCATGGAGATGCCAACGCGAGACTGCAAGACGCCAGCGTTGTGGCGAATCGGGTCACCGCCTATCGCGAATCGGTTGCAGAAAAATTGCGATCCGCAGAGATCGAGCGTGCGTCTTCGGCTGCCCGCGCAGAAGAAGCCATCAAGACGGCCACCGCTGAACGGAAAAAACGTCAATTGGTTGGCTTGCTTGCTGGGCTTGGCGTTGCTCTTTGTGCGATCGTTGGCATTGGCGGGTTTGTGATTCAAAAAAACCGCAGTGAACTCGCAGCGACCGAGCAAAAACGCATTCAAGAACGTTCCGCGCAGTCGCAACGCGACCAAACGTTGCTTGAAAACGAACTCGTCGTCATGAAAGATCTGGTTAATCGCGTCGACGGATCGCAGGCACCCAAACCAGCCGACATCGCTCGGCTTAGAGACGCGGTCGACCAAGTTCGTAGTGCCATGACGCCGATTGCAAAGCAGTCCAGCCTCCATCAAACGGCACGAACCATGTCGTCGCGAGCATTGGAACTTGATCGAACCGTCGCACTGGTTGACAAGTTGAACATCGTTCAAGTTAGCCAGAGTGAATCGACGCTGAAACGAACGTTTCGGACAATCACCAGCGACAAGGGGGACCAAAGGGATGTTTCGACGGGAATCAACGTCGCCCTGGCAGTATCCCAATCGTTTGACGAGTGGTTAGCCGACGGCAGTGATGATCCCAAGGATATTGCGCAACGATTAGGCCAAGTACCCGATTGGGCACGACCCACGATTGTCGATGCGTTGTATCAATGGAAATCGTTGCACGAAGACGAAAGCGATTATCAACGAGCCATGGGCAGTGAATTACGTTTTGGAAAACTTGCCAAATCTAGCTCTACCGATGGTGTGGTGATCAAGTCGCTAGACGATCAAGTTCTCTTGTTCACAGGAGCCAACGAACCCGGACAATCGCATGAATTGGTTTTTGAATTCGACGACCAACCGTTTTCGGCCATCCAATTCCAAGTTCTGAACCATCCGTCGCTGCCAGCCAGCGGGCCAGGCCGCGGAAAGGATGGTAAGTGCGTCATCAATGATCTGAAATTCGAGATCGCAAGTGGCGACACGCCCGATGATTTCCGTCGCTTGCATTTTGCACGATCAGAAGCGAACTACTCGGTTGCTAACGCGCGATTCAACGGTGGCTATTGGAATTTGTCAGGAGGTGCTGGGAAAAGCCACTTTGCTACGTATTATTTTGATGGCCCTCAGCAATTCGCCAAAGAGGCCAAGCTGCGAGTTTCTTTTCGTGGCAGTTCGAATGCTTCTGGCTCGTCGAGCCAGAATCTGGGTTGTTTTCGAGTGGGCATTCTGAATGTTCCCACCAAAGAGGCTTATCAAGAGCAGTCACGTTGGCTCGAAGCGATCGTTTCATCTGTGGACAACAGCCAATGGCGGCAAAGACTTTGGCAGGCAATCAACGAGGGCGATACCAACGAACTCATTCGCTTAGCCCGCGATCCAGCAGTCAAACAACAGCCCGTCGTGGATGTTGTACGTCTTTGCGACACCCTGTTTGCTCGGGGCGAAGCAAACATGGTTAACCAAATCAGTGACAGTGTTCGATGGACTCCGTTTGAATCTCCCCAGATCGATGGGGACGAGTTGTCGATCCAGAGCGATGGAAGTTTTTTGGCAACCAAAAATCGCAAATCTGCCTTGCAGCATGTGATATCGACGGAAATCAACGGAAAGGTCGTTTCTGCCATCCGATTCGAGACGATGCAAGACAGCCGCTTGCCCAACAATGGGCCGCAGTTAAAGAATGCCGCGGTTGGCTGCGTTGTCCGGGAAATCAAACTACGCGGAGTCGCCCAAGCTGGCTCGCAACCAAGACTTTTGCAAATCCAACAGGCGTTCTCGAATCACCAAGCCTTTCAAGACAGAAGCATTGCGTTTTTGAACGACGGCGACGAATCGAACTTTTGGCGGCTGGATCATCCTGATGATACGGACGTCTGTTCGTGTGTAATGATTATCGAAAACAACGACGCTCCAACGCAGTTGAGTCGACTTGTCGCTGATCTGCAAACCGGACACGGCGGAGAATCAACGGTCGGGCGTTTTCGTTTTTCGTGGACGTCAGATCCGATCGCCGAATTAGTCGATGGCAGACTTGTCGCAGAAGAACTACTCGCGGATTTACACGTACGTGAACCCAGCAGTTATCGGGCACTGGTCGGACGAGCACAGATCGCCAGCAACAAAGTGCCGCCAGATATCGCGCAGGTCCAACGATTTGCCACCGCGGCATTGTCATTACGCCCCGACGACGCCCAATCGGTCAAGACTTACACTCGGTTGCTACTGGCCGAAGAACCCGAAGGCGATGCAGCAGTATTGCAACACCTAGTGGAGTTGGCGAAAAAGCGAATTGTCCAAAACAATGACTCGTCCGTCCTTGACATGATCATTGACCAACAGCGTCGAATCGGCGACCTCTACACCTATTCGGCGCAACGCAATCGAGCGATCGTTGCTTTTGAG
>CAZZDZ010000405.1:0-5756 GCA_964652675.1 uncultured Pirellulaceae bacterium
TCCGTTACGGCCTTTCAGGGACAAACTGAGAAGAATCGCGGTTAAAACGAGGGCTTGTTTCGCGATTTCTATCGTCATTGAATCTCTGGAGCCTGAGGTCATCCGCGGGATTCGCGATTTGTGGGCGGAATCCAGGCAAGGGGTTCGACCAATCTACTACAGAGCCTCGCGACGTTGCTGGTGTAGGCCTAGCAGGTCTTGTTCCCTGATACTCATTTGGTCTTTGGTCCGGAAAGTCTTCGATTGGTCGGATCGACAAAGGGGGACTTCGTTGAAAAAGACTTGGTGAGCTTTGCAATGCGTCGACTGTAGAGGATCGCTGGGCACTCGCTATCGGAGAACGGAAAGTTGAGCTCGCAGGTGGATTCGATGGTATGGTTTCAATTCCGTTGGCTCGCATCTTGTCCAGGGTCACCATTGCGTTGACCCATTCGTCTTGCGATTCGCTGCGTTTGTCGACTTCCGCTCGTAGTATTGATGCGCGTCGTTCGATTTCTTCTAGCTTCAATTCTTGATAGGCCGTGTCGATTTCGAATCGAGCTGCGTATTCGCTTTTCAAACTAGCGAGAATTTTCTTCTTTTCGGCTTCGTTTTCGGCTTTCACTAACCGCTCTTGGCCATCACGAATTGCCGCCAAGTTCATTGAAAGGTAAATCTCGCGACGTTGATCCATCGTCAAATTCTTTGACCGCGGATCAATGAGTTGCTGTCCAGCATGCAGTCGCCCGGCTGAGGCTGGATATGTCACACTCACCGCGACCGGATCTTTGGGCCAATCTTCTGGCGTTTTGCCTTTTAGAATGTCGACTAATAGCTCGCGTGTTGCGGCAGGTGCTCGCTTGGTACCTTGTAAACGCAAATCCAATTCGGCTTCTCGCTCCGGCTGAGCACTTACTCTAGGCAAATCAGAGAACTCATCGCTACCATCAGCAGCGCCTTCTACTGCGATTTCACGCTCGGTCAAGCGCTGTTCCGACTCGGTTGTTTCGACCTCGACAAACTCCCCCACACCACGTCGAGCGTCTTTGGGGCTCTCTGTATCTTGTGCCAGCACCCAAGTCGGAACGATCAAAACGAATAGGCACGCGTATGTGAAGCGATGAATCATTGTAGGTTCCTCTTGCTATTGTTCTGGTTTTGAGTCTTCGGTTTGATGACGGATTCTGCTTCGCGAAGTAGAGCTTCTAAACGTGTGAATTCGGTCCAAACGTTGTCTGGAGTCGTTGGAAGTAGTTCGGTTGGTGCGACCAATGTTTCGTGGCGTAAATTCACCGGTGTCGGGCTTGCTGATTGAACACGCGGTGTCGACGGTGTGCCAAACTCGGCGAACGATTGGAAATCCGCGATCGGTTTCCCGGCTGACTTTTGGGTCGTCGGTGGCAGGAACATTTGGCTACTTGAGTTTGAACTGCGCAGTCCATTTCTAAACAGAGGTGTCGCAGACGGAGGTCGAACGGAAAAAGCAGGCTCGTTTGTACCTGCCGCGTTTTTTGCTCGTTCTGCTTGGCCAGCTCCTTTTGCAAGCGTATTGCGTTGAGGCGGCGGCGCATCCGGAGCAATACGTTGTTTGTCGGCTGTTCGTTGCTCAGTGATGACTCGGCCTATGTCCGTCCAGCCCAATGAATTGACCAGTAACAAAGTGGCCGCAACCGTGGCCGGGGCAACGAACCATGGCCGACCGTACCAACGTGGTTTCACATGCGTTGATGCAGCGGCATTGCTATTGGAAAGCGAATGAGGACCATTGGGGTTTTGCATTTGCGCTAACATCTCCTCGAGCCTCTGTTGGGCTTTCGTTGCCGATTCGACTCGGTCGTCGGTTGTCTTGGCCAGCAGGTCGTCGACCAAATCACTGACTTCGCGCGGCACATCCGAATTGACTTGCCAGAGCGGGCGATGCGGTTGTCCAACGATTCGATGCAGCACCGCCAGCGAACGTTCGGCCCGCCATGGCGGACGAGCCGCCAGCATGAAATAAACCACTGACCCCAGGCTGAACAAGTCGCTTTCGGGACCGACTGGACCACCGCGTGCTTGTTCGGGCGACATGTAATGTGGCGTGCCCGCAATGAATCCTGTTCGTGTCAAACTGGCGTCATCCACCGCTCGGGCCAAACCAAAGTCGGTTATCCAAACACGCTGTCCGCCACCGCCGATCAGAATGTTGGCCGGTTTGACATCGCGATGAATGATTCCTTGTCGATGGGCGGCGGCCAAACCAGCCGCCGTTTGCGAAGCGATACGCAACGCGTCGCAAACTGGCAGTGGGCCGATCGTGTCGACATGTCGTTGTAGCGAAACGCCATCGACGTAGTGCATCACCAAGGTCGGCAGGCGGCCGGACGTGTCGACTTCGTGAATCGCAACAATGTTTTCATGCACGACGGCCGCTGCCGCTCGGCCTTCGCGGATAAAACGTTGGCGTGCCGCCGCGCTACGCGCCAAATGGGGTGCCAGCACTTTGATCGCAACGGTGCGATTCAGTTCTGCATCAAATCCTTTTAAAACCACGCCCATTCCGCCAGAGCCCAGCTCACGCTCGATTGAATAGCGTCCAAGTTGCCCCAACATTTCGGGATGGCTGGGTGAATCAATGATGCCCGCTGCTTTCAATTCGCCAACCGGATCATCGTCCTCGAACAGCCTGGCATCCGAGGTCGACGAATCAGCGATGTCGCCCAGTGGATCGTCCAGTAGCGAATCGTCCAGCAGTCGCGATGCATCGTTCCACCACAACGGCGATGCGGTATTGGAATCCAAACGCTTGCAACATTTCTTACATCGTGTGAGATGCGATTGTAGCTTCGCGACTTTGTCGTCTGCCAATCGATCTTCCGCTGCGGCGTCTACTAAATCAGTTGGGCAACGTGCCATTAGATTGCCTCCGGTTGGTCGATCGAATCAATCATGATTTCTTCACTGACGTTTTCGACTGCTTTGCGAAGTTTCGCCATCACGCGAGAACGCGAAAGGTAAACAGCACCAATCTCAACGCCCATCGACTTGGCAACTTCGCGTGGCGTCTCACCGCGAATGGCTGTCCGCGAAAAGGCTTCCCAGGTCGGCGGTTTGACGCTGTCGCGAACACGACGCGCGGCCCAACGAAACGCCCGTCTTCGGAACGCCGAATCAAACTCCGTTTGCGACGGATCGTCGGCGGCGTAGTTGGCCAGCATTTGCGAAACCGCGCTGTCTCCGGTCGCGTTTGTTTGCCGTTTCAGCTTACGAACGTGCATCAACGCTTGATTGCGGGCAACACGAAACAGCCAAGAACGAAACCGGCCGCGCGTCTGATCAGGCTCGAACCGATCGACGGAGTTGGCGACTGCCACCAAGACATCTTGGACCAAATCGCCAGCGTCGGCTGGTTGCAGTCCGTGGCGTCGTCCGATGCCGTAAATCAGTGGTTCATACAGTTCGACAAATTCGTGCCAGGCGACACGGTCGGCGTGATCTGGCAGGCGAGCTATCAAACTTTCGCGGGTGTCTGGATCCATCGGTGCAAGTTCTCCTGGTGATGACTATCCGAGCGAGGGACAATCTATCAGGAAAAATGCACAAATTGTGGTTTTGGAAATCTAGATCGCTTAAAGCGGCATAGATACCGAGACATCGCTGGAGTCCAGGCTTTAGCCGCTGGGTATTGGCTTACGTGCAATGGACGAAAGTCTTGACGAGTTTTTCTGCGGCAATGTGGAATGACACAATCAGCGATGCTTAAGCCGACTTGCGATTTTGCATGCCACTGCTGCTGGCACTTATGTCTGCCGATTCCCGGCTAGAAGATTCCTGACTAGAAAGTTCGCGATCGGCAATTCGCTTAACGGCTTTTGCATCCAACCACTGGCGCCAGCGGCTGGCTTGGGAAATCGGCAGAACATCATGCGACTGCGCCTCACTGGAAGTCTGCCGTTTGCGTTGCCAACGTTGGCGAATTCGCTGCGTGAGTCCCGTAGTGATCTGCATCGCTTCGATCAAAAAATCCGTCGCGCGAATAAACGCGATTTCAGTTCTTGAATCAGCGCCGCCATAAATCGGCACGCGTCGGCCAACACTCGATGCAGCATCCCGAATCAAGAACGTGGACAACTGCGGTCTGCTCGCGAACATCTGCAGCAGAAAAGCCGCTGAACCAAAAGTCGGGATCCAACTTGTCATCAAAGCTTCCGAGTGGGGAATCCGATGGTGGCGGTTTCGCCAAACACTTGTCCAGGTAATCACGCTGCGAATCACAGGCATGACCACCCAAGGCACCAAGAACCAAGGGTTACCCGTCGCAAAGAATGCAGCGATGCCACCCACTTTGGCCGGGATCACAACGGGCGCGATCGCTTTGAGTGCCAGGTGCATTCCAAATCCACGCGTATAGATTCGAACTTCTTCGCCACACAAATCATTACGCAATTGATCGGCTTGTCGCGCACTGATTCGGCCTGCACAATGCCAACGTGTGATTGCCGATTCGATCTTTCGTTGCCCAAGCCAAGACTGATAACGCCGACTTAGCAGCAACAGCAACCCAACCGTGACCAGCTCGCGCCACTTACTGGGATCGGTCAAATGTCGGTGGATCGATGCCGGCGTGATCAATTCCAGCGTTCGATGGATCGCAGAACCGATTCGCCCAATTTGTTTTCCCTCAACGACTCGTTGGTCTCGCTCCCAGCGATCGCGACAGCGTTTTTGATAGGCGGCGTAGGTTTGCTTGCGAAATTCAGGATCGCGTAGGAAACGTATCGTTTTGTTGCGTGTGTCACGCCGTCCCGCCAGACGGCTGGTGTAACGACCAAGCGAAGAGGGTAGCAGGCCAAGACACCAAATGGCCGCAGCATGGACAAACGTTCGGCCACGAGGAAGTTCGCATAGTCGCTGATGGGTTGTTTCATCGACAACTGCATCCTGACGCCAGCGCCGAATACACTCGGCACGATACCGCTGCCACTGTGCACGACCCAGCCAACGCCAAGGACGACGAAATAGCGCGACTTCGGATTGTTTCCAGGCAGCCGAATGTTCGATCAGCTTGTCCGCGTCGTAACGAAGCTGATCCATGGCGTCGGGCCCAAGTCGAAACGCGAGCAGACGCTCGTTATCGTTCAACCATGTTTGCAGCCTCTCGGTATCCAGGTCGTCAAACGGGGGCAGTTGGCCACGCCAGAGACCGCTCAGTATGTAATGAGGAACAAGCACCGCAGGAATTCCCGATTCCAAATCGATAACCGTGTATCGGTCTTGGACTCGCAATAAGTTTGCAGTGGATACGATCGCCCGTGGGGAAACTTGCCAACCGGATCCGACCAACCCACAACGACCCAGCAGTTTTTCGATCTGACTCATGACGTCGATCAATTCGTCAATCTCGAATCGCTTTCTTGGCGACGTTGCTTGGCCGCGGGTTGTGACCATTCGCAACTGGCGGCTGATGCGAGCTGGGTCTGCGGGTGCCGGATTGATACCGCGCCCGTTTACCCACTGGGCGGCCAAAACCCACGATTGGGTCGTTGAGTCGAATCGAACATAAAGCGGCGTAGCGACTTGGGGATGGCTTTTCGGTTGCGACACGTCACACTTGATATCCGACGCTTCCAAGATCGCGCTGGCCACTCGCCGACGATAGAAGCTTGTCAGGATTGCGTCACGGTTTTTCTGATAGGCGAATGGCGACTGAAAAGATAGGCGGTAGATGGTGCGTGTCAGTCGACCCGGATCAAAGACTTTTTCGACACACTTGATCGTTCTGCCATCAGAAAAGGTGG
>CAZZDZ010000406.1:0-5748 GCA_964652675.1 uncultured Pirellulaceae bacterium
CGCATGGGGCTACATCCTGTCGCTGCTTCGCAGCTGGTTTCCTCATTGCTTGACCCAAAGAACTTGCAACCCTATCCGACCACACAGCGCGGGCCACCGTTCAATGAAAAACCCCACCGAAGCCATCGCCCAGCTCGCCGACAAACTGTCTGTTGTCGACACGGTTGAATCGAATCCCCCGACTTGCACAGGTCGTGTGCTGGCGGCGGATGTGGTCGCCGATCGTGACAGCCCCGCTGCGGACGTTTCTGCGATGGACGGATATGCGATTCGACTTTCTGATTTAGAACGTACCGACGCGATAGCGATCTCGGGCGAAGCGGCAGCGGGTGGACCACCACCGCAAATGCAAGACAACCATGTTGTTCGCATTTTCACCGGCGCGATCGCACCAAGCGACTGTGATGCGATCGTCAAACGCGAAGACACTCAGGAGTTGGACGGCGCGATCAAGTTTCGCGAGTCTGCTTTGGGCACAAAACCGGGTGAACATATTCGCCGCGCCGGAGAGAACGCAAAAGCCGGATCAACGGTTTTGAAAGCTGGCACACTTCTGACGGCTGCCCATCTCGCGACCATGGCCAACTTTGGCGCCCAATCAGCAGGTGTATTCCGTAAAGTTCGCGTATTGGTGATCACGACCGGAGACGAAGTCATCGAGGTCCCCGACGGCGACGCCCTTCAACCATGGCAACTGCGCAACAGCAACGCTCACAGCGTGTCATCCGTGTTGGATTCCAATCCTTGGATCGAAGTCGTTGATGTGATGCACTGCACTGATGAACGCAAAAAGCTGGAATCGTTGCTGGAGTCCGTGGTCGGCGCCCATGATGCGGTGATTTTGACTGGTGGCGTTTCGATGGGCGACCACGACTACGTCCCCGATGCCGTTCGTACCGTTGGTGGCGAAGTCGTCTTTCACGGATTGCCGGTACGACCGGGGAAACCGATTTTGGGCGCGGCCCGAGACGGAAAACTGATCATTGGATTGCCAGGAAACCCCGTCAGCGCGACGATCGGCTGCCATCGTTTTGTGCAACCTTTGTTGTCTAAAATCAGTGGTCAAGCAAATTGGCGGACCCCCTGTCCAGTTGTGCATTTGACCAATCCCGGTAAAAAAACCATCCCTTTGCACTGGATGCGGCTAGTGAAATTGACCGATCATGCAGTGGCCGAACCAGTCCTTAGCAAAGGTTCTGGTGACCTCGTTTCGCTTGGCCAGAGCACGGGATATGTAGAAATTTTACCGGGGGCATCCGGTGAAGGCCCTTGGCCGTATTATAGATGGTAGATCGAACAAATAACTGACTCGCTCCAACATACTTTTTAATAGATGCCAGATAACAACCGACGCGACTTCCTGAAAAAGGCTACGGTCGCGCTGCCCATCGTTTCGCTCGCTGGTGCGGCGGACGCGCAAGAATCAAACAGCGATGACTTTCAACCGGAGGAGTTTTGGCGGGAACGCATGAAGGCACCCGACGATGGCAAACGTATGGGTTGGTTCGTTGACACACGCCGTTGCTTTGGTTGTCACGGCTGTGAAGTCAGTTGCAAAAGCGAAAACGATGTGCCGCTGGGAAATTACATTCGCCAAACGTTTTATCAAGACGTCGGCGAGTATCCCAAAGTCGCGCGAATGTTCATGCCGATGGCGTGTCAACATTGCGAAGACGCACCGTGTTTGAAATCGTGTCCCAGTGGCGCAATCTACAAAGAAGCCGGTGGTACGGTCGCGGTCAACTACGAAACTTGTTGTGGACACGGCAACTGCGTCGACGCGTGTCCCTACGGCGCGATCTACCTGGATCCCGTTCAGCAACAAGCCGTCAAGTGCCACAACTGTTATCACCGAACTGAAAATGGCATGGAACCAGCTTGTGTGCCAACGTGCCCTGCCGAAGCGTTGCACTTTGGTGACTTGAACGATCCCGATTCTAAAGTCTCCCAAGCAATGAAAGCTGCCCAAGCCGAAGGCGAACTGACACAGATTCGCACCGACAAAGAAACGAAACCAAAAATGTGGTTCGCAGGCGACGCGCCGCCGGTAGTTGAAAAAGTGGTTCCCAAAGAAGGCGAATCTTACAAGCCGGAAAGCTACAGCATTTACAACTGGAAGGAGGCGTCCAAATGAGCGACAAAAACACTTCCAACTCCCGTCGTCGGTTCATGCAACTTGGTTCCCTTATCGGTGCCAGCAGTATTCTTGGTTGTGCGGACGAATCCAAAAACGGACTTCCCAACGACAAACCTACCGCTGCAAAACCAAACCAAAACCAGACCGCTCAAGGTTTGGACTTGGACAAATGGAATCAGATAAAAGGCAAAGCGTATCGCGGCAACATGCCTGGCGTGAGCAACTTGCCCGGACCCGATAACGGCCGCAGTTGGCCCGATCGCGACAAATACAAAGACGTCAAAAAAGTGCCGGGCATGTGCCAACTGTGCAGCACCGTCTGCGGCATCATCGGTTTTGTCAAAGACGACCGGTTGATCAAAGTCGAAGGCAACCCGAAAGACCCCAATAGCCGCGGTTACTTGTGCGCACGTGGACAAGCCGCACTGAACCACCAGTATCATCCCGAACGATTGCTATTTCCGCTCAAACGCGTCGGAAAACGCGGCGAAGGCAAGTGGAAACGGATCACGTGGGACGAAGCCCTCGATGAAATTGCGACAAAACTGAAAGCGGTTCGCGAAAGTGGCAAACCAGAAGAATTCGCGTTTCACCAAGGTCGACTGCGCAGCAAAGACGCGGTCAAACGTTTTCTTGCGGCGTTCGGCACCAGCACGCAATTGAATCACCGCGCCCTTTGTAGCGGGAACCGTCGCGCCGCGAACCTGACTTATCTGTGGGAGAGCGATTGGGACTTAAACGATGTCGAACACACCAAGTACATCTTGAATTTCGGCTCCAACGCGTTCGAGGCTCACCAAGGTCACATTCCGTTTGCAAGTCGGATTCAACGCGGTCGGTTCAACAACGGCGCCAAAATGGTGACCTTTGACGTGCGGCTATCCAACACAGCTGGCGCCAGCGATGAATGGTTTGCTCCGTTTCCGGGAACCGATGGCGCGATCGCATTGGCGATGGGTCACACTATTTTGAAAGAAAACTTGCAGAACAACGAGTTCATTGAAACCTGGACGAATGTTAGCGTGGACGAGATCCGCGAACAGTTAAAAGACAACACGCCCAAGTGGGCTGAAAAACTAAGCGGTGTTCCAGCCGACGACATTCGTCGAATCGCCATCGAGTTTGCCAAAGCTGGCCCGACCGTGACGACGATGTGCAATCGAGGCAGCAGCGCCCACCTCAATGGGTTTTACAACGACCGAGCGATCGGATTGCTGAACGCATTGGTCGGCAGCGTTGGCATCAAAGGTGGTTGGTGCTGGTCGCCTTGGAGCGGAGTGGACCCGTCGCTAAAGGCGCCCGCAATGCCGCCAAATCCAAAAACCCATAGTGTTCTGGAAGACCCGCCTGAGTATCCGTTGGCAAATGTTTGGCGACGGATGCGTGTTGGCGAGATCATCTATTTGTATTTGTTGCAGGGACGCGCAAAACTGCAGGCGTACATGACGTACAACCTGGATTCGCCGCTGACTTGGCCCGAAGAAAGCCTGACGCAGCAAGTAATGTGCGACGAGGAGTTGATTCAGTTTCACGTTTGCATCAACGCGTTTTACAACGAGACCGCTCACTTTGCCGATATTGTATTGCCGTGGGCGACTTATCTGGAACGATGGGATTTGGACGCCCGCGCGTCGTACAACTTGCGACCGTATGTCGGTCTTCGCACTCCAATGGTCCAGCCCTTGGGCGAAGCTCGTGATGTCCGCGATTTCTTTCCCGAGATCGCCAAGCGAGTCGGTGGCGGGATGGAGCAGTGGTATCCCGAGAAAGACGTTCGCGAGTACATGGAGAGTTGGGCCAAGAACGTTCCCGAGAATCCAGAAACCGGAAAAAGCGGACTGGATCGATTGCTGGAAGAAGGTGTTTGGGAATCCGACCAAGAACCATTCTACGAAGCGTACAACGTGGCGCTCAGCGATGAAGAGCTCCAGGGAGCCGAAACATCCGATGATGGCGTGATCACCAAGGATGGCGTTGGGATCGGTATTCGCATCGGCGACAAAGCGGTTCGCGGATTCAAAACGCCCAGTCGCAAGTTCGAGATCCGTAGCGCGTTTGTGCAAAAGATCGCCAAGAACGAAGATTGCAGCGAATTGATCGCCAGCAGCGGAATGACCAAGACAAACAATCGTCCCGAAAGCCATGTTGGTCACAACAGCAAGATTGATCCGATGCCAACTTGGTTCCAAGTCTCCGAGCACGAGAATCTAAGCGACGATGAATTGATCATGACCAGTTTCAAATGGAACGTACACAACCATGGTCGTACGATGAACTTGAAATGGCTGGCCGAGATCGTGCACTCCAATCCCGCTTGGCTGAATCCTGAAACAGCAGCAAAGTTAGGTGTCGAGGATGGCGACTGGATCGAAATCACATCGTTCTATTCGCGTCACTTGCAAAAAACCGCACCGCACTTACGACGTGATGGCGAAGACGGCACGGAGCGAAAAGAAGTGTCAACGATGCGAGTTCCGATCGTGACAATGCAGGGCATTCACCCCAATGCGATTGCGATGAGCAACAGTTGTGGTCACACGCAGTACACCAGCGTGGCACAGGCGACTAAGCAACCGGCAACCGAAGGCGCGTTGGTCGGTAGCGATGCCGAGACTTACCACGACGATGATTGGCAGCGCAATATGTGGTGGGAAGACAAGTCGGGTGGTGATCCAACTAAGTGGAAAAAGAACACTGGCAACGGCTGGAATCAAAACAAGTTGCTGCCGATCGCACCGGATCCAATCAGCGGCCAACAAGCGTTTCACGACACGGTTGTCCGTGTAAAGAAACTGTAGTCTGGTCCCGATGACTCCCCAGCAGTATCAATCGATCAGCGATCTGTATTCGCTCTTGGCTCGCTTATGGGTCAGCGAAGTCGACCAGGAACTATTGCGCGCGATCCAAGGCAGCCCAATCGCCGATGCGCTGCAAATCACTCCCGATTTCGCTGCGGACTCGGGGGCGATCGACCAGCTTGCCGTCCAGTACTGTGAACTGTTTATTGGACCACGCAATCATTTGCCGCCTTATCAAAGCGTGTGGCAAGAAGGCCAATTGCAAAGTCAAACATCCGACAGTGTTCGGTCGTTTGCAGCAGCGATTGGTCAAAACGAGTTTCCAAGCGACACGATGCCGGATCACTTGGGTGTGCAACTTCAGATCATGTCACGGATCACAGCGATGCTGTCTAACGACGGCGATAACGATAGCGAGCTACCAAAAGTCGCCAGCGAATTTTTCGCGAGACATTTGACTTGGCCGGACCGATTGTTGGCCGCAGCACAGAAAAAAGCGCAGTCTGGTTTCTATCAAGCCATGACGAAGCTGACCGGTGACTTGCTAGAGTCCGAACGCGAGTATTGGTCTCGGTAGGCCAGAGCCATTGGGGCACATACTGTGCGATCAGAATGAAATGAATTGGGCGCCACAAAGTCGGGCTACATCGCTCGGAGATCGATGGCTACTTTTGTTTGTAGCGTCGACGCCTTCTGCCCAGATCGTAACAAACACTCTACAGTCCACGGTCTCCGGCGAAGTACGTCGACAAAGGCAACTTCATTTTTCCATATAGCTGGCCGCTACTTAATTTGGCAATCGTTGAATCTGAC
>CAZZDZ010000407.1:0-5681 GCA_964652675.1 uncultured Pirellulaceae bacterium
GTCCGGTATCTACTTTTTCGTAGTTCCTGTGAGATTCATGGAATCAAGCCGTGGTCTGCTGGTACTCCAACAGTAAACAGGCATTCAAAACATCGATACGCGACCTGAAGCACAGCGACTAGAAGCGCAGCGGAAATTCGAGCAATGTGTTGAAAGCTGCGCTGATTCCATGTTTCGTGTTGCCTACCGTTTGACTGGTAACCGCACGTTAGCTGCCGAATTGGTCCAGGAGACCTACCTGAATGCTTGGAAAAGTATGGACAACCTGAAGGATCCTGAACGAATGCGAGCTTGGATGTTTTCGATTTTGCGAAACCAATACACCAAACTGCTTCGCAAAGAAAAGCGACATGCACCAACCACCGAAAACCTAAATGATGTTCCAATTCGCGAACCGACCAGCGATGACACAACCGACCGAGTGCAAGCCGCGTTGGAGATGCTTGATGAGAATCACAAGCTTCCTGTGTTGCTTGTTTCATTGGAAGGCATGACGGTCGACGAAGCAGCAAAAATTCTAAACACGCCACGCGGAACCGTCCTTTCAAGACTTCATCGAGGAAGACAAAAGCTAAAAGAGATCCTTCGTCGAAATCAAACCGAAGGCCAATCATCATGAACACAGCATCCGAAAACGAACCGACCGACGAACAGCTTGATGCGATGCTTCGTGATGTCCAAATTCCAGCGGACTTAAAATCGCGATTGAAGCAAATCCCTGATTCGCTACCAAGCACCGAACAACAGACGATCCGATCGCCCGCTCGGACGTCTTCGAAGGCCCCTTGGTTGTCTTACCTACTGGCCGCCAGTTTGCTGGCAGCCGCGACCTTTGCGACAACGCGATTTTTGTCTAAGAACAACCGCCCGGCCGCACCAGAATCCGTTGCCACGACAGCAATCCCGGGGCCTGAGAATGACCTGATTTCAAAAGACCTGATGATCGCAGATTCGAATTCTGAATCCAACGCGCAAGATCAACAACTGCAAAAACTACAAGCCGAAATTCAGGAGCTGGAGATCGCGAGGTTGGAATCCGAGCTACTGCGGCTACAAAGTCTGGACAATGCGCGATTGAGTCAACACGAAGTTGAATCGGTGATCATGGCGTTGGCTCCCGAACACTCCATCAACCTTGGTGGTAAAGAATCCTACGTTCGTTCCGAATTGGCGCGGGTGCAGACGCAGTATCCCAACACTCGCGGCGCGGCGCTAGCTGGAAAAATCCTGCAAGAAATCAATTAGATCAACAAAACAATTCGCTCAATCAGTGGACCATAAAATCATGAACAGAAACTCCGTTCTCCTCTTTTGCTTCGTAATCGCTGTAACTGCATTGCTCACCGACAGATCAATGGCTCAAAGCCTAACGCCAAACGCGGACCCGCCATTTTCGGTGCCTCCGCCTTCTGGTGTCGCAGCGTTCGATGCTCAAATGATTGAACGATTCATCAATAGTCAATCCGAGGAGTCCGCGTCTCTGCGCAAGGAACTCAAGAACATAAGGGAGAATCGCGAGCAACTTGCGACGCAATTGAGCGAATTTGATGCAGCCGAAAACGAGTCGGGGGTGTCGATCGAGTCATTTCCCGAGATCGTAAAGAACCTGCAATCTAAACGGATTGAATTGATCATCGATTTGGCTGGCCTGGAAGCAAAACGAGAAGCAATTCTGGCTGCAAACAACACAAAACAAGACAACTCCGAGATCGTTGCGCCCTTGGAAAAACTGGTTGCCCTCCAACAAAACAAGTTGGAACGAATCCGTGAAATCAAGGCACCGTCGGCTGAGATACGTGCCGCCGAAGCAAGCTTGTTGTCGTCCAAAGTTCAGTTGGCAACTGCAAAAAATCAAAACCGCAGTTCAAAATTGCTGACTGATGCCCTGCTGAGCACCTCTCTGGCACAAGCCGAATCAAAGGCAAGGCTCGCGAAAACAGAATCGTTGCTAAACGAGATATTGCCAGCCAGAAAGAAACTGGAATCCAGCAAACAGCTGAAATTGCAAGCCAGCAGATATGTCGACGACGAGAAAGATTTGGTCAAGCAAATTCGCGAGATGGAGCGAAACATTGAAAGACTCTCCATCCAACTAAGAGCAATCAGAAATGACAAATAACGCTCGTTAATCGCCGCTTCGGTATCACCACCTCTCAAAAAAACAAAACAGGTTCTGGGCTCCCGGTACGCGCCCAGCCTATCAATCGAACACGTTTCTATCACTTCAAAAAGGACAAACCATGACGACACGAATGATCACAGCCTTCTTTGCCGCATCGGCGTTGTTTGCCTCGCAACTGATGGCTCAAGGTGGCACTTCATCTAGTTCGGTTGGAGCCGCTCGAGCCGGATTTCACCGAATCAGCGATATTGGCAAATACTTGATGCCCAAACCAGACTTCTTTCGCGTCGAAGAGTTTGTGAACTATCACCGTCATGATCTTCCCCTTCCCGCCCAAGGGAAACGAGTTCGCTTGGACGTTCAAAATTTAGAACTTGAAAACGGAAAAACTGTCTATCAATTCGGAATCACGACCCCGCGTGCTCTCGACAGCAAAAAACTTCCCCCTTTGAACCTGGTTCTGGTGATTGACGAAAGCGGTTCGATGAGTGGCGACAAGATTGCGAACCTAAAGTCGGCACTTCACGCATTCATCGAACGTTTCCGAGAACACGACCGAATCACAATCGTTGGATTTGAACACGAAGCCAGAGTCATCTTGGAGGCCGCGGAAAAGACAAACTTCGCGTCAATTTCCAAGGCCATCGATGACATCCATGCTGCTGGCAGCACCAACTTGCACGCCGGGTTGATGTGCGGATACGAGATGGCTCAAAAACACTTTGATCCAGAGCGAACCAATCGAATGATCTTTCTAACTGATGGCAACGCCAATGTGGGAGTGACCGAATCGACCGAGATCGCGAATGAGTCCAGGCGATGCACCAAGCAAGGCATTTCTCTGGTCACGATCGGTCTTGGCGTTGACATGAACAACGGTCTGCTTCGCGAAATCGCCGACTCCGGACGAGGATTGATGCACTACGTCGGTGATGCCAAGGACATCAAGAAAACGTTTATCGATGAAATCGACAGTGTGTTGGCCCCTGCAGCTCGAAAAGTTCGTTTGAAGATTAAGTTTTCAGGCAAGATGAATACCCCCAAAGTCTACGGATACAACAAGGACTGTCAGTCAAGCAAAACAGAAGACGGCTATCTTCTTGAATTCAAGCTGGACGATTTAAATCACGGTGCCACTCAAGTTGTCTTGGTGCGACTGTCTGGTCCAAATGATGGTCGGATCTCGGGCGGTCAAGCCACTTTGACGTACAAAGACGCCGTCAACAACAAAGAGTTTTCAAGCCGTAGCGATCTCGCCGAGCTAGTCATACGTGATGGGGGACGTCGCAGCGTAAAACGAAACTATGCCATCGCTCTGGTAGCCAATTCGATCCAATCCGCCGCGATGGCTTCCAACAAAAATCAGAACGGCGATGCCAGCAAGAAACTCAAAGCCGCTATCGAAAAAGCCAAAGAGATCATCGACGATCGGAATGACAAGAACGTCAAACGAATGATCAAGATCGCCAACGAATATCGCGAGAAACTAAGTTGATCCCAAGGACAAGCGGAGTGCACCTTGGCCTGGGTGTCACTGGGTACCGGGATCCCTTGGGGCTGGTTGGTGTGTATCGTTCATGCTGAACGTATCGACAAAGGCAGTCCAGGCAACACTCTACTGTCGCTGTTGCCTGTTCGGATTAGGAGGGCATTAAGGGTATTCCCTCAGCAGCAAAAACAGTTGGGCGAAATCACGTCTATTTTCTGCGAAGCGAAGAGATTTTCGGGATCCTACCCTAAGTTTCAGTAGACCTTACTGATCCTTATTTCCGTTTGTGCTTCGCCCGCAACCATGTCAACTGTTCCGACAACGCAATTCGATACGAGGGAATTCGATACCGAATTGCTGCTTGAATTGCTCAACCGTTGCGGAACGCCTCTCTTTATCAAGAATCGTGAGCATCGCGTATTGCTTGCCAACGATTCGCTGTGTGACTTAGTGGGCATTGCTCGGGAAGATTTGTTAGGCAAAAACGATTTCGATCTATACTTGCCCGAAGAAGCCGCTGGCTTTTATGAGTCTGACGAACGAGTGTTTGAGTCAGGTGTCGAGATTGAGTACGAAGAGGTCATCACTGACAGCGATGGCGTCGCGAAGCATTTGCGAACGCGCAAGAACGTGTATGAAACGGCATCCGGCGAGCAGTTGTTGGTTGGAACTTTGCATGATCTCACCGAATTGTATGTGGCACGAGGCAAGCTTGAGGATGCAGTTAACGATCTATCGGTCACAGCGATGACCGACCCACTGACGGGAACATCCAATCGTTGTCAGTTCGAAAAAGATCTCGAAACCCAGGTCCAGCAACGTGGCCAAGCCAACGAGGCGTTCACACTGATGTACTTGGACTTAAATGGATTTAAGATCATCAACGATACAGCGGGACACCATATCGGTGACGAAATCCTCCGTCACTGTGCACAGCGTCTTGAGAACGAAGTCCGTGGCGATGCCAGAATCGCCAGAATCGGTGGTGACGAGTTCGTTGTTCTGCTGCCGCAGATCGATGAGAGCGAAGCGCTTGAGATCGTCAAGCGGATTGTGGCTGTATTCGATAAACCAATCAATATTGGCGGCGCTCTTTGGCTTGTTGGTTGCAGCATAGGAGCTGCTGTGTTTCCGCAGCATGGAAAGACGGGTGCCGAATTGATTCGCAACGCTGATTTCGCGATGTACGAAGCGAAAAAGAACATGCACAAGAATAAAGGCAACGTGTCCAGTTCTTCGGTGAAGTTCTTTCAGTCCGACATCGGCAAATCGATGGAGCGAAAACGTCGGATTGAGTGTGCACTTAACTTCACAAACAACTCACAAAAGATCGAACAGCATTACCAGCCAATCGTGGCTCGTAATGATTCGCGAGAAGTTGAAATCGTTGGGTTTGAATCACTTGCACGCTGGGAACTTGATGGCGAAAACGTTTCTCCCGAAGAATTTGTTCCAACGTTGGAAAAGACTGGCGAGATTGTTGCGTTCGGTTATCAGGTGCTGGAATCCGCATGCCGATACGTCGCTGAACATTGCACTGGTCAACAGTTTGTATCGGTGAACCTGTGTTACAAGCAGATTGTCGAGAAAGATTTTTGTGCGAGGGTCGAGAATATCATCCGACGGGCAGGCGTTTCGCCTTGCTCCATCGCACTAGAACTGACAGAACACGACGCCGGCATCCAAACATCAGTTGCCGTGTCGGTCCTGTCACGACTGAGGAAATTCGGCGTCAAGACAATGCTGGACGACTTTGGTTGCGGATACTCGAATCTTTCCAGGCTATGTGAATTGCCGATCGATATCGTAAAAATCGACAAGTCAATCCTCAGACAAGGCCCGTTGTTGCTGGCTTCTGTTCTCAAGCTCATTCAAAACATGAAGTTTGAAACGATTGTTGAAGGAGTGGAAACCGAAGCTCAGTCAAAGTGCGTTGAAGAACTGGGCGGTAACATGATGCAGGGCTACTACTTCGGAAGACCAGCAGCAGGAAGCTTCGATTGGAACCGTCGATCCTCGGACAGCCCAATCCTCTGTCCAGTCGTCACCCCATTCGGTGCCAGTGCTTTG
>CAZZDZ010000408.1:0-1543 GCA_964652675.1 uncultured Pirellulaceae bacterium
ACGATGGACATCTACAAAAACGTTACAACAAAACGACCATGTACAAAGCCTTTGCGATGGGTTTTATGGCAATGGAGATCGGACAAAGACAACCTGCGATTCCGCACCGACTACATTGAAAAATCGAAACTTGCTTTATCGTTGGGTACAACTTTGTCAGCCACCCTGGCTGAGTTTGGTGATCGCAACCTCACCCTCATCGGGCACTCGTTGGGCAACACGGTGATTCTGGCCGCGATGATGAAGCCCACGACGTTGCCCGTGACCGATTCAGGTTATCGGCTTGCGATTGTCGGTGCCGCGATCGGATGTGATTTTGTCAAATGCTTGGCTCAACACCAAAACTGCATGGTTGCACAAATCGACGAGACCGTTGTCATCAACAATCTCTGTGACCCTGTTTTACGTGTGGGAAACCAATTAATCTGCCGCCAGTCCTATGGTCGTAAACGACTGGATTTGGCCAATATCGTTTCTCAACGGCGCATCGCGCTAGGCAACGTTTGTTGGCGTGAAGCTCACGATGAAATCGGTCCTCGTCACGATGGCAAATTCTATACAGCGTCCAATACTTTTTTGTCAGAATTTTCACGGTTGTTAAACACCACAACGCGATAGGGCTTGCTCCATCGCCCGGCTCTTTATCGTCACGAATTCATGACGTCGCTTCGGACCGATTCGCCAGCCAACCCCGAATGCGATCACCAGCGCTACGGTGAATCACATAAGACATAGCCAACAAGACAATCGCCCAAGGCAACACTGCGGCGACAAAGACCATCAGATTTGCGACGAAGCGTTGCATTGTTTCGATCGATCCAGAAAAGGATTGACCTAAACGCGATGTCAAAGTCGGCGCTGCGGCTGGTTGATATTCTTGTTGCTCACGGCAGCGGATTGTGATGGTTGCCAAACTGGTGCGTTCTTTTAAGAATCGAATTCGGCCTTCCATGCGTTCGATTTCTTCTCGCACACGCGACAATTCTCGCTCGATCTCCAGGATTTCGTTTAACTTGCCCGAACGGTCTTCCAGGATCCCAAGAACGCGCCCTTCCAAGGCTCGTTTGTTTTTGATTCTTGCTTCGATGTCGACGTACTCTTCGGTTACGTCTTGCGCGGTTTCGTTTCGCGTCTCTGCGAACCCAAGAGCATTGATCCCGCTCAAAAATGACGAGTACTGTACAACGGGAACCCGAATCATCCATTCACCAGATTGGTTGTCGTTGTAGCGGCGATTGGTGTGGTTGCTCGCAACGAACCCACCGTGAGCGTTGACTAAAGCGGGCAGTTCGTTCTCAAATTTCTTGTAGTCTTGGACCACCAAGCCAATGTCGGTGTTGTAAATGATCTTGCGATTTAGAGCGATCGCGCCGTCAGTCGCTGTGGAATTGCTTTGTGCCGCGATCAGTGTCTCGGCGCGGTCACTGGCGATCGCTGGTTCATTGGCAGACGATCCGACGGATCGAGCGAGTCCTTGATGTGATTCGCCGCAGCCAGCAGTGGCCAGAGTAAAAGTGGCCAGAGCAACAGTGGCCAGAGCAAC
>CAZZDZ010000408.1:1643-5663 GCA_964652675.1 uncultured Pirellulaceae bacterium
CGTTCAGGACCGGATCAGCAATCAGACGATCAACCGAATAGCCTTGATTGGATTTTGCAAAGGCTTTAACGATCGATGCCGATTCTGCCTTCGCTTTTTTGACATTCGACTGAGTGTCATTCAAGTCAAACAGCAAATTGGGAATCTCGGGAGTGCTCTTCTTTTTCTTTTTTGCTTTCTTGTTGCGCGGCGAATGGGTTGCCGGAGCGCTGGCTTTGGGTTCGGGGGATCCGTCCAATGCGTCATCGACACAGGCCGCATCGACACGCTTCATTCCTAGTTTGACGTACTCTTTGGATAGTTCAAAACTGAAAAACTGCCGCCCTAGTTTTTTGGCGACGGTAATCGTGGTGCTGCTGCCCGAGAACGGATCCATCACGACATCGTCGGCGTTGGAGCACGAACGAATGATGCGACCCATCAGTTGTTCGGGCATTTGGCAGCCATGAAAACCGGCCCGTTCTTTGAACGTTCCCGCCACACGCGGAAAGTACCACATGTCTTCGTCGGGATTGAACCCATCCACACAATCTTGCGGTCGCAAAATCCAAGTGTCATCAGGCATGCGGCCTTTGGGATTGGCCCGTTTGTCTCCGTAAACCAACTGGCGGGCCGATGGCACGGCGACCGCGTCCGGGTTGAACGTGAACTGCTTGGCGTCTTTGACAAAATAGAACAGGTGCGCGTGTGAACGCGTGAACTTGGTTTTGCAGTGAACACCGAACGTGTAATACCAAATCACCCAACTGCGTGGAATGAAACCGACTTTCTGCGCTTCCAACTTCAACTCGGCCGCGTATTCATCACCGATTGCCAGCCAAAAGGTGCCGGTGGGGCTGAGCACCCGATGGACTTCTTTCATCCAATCGTGTGACCACTGAACGTATTTTTCGCTGTCCAGCCGATCGTCGTATTCGTCGTAGTCAAACCCGATATTAAAAGGCGGATCGGCGAACACCAGTTGGACCGATTCGTCGGGAACTTTTTTCATCCCTTTGATGCAGTCGCCCTGATGGATTTTGCCAACCAGTTTTTTCAAAGATGTGGGCATAAGTTTGCTTGGGCTGAGTAAATTTATGAAAGCGTCTGATCGGACTTTTGTAAGTTTTACGCTGCCAATGCGCAATCAGTCTACCTACCCAATCTGTTTCGTCATTTTGTAGTGTGGAACGTTGACTTCGATGAATTCATCGCCTTGTTTGTGGTAGCCAGACTTTTCGTAGAAACCCAAGGCGACCAAACGAGCGTTCAATTCAATTTGCTTAAAACCTTCCTTGGCCAAGTGTTGTTCGGTGTTTTTTAGCAACATGGCTCCGATCCCCTGTTTTTGTCGATCGGGCGTGACGGCCATTTGCCGAAGTTTGACCACGTCGGGTGAAAGCTTAACACCCAATACGCACGCGACCAGTTGATCATCGACCACACCAAAATGAAACTGGTCGACTTCTGCGTCCATGTCTTCATTCTCGAACGACAGCCCCAGTGGAGCACGCAAGACAGCATCGCGCAACTGGATTTCTTGATCGTAAAGATCCGATTTCCAAGGAATCAACGTGAACTTCATCACTTTTAAAAGCCTCCCTTGAACCAAACGACACCGACAGTGAGGACGTGCAGCACTGCAGCGAGGAAAAACTGAATGCGGTAGGTGGTCTTTTGAGTTTTATGGCGGATCAACTTGCCAGCGATCAATCCTCCGGGCCATCCGCCCAATACCGAACAACTGAGCAGCGTTTTTTCGCTCACCCGCCAAAGATCTTTGCCCGCCGCCCGTTTGTCCCACCAGTATAAAAACGCAGTGATCAAACTTGCCAGGAGTGTCCAAATCGCAAAAGCGGTTAACATGATGAATTCCAAATCCCACTGCTGTCAGACTTCATGGCCTCATCTCGCAAAAAAGACTCGTCTCGCAATAAAAATCACTCTCGCAAAAAGGACTCTTTCGGCGGCAATCTTGTCTCATTGAACGACCTAGTGCGCAGTGATGATTACTTTGACGTTTTGGAGCGTTGGTTGGAATTGGAGAGCGAAGCCGAACGGGCTCGCTTGGCACAACGTCGTCAGATTCGCAAACAAGTCGACGTCGAAAAGACCGGCGAGACGATTGTACGCTTGAAGATGGTCGACCATAAGACCGGGCTGGCCGGTCGATTCTTGATCGATCTAGCAAAACTTGGTGGTGGACCGCTGCCGATGAATCGTTTGAAAGTCGGTTCACCCATTATTTTGTCCGATGACGACAACGCATCCGATGAAGGGGTGCCGGGGGTTGTCAGTCGTCGCAAACAAAACGGCATCCAAGTCGCAACCGAACGCTGGCCCGATTCGATGTGGTACCGGTTGGATTTGTCACCCGACGAAACGACACGTCGTCGGCAACTCTCGGCGATGGCAAAAGCTCGAATGACCACCAGTCGCACGGGGCGGCTGCGCGACATGCTGTTGGGTGATCGTCCGCTGCGATACGGAGATCCTGCGAAAGTCGATTTTATGACGACGTTGAATCCGCCTCAGCAAGACGCCGTCCGTTTCGCTTTGGCGGCGTACGACGTTGCCATTTTGCACGGTCCACCCGGAACGGGAAAGACGACGACGTTGGCCGAAGTGATCTATCAAGCCGTTAAACGTGGCGACCGTGTTCTGGCTTGTGCGCCCAGCAATACGGCAGTCGACAATCTTTTGGAGCGGTTGGTTTCGATCATGCCCAACGTTGTTCGCGTCGGGCACCCAGCACGCGTGTTCGAATCGTTGCGCGATCATACGTTGGACGAATTGGTCGACAATGATCCGTCCAGCGAGGTCGTTCGTGATATGCGCCGCGAGATCGAAGAGTTGATCCGAGCGGCATCCAAAACGCTTCGTGGAAACGATTGGCGGCGACAGAAACGCGAAATGTTTGCCGAAGCCAACCACCTGCGTAGCCAAGTTCGCGCTTTCGAACGCAGTATCGTCAAAGGCATTTTGGACACTTCCGACGTGATCTGCACCACGATGACGATCGACGATGAATTGTTGGGAGACCGCAAGTTTAACTTGGTGGTGGTCGACGAAGCCTGCCAATGCACCGAGCCGAGTGTTTGGCAAGCGATCTTAAGAGCTGATCGTTTGATTTTGGCTGGGGACCATTGCCAATTGCCACCAACCGTTTTGAGCGACGAAGCGGCCAAGAGCGGAATGCGTCAATCGCTGATGCAACGGTTGGTCGAACGAGAAGGCCAGGAAGTGTTTCGCCGTTTGACGGTGCAGTACCGAATGAACGAAGCGATCATGAATTTTTCGTCTGACGTGTTTTACGACGGCACATTGGTGGCCGACGCTTCGGTCAAATCACATCGTTTATGCGACTTGCCCGATGTGACAGAGTTGCCGATCACAGATCAGCCGATCGAATTCATCGACACAGCCGGTGCCGAGTACGAAGAACAGTTGGAACCAGATGGACAAAGCAAGCTGAACCCCAAGGAAGCGAACTTGATTGTCCGATTGGTCCGCGAGTTAACGGATGCTGGCGTGCGAACGGATCAAATCGCAATCATCGCACCCTACGCTGCCCAAGTTCGTTTGTTGCGAGGCCGGTTGGACACGCCCGATTTGGAGATCGACACCGTAGACGGATTTCAAGGTCGCGAAAAGGAAGTGGTGCTGATCACCATGGTGCGAAGCAATGATCGCGGCGAGATCGGGTTTCTTTCGGATACGCGACGAACAAACGTGGCGCTCACCCGAGCAAAACGAAAACTAATCGTGGTTGGTGACAGCGCGACGCTGGGAACGAACGATTTCTACGGCAAGATGCTGGAGTATTTTGAATCGCAGGACGCGTATCGAACGGTTTGGGAATTCGGCGATTTGTAATCGCTTGCAAATCAATACGATGTGGTAGGGCAAGTCATTGCACGCAGAGGCGGTGAGTTTTTTAGGCCGGAGGCCGCACAATTACTTTTCGCTGTCGGCTGTGTGTCGGCCTCCGGCCTTTGGCGTTTGTTCTGCATGCGACCTCATGGCTGACGCCATGAGCTA
>CAZZDZ010000409.1:0-5641 GCA_964652675.1 uncultured Pirellulaceae bacterium
GCGGAAGTCGTTTTCACAGTGTAGTCAACGATTGCGTCGACGGCCCCGAAGTTCGCGGCATTGAGAGTGCGTCCGCTAGCGCATTGGGCGATTCGAACATCCAACTTGGCCACGAATGGCCGGATGTCGCTCGCCATCGCGCCGCGCGGGGGCAAGCAGTCCGTAAATTTCATCAGACTGGCCAGCGGCAAGCGAACAATTCGAGAGGCTAGATTAGCGCGACAAGAATAGTCTCTTTTGCAGTAGTCGCGGCGCTTGGACCAAAACGCTTGTTTGATCGTCTTCCGTTTCGACTGCGTTGGCCGGCGTGCTGTCGACGTCAAATTGGTCCGTGTTGATAACTTCGATTGGCACATTCGTGATGCCAGGACTATCAACTTGGGCGTTCAATGTCAGTTGTGTTGTTCCGCCGGCTGCCAAATTACCGACGTCCCACAGACCAGTGACTGAGTCGTAGCTGCCTGTCAGCGGCTGACTGGACAAGAGAGTCAATCCGGCTGGCAATAGGGTTCGCAGTTCAAGATTGCTGGCTGCGTCAGGGCCTACGTTGGTTGCCGTGAAAACGATTTGAATCGTTTCGCCTTCCAATGGTGTGGCGTTGTTGACCGAACCGGCTACCGAAATATCGACGACTTGCGGGTCGATGACCACACTGGAAATGTCGTCTTCGGTGGCGACGTTGTTACCCGGTGTGCTGTCGATATCGAACTGAACCGCTGATACGATTTCGGCGGTATTGGTTATCTGGGCAGAACTGGTCAATGCGCTGGCGATTTGCAATGTAACGGCCGCGCCCACTGGCACACTTGGGACAGTCCAAAGCCCATTCGTTGCGTTGTAAGTTCCCACACTTGGATTGGCCGATACAAATCGCAAACCTGCTGGCAGCAGATCGCTTACCACCACGTCGGTCGCCGTGTTCGGACCGTCGTTGGATAACGTCAATGTAAAGTTGATACTGTCGTTGGCACCGGGAGTGCTGTTGTCGACGGTCTTGACCAGCGACAAATCAGCGATCTGAGTATTAAAAGTAACGCTTGCTTGGTCGTCTTCGCCTTCGACGTTGTTACCCGGAACGCTATCACTGTCGGGTTGGTCAACGGCTGTGATTTCGGCGGTGTTGGTAACACTTTGCGTGTTGCCAACCGTTGAGTTCAAGATCAATGTCGGAGTGCTGCCGGGTGCCACGGTGCCGACTGTCCAAACGCCCGACGAGGCGTTGTAAGATCCGATGCTTGGGATCGCGCTGACAAAAGTAACGCCCGCTGGTAACAAATCAGTCACTTGCACGCCGGTCGCTGTCGACGGTCCACTGTTGGATAGCGCAAGTGTGTACGCGATCGAATCACCCACGTTGGGGCTGATGTTGTCCAACACCTTGGTCAGTGCCAAGTCGACCAACTGCGGTGAAAGAGTTGCCGAATCCTGGTCGTCTTCGGTTGGATCGTTGTTTCCAGGCGTACTGTCGGGATCGTTTTGGCTGCTGGAAATGATTTCGGCGGTATTGGTTTGATCACCGACAACATCCACGTTTGCTTGGATCACCAACGTCGCACTGCTACCGTTGGCCAATGTGGGTATGGTCCAAAGCCCAGTCGCTTGGTTAAACGTTCCGACAGTTGGGTTGGCCGAAACGAACGAAAGACCAGCGGGTAGATTGTCAAGCACTTGGATATCGTTGGCCGCGTCGGGACCGTCGTTGGTGACGCTGACGTTGAACGTAACTTGCTGGCCGACGTTGGGACTGGTGTCGTCCACCGTTTTGGTCAGTGATAGATCGGCACTGGCTGGTGTAATCGAAACACTGGCTTGGTCGTCTTCGGTGGCAACGTTATTGCCCGGCGTGCTGTCCACATCGGTCTGGTCGGCCGCCGTGACTTGTGCTGAATTAAGTATCGCGCCCGGTGTGTTTGCGATCACGTTGATTTGCAGTGTCGCGATGTCCCCTGACGCAATCGTCCCTACTGTCCAGATTCCGGTCGTGGGATTGAAAACACCTGCTGGCGAACTGCTAACAAAAGTAACTCCTGCTGGCAGTTGGTCGGTGACTTGGACACCCGTGGCCGTATTGGGTCCTGCGTTAGAAACCGAAACGGTATAAGTAAACGTCTCGCCAATCGATGGACTCAGTGTCGACGAAGTCTTGGTCAGTGATAAATCGATCTGCTGGGCGGTTAAGGTAGCTGACGCTTGGTCATCTTCGGTAGCGATCCCATTGGCGGGTGTGCTGTCTGGGTCGGCTTGGTCGACGGCGGTCACCTGGGCGGTATTGGTTGTTTCACCCAGGGAAACAACCGTGCCAAGAATATCCAGAGAAGCAGTCGCGCCATTGGCAAGCGAACCGATGTTCCAAATACCGGTATTGGGGTTGTAACTACCGGTGGTCAGATTGTTGGAGACAAATGTGACGCCCGCTGGCAACACATCTGTCACTATCACACCGGTTGCGTTGTCGGGGCCTGAGTTGTTGATCGTCACGGTAAACGTCACCGTGTCACCAACATTCGGCGAACTGTTATCGACCGTTTTGGTCAATGACAAATCAGCGATCGGTGTGGCAAACGACACACTGGCTTGGTCATCTTCACTGGCAATATTGTTTCCAGGTGTACTGTCGACATCGTTTTGATCGGCTGCAGTCACTTGGGCAGTGTTGGTCGTATCGATAACGCTATCGACACTCGCTACCAACGACAGCGTATTGGTTGCACCAGGGGCTATCGTGCCAACCGTCCAAACGCCGGTGGACGTATTAAAGCTGCCTTGGCTGGGTGCACTGGAAAGCAAGGTCACACCGGCCGGCAGCACTTCGGTGACTTGAACCCCCGTTGCCGTCGATGGCCCCGCGTTGTTGACCGTGATCACAAACGTGATTTGGTCGCCAACATTGGGAGTATTGTTGTTAACGGTTTTGGTGACGGACAAATCAATTTGCTGCGACTGAATGCTCGCGCTGTCCTGATCGTCTTCGGTCGCCAAAGAATTACCGGGAGTCGAATCGGGATCAAACTGATCCGACGCAACGATTTCGGCGGTGTTGGTTACCAACCCGGTCGTGTTGGACGTGGCCACGATGTTCAACGATTGAGACGTCCCGGGTGTGATCGTCCCAACATTCCAGATGCCAGTGGCAGGATTAAAACTTGGTGATGAAGCTGAAACGAAGGTCGTACCAGCGGGCAACTGATCCAGAACCGAAACACCTGTCGCCGTACTGGGACCGGCGTTTGCGACCGTGACGGTAAACGTCACTTGTTCGCCAACATTGGGCGACGAATTGTTGACCGATTTGGTTAACGATAGGTCAGCCGATGCGGGCGTGACGGTGACGGATGCCTGGTCGTCTTCGGTGGGAATGTTATTGTTGGGCGTACTGTCTAGATCGTTCTGATCGGCGGATGTTATCTGAGCAGTGTTGGTGCTGGCGACCACCGTGTTAACGGATGCAGTCAGGTTCAGTGTGGGCACCGTGCCAGGGGCGACCGTGCCAATGGTCCAGACACCCGTTGCCGGATTAAAGTTTGCACCTTGATCGCTGGACACAAAAGTCAGTCCGGCGGGCAAGACATCCGTGACGCTAACCCCCGTGGCGACATCCGGTCCAGCATTGGCAACCGCGATCGTAAAGACAACGTTTTCGCCAACATTGGGCGTGCTATTGTCAACCGTTTTGGTAAGCGACAAATCCACTTGCGAACTAGCAAAAACAGCACTGTCCTGATCGTCTTCGGTGATCAGGTTGTTGCCTGGTGTGCTGTCGATATCAAATTCGTTAGCCGAAATGATCTCTGCCACATTCGTGTTCGACCCAGTCGTGACCACCGTGGCGGTGATGTTCAATTGAGCCGATTGACCTGGGCCCAATGAACCCAAAGTCCAGATTCCCGTTGCACTGTTGAAAGCACTGCTGTTGGACGTGGTCGAATTGACAAACGTCAAACCTGCGGGCAAAACGTCTTGCACCGTCACGCCTGTCGCCGTACTTGGCCCCGCGTTGGTGACGTTGATCGTAAAGACTATCGATTCGCCCACGTCCGGCGAAGGGTTGTTAACTGTCTTGGACAGCGAAAGGTCGATCGACTCGACAAAGATGGTGACGGATTCCTGGTCGTCTTCGGTTGGGCTGTTGTTTCCCGGCGTACTATCGGGATCCATCTGGTTGGATGTTGTGACCTGAGCGGTGTTGGTAATCGTTCCCAGCGTATCGACCGTTGCCACCAACGAAAGTATCGCGGCGCCGCCGGTTGGATTCAACGTTCCCACATCCCAAATTCCAGTCGCAGGATTAAACGTTCCTTGCGATGGCGATGAACTTACAAATGAGACGCCCGCTGGCAGTTGATCGGTTACTGTCACACCGGTTGCCGTCGATGGGCCCGAGTTAGTGACGGCGATCGTATAGGTGATTTGTTCGCCAACGTTGGGCGTTGGATCGCTGACGGATTTATTCAGATTCAGGTCAGCCGATTCCAAACTGGCAAAGTTTTGCGTAAAGATGGTCGGGCCAAGCGTACCAACAAGGTTGGCAGTCCCGTTCAAGTTTGTCGGCCCAGAGATATCCAATTCGATCGCGCCGATGTCGGTAAAATCGGCACCGCCACCACTTGCAGCGAAACTGCTAAACGGAATGAACTCCGACACAGTCGTACCACCGCCCGTGACGGGAATTGGGAGCGTAAACGAACTGAACCTGTTTGCCGTGCCAGCAACTCCATCGTCGCTGAACAGTCGCACAACCGCGTTTCCGTTGGCCAAGTCACCGCCGATATCCAGCGTGATTCCTTGTGCCGCGCCGCCAGAGGTTAAATCAGTATTCAGACCGGCGTCGTTGACGGCGGCCGAGCCATCAAAGCCGTCATAGGTCACGCGCTGCGTTCCTTCGCCTGTGCTGTTGGAATCAAAGGCCAACACGTTGGGCAATACCGGGTTGTTTACATTCAAGCTGACTTCGCCATTGACGCTGGTTCGATTCACGATCAAATCGCGCTCGCCACCGATGGCTTCTGGAGCGGCTTGAAAGCTGGAGACAGCCATACCATCAGTCGTGATATCGCTAACGCTTTGTGGAGCACCGTCGTAAGAATCGATGACCGTTTGCACTTGCCCTTCGGCAGCCAACGCGCTGATGGTAATGAGCGGCGAAACCTCTTGAGTCAGTGTGCGACCACTGGCTGTGGTCTGCGCCGGTTGCTGGACAAAGAAGCTGCCGGCAGAAAGGTTGCCAAACGAATATTGTCCGATCGCGTTGGTTGTTTGATTCGGTGTGATCTGTGTATCGATACCCGGTTCAAAAACACCGTTGCCGTTGTCTTGAAACAATTCGACGATCGCGCCATTGATACCAAGTTCGCCGCCATTTTGAACACCATTTCCGTTGGTGTCATCAAACAAGATGCCTTGGATGTCCGCCAAGTTGGTAGCGGCCAGCACACGGCGCATTTCTAGTTGTTCCACACGCAAGTGGCATCGAGTTCGTTTTCTTTTACGTCGTTTCATCACGAATCGCCATCAATCGGAAAGTAAAACCGCCAGAATATGCAGCTTTGACGGCTGAGCAATCGGCGCGCGGATCGCCCGCGCAGCCGCCAGCAAAGTCAGCCTAATCCCTGTAGTCATCGGCAACCAAAGAGCGTTGGTCAAG
>CAZZDZ010000410.1:0-5620 GCA_964652675.1 uncultured Pirellulaceae bacterium
GCTACGTAGGTCCTCGCCTAGTGCTCTATTGCTCTGATCGCAGCGATCATTTCTCGCATGCTTTGGTAGCGAAAACTGGGATGTTTTTGTATCGCTCGCATAATCACTTTGTCGGCGTCTTTGGAAATACCGCGGTCGGGGCTTCGTTCGCTTGGCGGCGGAACATCTTTGTTTTTGATGTTGTCAAACGTTTCGTTGATATTGGATCCGCGAAAGGGTTCTCGCAGCGCCAGCGATTCGTACATGCACACGCCGACGCTAAAAACATCGGTGCGTTCATCAATCCCCCGCTTTCCGTCGACCTGTTCCGGCGACATGTACAGCGGTGTCCCTGGTCGTTGGCCGGTGCCGGTGAGTGTTTGTAGTTGATCGTTTTCAGTGTGAACGACCGTGTCACGCAGCGGTACGTTGTGATCCGCTTGGCCCCACACTTTGGCAACGCCCCAGTCCAACAAGATGACTTCGCCAAAATTCCCGACCCAGATATTCTCTGGTTTCACATCACGATGGATCACACCACGAGCGTGCGCATAAGCCAGCGCTTGGCATGCGTCGGCGATGATGTCTAGCCTCCGCGCCATCGGATACGCTTGAATCGTCGATTCATCTCCGCGAGCGATCCGTTTGAGTATCTCGAAGAAATTCTCGCCCGAGATTCGCTTCATGGCAAAATAGATGCCTTCGCGCTCGTCATCGCCGATGTCGTAAACCGGAACGGTGTTGGGGTGTTCCAACTGGGCGGTCACTCGAGCTTCGCGCAGCAGACGTCGTCTTTCACCGCGATCGTTGGACGTATCGGGCAAGAGCGATTTGATCACAACGACACGACCAGTGATGGTGTCAAAAGCAGCACGCAGCAACCCGTTTCCTCCTCGAGCCATTTCGCGAAACCCGCTGTATCGGGCCAAGCCAATCGGCGTGTTCGGCGGAAGATCAACATCGGTGCCCGAAAGAATGATAGGTTCGCTGCTCATAACAACATTGTAACGAGTAAATCAATTCCCGATCGGTTTCGCAAAGTCTCACGTCACCGGCTGGTGCTCACCTACCAATGCAGACGACCGACGACGGCGGGAACAACTGAACACCGTCCGATTGGGAGGAATCTGCGTTGACGCTCAAACCCGATTGTCAAATTCTGTGCGCATGAAAAAACCCGACAGTGTTGGCCACTATCGGGTTCGCGATTGGATCAAACTGATCAAACAGGGGTTTGACTAAACCTTGGCCGTTTTGACCGTGTTGATGATCGAGCTGGCGACCATGTACGGGTCAGCGTTGGACGCTGGACGACGATCTTCCAACCAGCCTTTCCAACCACCTTCGACGGTACCGATTGGAATTCGGATCGAAGCACCACGGTCGCTAACGCCGTAGCTGAACTTGTCGATCGACTGCGTTTCGTGCAGACCGGTCAGACGCTGATCGTTGTCAGCACCGTAGACGTCGATGTGTTCTTTGATACGTGGCTCGAAAGCTTGGCAAATCGCGTCGTAGGTTTCTTTGCTTCCACAAGTACGCAAAGTGGTGTTGCTGAAGTTGGCGTGCATACCGCTGCCGTTCCAGTCGCCTTTGACAGGCTTGGGATGCCAGTTGATGGCCATGCCGTACTTCTCAGCGACACGCTCCAACAAGTAACGCGATACCCAAATTTGATCGCCAGCGTCTTTGGCACCTTTGCTGAAAATTTGGTACTCCCACTGACCCATCATGACTTCGGCATTGATGCCTTCGACGTTCAGGCCGCACTCCAAGCACAAATCCAAGTGCTCTTCGATGATCTCGCGTCCGACTGCTTTGCCAGCACCGACGCTGCAGTAGTAAGGACCTTGTGGACCAGGGTAGCCTTCTGCTGGGAATCCGATGGGGCGATCGGTTTCAGGATCCCAGACGGTGTACTCTTGTTCGAAACCGAACCAAAAGTCATTGTCGTCATCCTTGATCGTCGCGCGACCATTGGTAGGGTGAGGCTCTCCATCGGGAGTCAAGACTTCGCACATCACCAAGAAACCAGTTCCCAAACGGGCTGGGTCAGGACAAGCGAACACTGGCTTCAACAAACAGTCACTGCTACCACCAGGGGCTTGCTCGGTAGACGAACCGTCGAAACACCAAACCGGTGCGTCTTCTACTTTGCCGCTGAAATCTTCAACGACTTTCGTCTTGCTTCGCAAACTTTGAGTTGGCTGATAACCGTCCAGCCAGATGTATTCCAACTTACATTTGGTCATAAAATCGATTCTCCCTAGTGAATCTTGTAATAAGTCGACCGTGTGATGCCGTCACCAACACGGGACGTTTGCATCTGTGAATTCCTACGAAGTTTCCTTCTACCTACCAAACTGGTGCGTTCAAAAATCGCTTCCTAGCGAAACCCGAACGCACAACCACTAATCGCCCAAATTGGGAACGATTGGGGTGTGTTTAGAGCCACTAAAATAGCCGAAATAAAACTCCGCGAAAGTATCCCCAACCACGCGGGGGTAATCGCTGCCCTAGACGCCAATTACGGTTCAGAGCGACAAAAACAGCGTCCTCCAATCCGAAGAACCCAGGCTGGCTTGGCCGGAAACTCTTGCCCAAGCGTCACGGTTGCCAGGCCGTAGCGAAAGTCGACCGCTACTTAGTTTCGGTTTCTTTCCCCAGCAGATACTTCTCGAACCACGCGACGTCCCAAGTCATTTTGGCTTTGCGATGTGTATACGTTGTCGGCGAGTGTCCCGTGTTGGGATAGATCACCAACTGAGTCGGTACGTTCTTGTATCGATGCAAGGCTCGAAAAAGTGTCTTCGCGTGTGCGGCTGGAACGCGCTCATCGTTTTCACCGACGTGAATCAAAGTCGGCGTCTTGGTGTTGGCTAATTGAAACAACGGTGAACTCTCTTGATATTCAACCGGGTTTTGCCACGGCAATTTGTTTTCCATGTAATTGATAACGTGACCGGGTGTGTCTTCGAGTGCCCACTGCATGACTTGGTCGATCACGCCGGCGCCGCTGCTGGCGGCTTTGAACTGATCTGATTTGCCGATGATCGCGTTGGTCAAAAAACCTCCGTTGCTCCAACCCATCACACCCAAACGATCGGGATCCGCGATACCTGTGTCAACAAGATATTTGATTCCCGACAACAAGTCTTGAACATCGATGTCGTTTTCGCGGCCAACCAAATCGGTCATAAATTTGTCGCCGTAACCTGTGCTGCCGCGATAATTGGGACTCAACAAAGCAAACCCCTTGCTAGGCAAAAGCGTCCGTCCGTAGGGCCAAAACTGAAAACAGTACGACGTCGCTGCTGTCGGCCCACCGTGGATGTGCAAAATGGTTGGCAATGGTCCGTCTGACTTTTTGTATCCCGGTGGCAGTTCCAAAATGCCTTCGACCGTGGTGCCATCGTCGCTTTTCCATTTCACGACCTGAACCGATGGTTTCGCCCAAGACTCGGTTTGCGGATTGATATTTGTTAATTGCTTGTACGTCGATGCGTTCACTGCAAAAATATCGCCGCTGTGTTGGGGCTCCGCTTTGAGGATCGTCAAAGCGCCAGATTTTTTGGCGATAGAAAACGCAAAGACGCAAATGTCACCCGGCGTCAGAACGGTCGCGGGACCTTGTTTGCCCACACCGACGTTCGTGACACGGTAGACCCGTTCGCGGCCTTGTGATTGAGCGGTGAAATAGAGATCGTCACCGTGCCATTGAACATCGCCGCCATCAAAGTGAACTTTGCGAGCCGGTTCTCCGTCGACTTGGTATTCAGGTCGTTTTAACTTGGATGTAACGAATGTGCCGCCGTTGTTTTCCGATACAAATACTTCCGAAGGATAACCGTCGAACGATACGCGAAACGCCAGTTTGTTTTCGTTCGCCCAAATCGGCGAGTCCAGCCATCCGTATGGCGACGGAGCTTTGTCTCGCCACAATTCATCGTCCAGCGTTGTTGTCTTGTCATCGGCCATGTCGTGAATGTCGACTTGGCTCCAGCCTTCGTAGCTGACAAGTTTGCTGTCGGGGGTCGTGATCATCGCGATCCGCGAATGATCCGGCGAGATGCTCCAATCAAAGATGTATCGTTTTGGATCGACGATCTTTTTGGAACGCCATGTTGTTAGATCCAATTGCCAGATTTCGGAAACATCACGAGTCGTATCACCGTATTTCAGCTTGCCGAACTTTTTACGCATGTCGGCCCACGGATCGTCGTCAGCTTCGTCTGCGATCACGTAATACAACTTGTCGCCGCCATCGTAGCGAAAATCATCGATCCCCGATTTGACGCGAGTGACAGGAATCACGCGACCGTCGGCCACCGCCACTTTCCATACCTGTGTCTTTCCGTCATAAGGTGCCACTGCACTGCCGTTTTTGCGACCACTGGCAAAGTAGATCCATTTGCCATCGTTGCTCCAATGAGGCGAACGATCACTGGCGCTATCAAACGTCAGACGCCGAAGCTCTTTGGTTTGTGTGTTCACAATCCACAAATCACCATTACGTTTCTCACTGGGCGGGTTCCAACGCAATTCGCTGTAGCAAACCCATTGGCCATCTGGCGACGCAGCAATATTGGTGATGTAGGACTGTGAAAAATAGTCTTCGATCTCAATCGGCTGCGATGCGTCTTGCGCGATCGCAGCATTCAACAGAAAAACGCAAAGTGTTGTAAGAAGTAGTGTTGTTGGACGCATGATCTAGAGTGTGAATGAGAAGAAAAGTAACTTGCTGTGACAAATACACATTCGTTCGTTTGATGAACTCTTGTCAATGTTACAAGATCGCCAACGGGAGCGAGCATTCATCAAGCCAGCGCATGGTTCATCGGCATCGGGCGTGATCGCGTTCTACTTTGATGGGTCCGCAATGCGTGCGGGGACGCCCGTCGAAATCGAAATATTGAAACAACAGCGGCGATCTTACAGAGTGAACAGCAAAATGTTTGATGGAATCGTTCGGAGTCAGTTGATGTGTTTTTGTATGTGAGCGAAAAAATCTTCGTCACGATTGAACTCGCTGGAAACGGGGAAGCTGACATGTTCCCCATTTTTCAATTCAACTGTGATTTGACTGTCGTTTATAAACGACTCGTCTCGATCCAGTTCGGCCGATTCAATTTCGGGAAACTCAATGATCTGAAGGGGAACTTCCCGGCCATCTTCGATGTGAACGCAAATCTTGCTGTCAGTTGCAAGCACAAAAGATTCGCGAACGTCCATGATTCCATCGGAGTAAAAGAATTTGATCTTTTCGCCTTTTTCGATCGCTCCAGTCTCTTGTGCCATGTTGACGTATTTGTTCGGCACACGGTTTCCAACATAGACGGAAGTCTTTGGCGCATTGAATCCAAGGTAAACGATCCCGACCAGACCTACGCCGCAAAACAGCACCACTAAAGTGGCGAATCCGCCAAGTAGCCACAACAAGCAGTTCGAGTTCTTTGGCTGCTGTTGATCGAAGAGGAATTCACCTCGCGGCTGAAACTGCGAATCGCGACGCATCAAAAGCTCTCAAGTAAAACGAAATAACATGACGGCGTTACGATAATTCATCATCGTGATCGAAGCAACGTTTTGGCGGCTCGCACTCTTTTGTTGCTTGGGCGCTCTCGATAACGGCTGCTTTTTT
>CAZZDZ010000411.1:0-5612 GCA_964652675.1 uncultured Pirellulaceae bacterium
GATAATGTTACTGGACCGCTACATCTGGCGACAGCGAGGTATTATCGGGAGACACCACGATGGGCTGGCAAGTCGCTTTGGGCACACTGGAGCGCTTTTTTGCGACCCGATGTCACTTTAGGGGCGTATATCCTACTTATTCGTGCGAGAAACCTGTGTGGTCACAGTTCCGCCCGTGTTTGTCTACAATCCAACCGAACTGACTTTGTCAAAAATCGCTGCGTTCCAGCAGTATTACGCCATCAAATCACTCCCCCTGTTGTCCAGAGCCCCGATCACCCGATGACCGCATCCCCCGAAGAGTTGTCGATCGGCGATCTACAACGCCACATTCATCGTATGTATTACGAGAAAGATGTGGCTCGCGGTGTTGATGGGACTTTTATGTGGTTGATGGAGGAAGTCGGAGAACTAGCGTCGGCACTACGCGGCGACGACAAAGAAAACTTGGCTGAAGAGTTTGCTGACGTGATCGCTTGGCTAGCCACGATTGCCAACGTCGCAGGGGTCGACTTGAATTCGGCGTTGGTCGCCAAATATGGAAGTGGTTGCCCTGGTTGCAGCCGGCTGAATTGTGAGTGTCCCAACAGCGAAAAACCTTAGGCCAGATGATTGCGACCGTTTCAATAATTAAGAAGTTTCCAAGTTAGTTCAGTTGTTTGACCTGCATTTCAACGCGATGACGCGATCCGATAAGACATCCACAAGAATGATCCACAAGCGAGCTGTTGAAAACCGAATTTTCCGCTGCAAGATATTGCCAACGCTGGGCGCGGTTTTGCGCGGAGTGTTTGTGACGGCGTTTTTTGTGGGCGTGTTCCTGTCGGGTACCGCAAACGCCCAAGATAGCACTGCAAGCGCCCCGGAGACTGCTGAGCGAACGTCATCGATTGCGGGGATCACGGGCCATTATCGCGTTGGCGGTTGGACGGCGATTCAGTTGAGCGAATCAGATGTTTCGATCGAAACACTCGATGGAGATGGCGTTCGCGTTATCTATGATCAGCCAGCAAAAGCGAATCAACCGAGATTTGGATATGTCATGGTTGGTAGCGAATCGGCGCCGCTGATTTTGCGTGATGCGGACGACCAAGTCACCGTATCGACTCGCTTTCCCGCTCTGGGGTCACCGGCTAAGGGGGCTTCGTTGGTTCCTTTGGAGATGCCGTGGATCGTCAGCGTTGGCAATCCACTTGGCATCGACAAGATTGGGGCGAACGAATTGCTTGATCGTGATCCGCAGGTCGCTGTTTCCAAGCCTGCTGCAAATGAGTTTCCCGATTCGGCGATCGGCTATGACGGAGTCGATTTGTTTGTGATCACCGGCACGGGGCACGAAGTGCTTGGGGCGTTGAACGATCGCCAAAGCGCAGCGATTGTCGATTGGGTTCAAAGTGGTGGAAGATTGTTTTTGACGCTCGGTGAGTCAACAAAAAAGTTGCAAGAGTCGGCCCCTTGGCTGCTGGATCTACTGCCGTTGGAAACCGACACACCGGTTGTTTCGGAAATGCATCCGTCCGCGTTTGAGACCTACACGTCGACTCAAACACGTCTGAGTAATTTTTCTGGTATCCGTTTGCCTAAGGGAGCTGGCAAAGTTCTGATCATGGGCCGAACCGCTAGACGCGTGAGCACTCCGTTTGCGGCGGAGTACGTTTCGGGATTGGGAAGAGTCACCGTGATCACGGCTGATTTGGATGTTGAATCGTTTGCTCAATGGCCCGAGCGAATGAGCTTGCTTGAACAAGTGCTGGGAAAAGTGATTTCGCTTGACAACAAAAAGCAAAATATTCGTCGGTCGACTGCCTTTGACGATTTGGCTGGCCAAACACGCGGAACGTTAGATCAGTTTAATGTTAGCCGTCGGTTTGGTTTTTCGATTCTCTCATTAATCTTGATGGGTCTGATCGCTTTGATTGGCCCGCTGGACTATTTGTTGATCAATCGTGTGTTTGGAAAACCGCTACTTGGGTGGCTGACGTTTCCAATTGTGGTATTGGGGTTGTCCGCAATCTTGGCTTGGCAAGCGACGCCTTTGCCAGCGGTTGGCAGTGCCGGAACCAGTGCGTCAGTGGAATCGAAAGTTCAACCGGATTCGCCAAACGATTTATTGCGGTGCAACCGAATCGAAGTTTTCGACATTGATGCGATCGAACAACGTGGGCGAGGCTTTTCATGGAATTACGTGTTTTCACACCACGCCAATCAGTTTGACGTGTCGGTGGATGCCAGCGAAAAACTCAGCGCGGCTGTGTCCGAGATCACAGAGGTTCGCAACGCGCCGTTTGGCAATCCTGGTCCGTCTTTTGGTGGAATTCAGATCGCAGGCGAAGACGCCAGTCTGGGTAGTTATCGTGTTACTGCCGACGATCAAGAGAAGTTGCATGCAAGTATTCAGGGTTTGGCGATTGCCCCTCGCAGCAGTAAATCGCTAGCGACCTGGGTGACGTTTAAACCGAATTTGGAAAGCGTTCCTTCGATGAACAAAACACGCGGCAGTGACGAGCTGCGCGGCGAGTTGGTCAATCCGTTGAACGTGGATTTGCTTGATGCAATGCTGATTTACCGAAACTGGGTTTATATCTTGCCCACGCGTTTTCCTGCTGGTGGCAAGATTCGCAATATCCAAAAAGTGCGCCAAAAGAATTTCCGTTGGCAGCTTTCGCGGCAAGATAGCCTGGGAAAAGAATCGACCAAGAGCGAGAGTTGGGAACCGGGCGATTTTGGGTCTCCGAAGCGGGTCGCCGAAATGTTGATGTTTCATAATGCGGTGGGGGGAACCCGTTACACATCGCTGAAAAATAACCCGCTGTCATTTTTGGACCTGAGCCATTTGCTTTCGGATGATCGCTGCATGCTAGTGGGCCGATTAAAACAGCCAATGACGCGACTAGGGCTGACCAACAGCCAGGAAGAAAATGCCACACCGATTTTTCCCAGTGGTAATGTTGTGCCGATGTTGCGATTGATTATGCCCGTCAAAGAAGTTTCCCGAAATCGAAACTAAACAGATTTCGCTGGGGCGCCTAAACACATTTTTATTCCCATTAACATCGTGAAACCTTCGTGATCAAGACCGTCGACTTAACGAAAAAATATGGTGACGCATTCGCGATCCGTGCCATCGATCTGAATTTGGAACCAGGCGATTTGTTTGGCTTCATCGGACCCAACGGTGCGGGTAAGACAACGACGATGCGGATCATCGCAACGTTGTTGGAACCAAGTTGGGGCGAAGCGTATGTCTGTGACCACAGTGTTCATACGGCACCCAAAGAGATTCGCCGTCTGGTTGGGTACATGCCAGACTTTTTTGGCGTCTATGACGATATGACGGTGGTGGAGTATTTGGAGTTCTTTGCGGCCGCTTATCGAATCGGCGGTGCGGATCGCAAGAAACGCGTCGACGAAATGTTGGACGTGGTCGACCTGGATTTCAAACGTGACGCCTACGCCAATACGCTTTCACGCGGACAAACCCAACGGCTGGGTTTGGCTCGCACGATGCTGCATGACCCACAAGTTTTGCTGCTTGATGAACCGCTTTCGGGTTTGGACCCACGTGCACGAATCGAAATGCGGAACTTGCTTCGCAAGCTTGGTGAGATGGGCAAAACCATCATCGTCAGTAGTCACATTTTGCCCGAACTGGCCGACGTTTGTAATAAAGTCGGAATCATCGATCGTGGTGAACTGAAACAGAACGCCAAGATCACCGAAGTCATCAAGATGGTACGCGAGCACATTGTGTTGGTGATTCAACCAGCCCAGCGTGACCAAATGAGTCGCATCCGTGAACTGCTTGAAAAACACGACAAGGTCCAAGGCGTCGATACGGGCGATGATGCCTTGCGAGTCGTGCTCAAAAGCGAAGTGGATGACTACAGCGATTTGCCCAAGTTGTTAATCGACAATGATATTTCGCTAAAGCGATTCGCCGAAGAAGAATTGGATCTGGAATCCGCGTTCATGGCACTAACCAAAGGCACCAGCACGCGGATGTAGCCAGGAGCAAAACAGTGCCGCCGGTGCACGTTTTATGTTTTTGCCAGTTTGATGACGAACTGTTCCAGCATGAATCGGTCCCGGCCGTCTTGGCTGTGGGTTCCTTTCAGACGAAGGTCGGCGTCCAAGAGCCAAGCGAGTAGTTGTTTGGCGCGGTCGCGTCCGAGTCCTTTTAGTTGTGCTTTGGCGCGTTGAAGATCTGATGGTCGGTTGATGCCTGCTAATGACAGGGCGTCTTCGAGTTGCCAGACGCGTCCAGTTGCTTCGCGGTGTTGGACGACGGCGGTGGCCATGCCCAATCGTCGCAACGACCATGCGATCTGTGGCAATAAGGCGATGGGTTTTTGTCCGCCGGTCATCAGTTTGTCCAATTGCCGAAGTGCTTCGGCGGCGTTGCCTTCGGCGATCGCATCGGTGATTTGCCAAACCGTTTTGCCTTGCCAACCAGCCACGATGTCGCGCACCAACGCTTCGCTGATCGTTTCGCCTTCGTCGCAGTACAACGCCAGTTTGGCGATCTCGGTATCGAGCATGCCGATTTCTTCGCCCATCATTTCGATCAGCGCGTCAGCGGCGTTGCCGGCCAGCGATGTCTTGTGGCGATTGGCGACATAGGAGGTCAGAAACTTGCGTCGTGATGCTGCGGTGACACCAAGTTTCTTGTCTGTGGAACTACTGCACGCGACAACCATGTGGTCTTTGGCGATTGCTTTGTAAAGTCGCGTGTTGGAGGCCAGCGAGCTGAGTTCCAAAATGAAACGGCTCGCGGTGCCGGGTTTGGCAGCATGTTTTTCTAGCTCCGGCCGGTAGGCGCTGACAAACTTGTCGGCGTTGCGAACAACAATCGTACGTTTGCCGCCCATGTCGAACAACGATGCAGTAGCCAAGTCGTCGCGCAAGTCAGTCCACTTGGTGCTTTCGCCATCGAACTGAGTGACGTCGCCTTGCTGAGTCAGTTCTTGGATTGCCCATGATCGAAGCGTCGCGTCGCTACCAAAGACAGCAGCAACGGCAGGCGGATTTTCGGACAGGCTTTCAGGCGGTTTGCCTAGCAGATCAAAGGCGTGCAGAACGGTCATCGATTTTCCAATAGTGCGTCGAAGTCAGCACACATGGTAAAGAATCAGAAGCCGCAGTAGCAGGCCCTAGCTGCGGCTACTTGAACGTGGCCTTGGGAGCCGGGGAGCGTTGGTCTTCTGGACGCGAGGCGGTTTGGTCGCGTGGTGATGTGTAACCGTTTTCTCCGAGTGATCGGAATCCGCGAATGCGGGCTCGTGGTGCTAGGCCGCGGGCGTCGATGGGTTTGTCCAGAACGTAACTGCCGATATTGCCGGCTCGATCTTTTGCGTCGATTCGCAAGTACAATTCTCGTGGCAATTCGGGATCGCCAGGCCAGATGTATTCGCCATCGTTCTGTAGGCCTGCGGCGATTGTTGTCCATGGGCCTTTGAGGTTGTCGCTGAAAGCTAACGAAACAGGACGCTGAACTAGGTTGTGGTCTTCGACACTATATCGAATGACCAAGTTGCCAGCCCGGTTGCCTTCGCCATAACGAGCGGCATTGATTCGGACATCGGGTTCGGATTTGTCGACGATGATCACAATGT
>CAZZDZ010000412.1:0-2638 GCA_964652675.1 uncultured Pirellulaceae bacterium
CGACCGGCTCAGCTTCGGCGACTGGCTCGTCTGCAATCAGCTCAGTCTCGCTGACTTCGGTGATAGTCCAATTGTTCAGGTGGTACAACCATTTCATTCCTGCCAATGCGGCTTCATTGGTGGGATCAGCGCTGAGCACACTTTGCAATGACTCGATCGCTTCGCTAGGGGAATTGGCTAGCCACGCACTCCAGATATGAACGCCGTGGTCGCTTGCGTCACTTGGCAGACTCTTGATTTCTGACAACGCCAAATTGCGTTGTCCATCAATTGCATAGCGGACTGCGTCGTTGAGTACTTCAGATTGGTTTTCAGGCAACATGGCAAACGGGAAGTCTATACGGGTTGAGATTGAACTTTCGCATGTGCGATCAGGCTCAAAGAAAACTCGTTTCCCCAAACTTCCGCCATGCGCTTTTGTATTGTTTTTCGATGTTCACAAAACATCGAAACCAGCTATCTAATTAGCTCTTTTGGTACTCGTCGATACCTTCTTCTTTCCAGACTTTCAAAGTCTTGGCATCTTTGTCCGGAATCTTTACGCCAATCGCGTTGACTGGGTGTTCATAACGTTTCTGGATCTCGATCCAGTTTTTTCGGATATGATCTGGGATTGCCACAGTTACGGCTCCAAGGTGATATGAATGGGACTATGAAAAGTAGAACTTGATTTGGAGCCAGGCCTGATAAAAAGTGCGGATTAGGGGATTTGATTTGCTGTTTGCTCGAAACAGCTCCTCAGATCCGCAACACCCGAATAAACCGCCTCTTCTGCGTCCACTAAACCGGCAACACCAACAGATGATGCAGACAAGCCGCTAGAGAAAACACGGTGCGCGACACGGCGAACCGAGTCCATCTCTACCGCTTCGATGTCCCTCAATAGGTCTTCAAGGGGGATCGGAGCATCAAAGTACAGTTGTTGGGTGGCCAACCGACTGACCCGTGTCTGAATGGAATCGCTTGCGAGGAAAGCTTGGCCTTTGACCTGCATTTTCGCTTTCCAAAGTTCTTCGTCGGTGATCGATTCGGCATCAAATGCTAGAGCAGCCAATTGGTTGAATACGCCCATAATCGCTGGCATCACCGAGTCGGGGCTGGTCGCGAGTTCAATATTGATCACGCCGCCACGGCCGTAAGCGTTCCAGCAGGCGCTGACGGAGTAGGCCAGCCCCAATTTTTCTCGAATCTCCGAATACAGCCGCGAACTCATTCCACCGCCCAGCAGCGAAACCAGGACGTGCAAACTGTATCGATCTTCATCGCTGTATACGGGTGACGGCACCATGACCGACACGTTAGCCAGGCGTTGTTCGCGTTGCTGGACAACGACACCACCTTGCGGCGTGGCGATTGTTTCTTCGTCGGTTCGGCAATCTGTGCCTTCTAACTGCCACATCGAATCGTAGACTTGTTCGACAAAATCATCGTGGTCGACCTGCCCTGCGGCGGCGATCACGATCCGATCAGGTGTGTATTGCGATTTGACGAACCCTTGCACGTCATCTTTTGAAAAACTCGCCAAGGAATCCTTCGTTCCCAAGATGGACCGGGCCAACGGATCGTCTGGCCACATTGCCTGTTTCAGCTTGCTGTCCAGCCACGTGCCCGTTGTGTCTTCGTGTGCATCGATTTCGTGCCCGATAACACCGATTTCCGTCTGCAATCGTTCTTCGGTGTACTCCGAATTTGTCAGCATTTCCCCAAGCAAATCGATCGCGTAGGTCACATAGTCTGACGAGATCGTGGCGTGTAGGCAGGTGTAATCACGCGCGGTGAATCCACCCAGTTGCCCACCAGCGGAATCAATCAGTGCTGCAAAGACTTGTTCGTCTCGCGTTTTCGTGCCCAGAAAGAATGCGTGTTCACATAGGTGGGCCAACCCGCTTTGTTCGGGAGTCTCGTGCTGAGGAGACGCATCAACCAGAGTCGATATCGCCACGCCATGCGCCTGTGGCATGTGCTCACTGAGAACAACAAGCCCGTTGGAAAGATGCGATGACTTGATGTTTGACATACGGCACGGTGTCACGATGTACAGAGGGGAGGTTTTGCTACATAGATTTAGGTCACAGTGAGTGAGTTACTGGAAGAAAATACTTTTTTTCGGCGTCGCCTTAATCGTGGCCTAGAGTTTCATATCGTCGCTGAATTGATCGCACAGGGCAGATATCAGTCGGCGCCAATTTCTACGCCATTCTTTGAAACGATCGGGTTTTTCAAGAAACATGTCCAATCAAACGCCAGCCGACCGCCCCGTCAAAGTCCTTGTTCTTGGCCTCTTGCTTTGCACTTGGAGTGTTGTCGGATTCTGTCTTTTCACGTCACGCCAGGTAGAGACCTCGGACTCTGTCAAACAAGCCGCGCCGACATTGAAAGTTTCTCAGGTTTCGCATCCTGTCAAACCAGCTCGTGTTTCGCCAAACACATTGCGACTGCAGGAACTGGCACGAAAAAACAAAGCTCGTAACGCCGCTATGACTAACAGCGTCAAGAAAGCTGCTGTTGCTCCAACCACACCTGAAACGGTTGCAACGCCCGAGCCGACGACCACCTATGAGCCAGTCGACGCAACTGAGCCGGTTGCATCGCCAGAGCCAGTTGAAACGCAAGAGCCTGTTACCGTAACGGAGCCTGT
>CAZZDZ010000412.1:2738-5588 GCA_964652675.1 uncultured Pirellulaceae bacterium
GAGCCTGTTACCGTAACGGAGCCTGTCACCGTAACTGAGCCTGTCGAAATGCAAGAGTCGATTGCCGTAACTGAGCCTGTTGAAACACAAGAGCCTGCTACCGCAACTGAGTCCGTTAGCGTAACGGAACCTGTTGAAACACCAGAGCCCGTTGCCGTAACTGAGCCGGTTGTCTCCCCAGAAACCGTTGTTGCCGCAGAACCAAAAACGGTTCCAGAGCCGCCGGTCACGGTTCCAGAGCCAGTTGCGGTTCCCGATCCAATCACAGTTGAAAAACCAGCCACCTTTCCCAGGTGGTCTATGGATCCGTTCGATCAAACCGCTGCAGACAACACAGTCGCTACTGACGAGCCATCAGACATCCCACCGCCAACAGAAGTCTTTCCCGAGCCAAGCTCAGGTGCAGAAGAACCGCAAGCAGAAGAGCTGAGCGACTCGGCTGCCAAGGAGCCCAAGGCTGCATTTACGGCAACCGAAAACAAACTTGTCATCTCGCATGCCGCACAAGGACATGGACCAGCACAAGTTCTTCTAAACGGTATCACTTACACGGTGACGCCCGAGAATCCCGTTGAATTGTCCAGTACTGTTTCCGACGCATGGGACTTCCGTTTTCTAATCAATGGGCGGCCAGGCCATTTCCAACTAATGCTTCCAGCGGGCAACTACATCGCTGCGAACCATTCGGGTAACTGGGTGTTGATGGAAAACCCTGATTCCATCGGCAACTAAGCCACGCTATCAGAATTCCTCTGAAATGAGCTAACCTGAACCCTATCGGTTCAGGTTTTTTCTTGCCTGAACTCAATGACCAGACTTCTTGCGATTGCTCCCTGAAAACAGCTCGCTCTGGTTACATGACAACAAACCAGGCGTGGTGGGTATCGTTGTAGTATCATGATGCTCCAACGCGGGCTCCGGCGAGTCCGAATTCTCCCCAAGTCATAGCCCACCGAGACTGTCATGTTGTTGCGAGTGTTTTCTGCATGGATCGCGTTGACCGCTTTTTGTGTTTCGTTTTCTGGTTCGGCATTTGCCCAGAAGCAACCGAACATCGTGTTTATCCTGGCAGACGATTTGGGATATCGGGAACTGGGATCGTTTGGCCAGAAACTGATCAAGACACCCAACTTGGACGCGTTTGCAAAACAAGGCATGCGATTGACGCAGCACTATTGCGGCAACGCCGTCTGCGCCCCATCGCGTTGCGTTTTGATGACGGGCAAACATCCGGGTCACGCGTTCGTTCGCAGCAACAAATCAACTCCCCCCGAAGGCCAGCAGCCGATCCCCAAGGACGAAATCACGATTGGCGAATTGATGCAAGCTCAAGGGTACGTTACCGGTGCTTTTGGAAAGTGGGGCTTAGGCGGACCGGGATCCGAAGGCGAACCGTTAAAGCAAGGGGTGAATCGCTTCTTTGGTTACAACTGCCAAGCACACGCGCACAGTTACTATCCGTCTTACTTATGGGACGACAATTCACACATCACGTTGCAGAACGACCCGCCTGTTCCCGGCCACGCATCACTGGCAAAAGACGCCGACAAAAGTGACCCGCGCAGTTACGACATTTTCAAAGGCCAAGACTACGCACCGGATCGCATCAACGCGGCGGCGCTAGATTTTATTCGTGACAACAAAGACAAACCGTTCTTTTTGTACTACCCAAGCGTGATCCCACACGTTGCACTGCATGTTCCCGACGAAGAACTGAAACCGTACTTGGATTTGGGATGGAAAGATCCTCCCTTTACGCGTGGAAAAGGCTACGGCTACACACCCCACTTCACTCCCCGCGCAGCTTACGCGGCGATGATCACGCGACTGGACCGCTACATTGGAAACATCTTGAACTTGCTTGATGAACTACATCTGTCCGACAACACACTGGTTGTTTTCAGTAGCGACAACGGCACAACGCACTTGGAACAGGAAGTCGACTATACGTTCTTTCAAAGTGTTGGCGAACTACGCGGCTTAAAAGGATCGCTCTACGAAGGCGGGGTGCGAGTTCCGACTTTGGTTCGTTGGCCAGGAAAAGTCGAACCGGGTAGCGAAAATGACCGCGTCAGCGGATTCGAGGACTGGATGCCAACGTTCATGCAAGTGATCGGCGCGGACGACACCGTTCCCAAAGAGTGTGATGGCATTTCGCTGGTCCCAACGCTGATGGGAAAACAGCAGCAACCGCGTCCGTATTTGTATCGCGAATTCCCAAGCTACGGCGGCCAACAAACCATACGGGTCGGCGACTGGAAAGCAGTGCGTCAAAACATGTCCAAAGGCAACTTGGAAATCGAGTTGTATAACATCGCAACGGACATCGGCGAACAAAAAAACGTCGCCAGCGAGAATCCCGATACCGTATCCAAGTTGGCCAAGATGATGGAAGAATCACGAACCCCGTCAAAGATCTTCCCATTGCCCGGCGTGGATACTCCCGCCAAGAAACCAAAGAAAAAGAAGTAGTTTAGCGGACCGACGACATTTTTTACGTTACTGGATTAAGGGGTGAAATGATGCATCTGCGTTTTGTGACCATTGCGTTTTTAATACCGGCGATTGGCAACCCGATTTATTCGCAACCACCAGCGGCAAAGGAGTTAGATACGGCGGCGCTAATCGCAAAACTTGCGAAGGTAAAGGACTACGAAGACGACCGTGTAACGATGAGCCCAGACCGTGACTTGTTGGAAGGTTTCAAAGAGTGGGGTGATGATGGCTTGCAGTATCTGCGAAAGGCTTTAAAGGATGAAATCCGTGACGTGCGTCACCATAGCGTTCTGCTGCTCGCCGAATTACCTGGCGGCAACGATTTACTGTTGGAAACGCTCCTGGATGAATCGA
>CAZZDZ010000413.1:0-5586 GCA_964652675.1 uncultured Pirellulaceae bacterium
TTTGTCTTTTGTCTTTTGTATTCTGAGGTTTGTTACTGGGCGGCTTCGCTGGTGATCAATTGGACTTCGGCTAGCGGGACACGGTGACGTTTGATGCCGTTGATTAGTTCGACGTCGACGTAGGCGCGGTCTTTGTCGAAGTACGCTTTGGTGATCGTTGCGGCAAGCGTGTCGGGGCGTTTACGAGCGCGGACGTAACAGTCTTGTCCGACGCAGTTTGCAACTGTTTGCTTCTGCATCGATTCAAACAGTTCGCCACGATAAACCATGACGTCATCAGGAGCCTCGAATCCAATCTGGACTCGGCCGCGTGAAACGTCGGTGATGACAATGCGGACTTGGTCGCCGATCAGAATCGAATCGCCTCGTCTGCGGGTCAGTACAAGCATGTTTTGTTCCTTGGTTTGCGTCGCATGGGAAGAGCTGTTGTTGGATCAACAGCGATAGGTGAAACAGACCAGAGGAAATCCAATTTTCAATGTTTGGTTACACGGCGATCTTTGGACGCAGATTGCGGTTTGTGATGATGGTTGAAATCAGTTTCGAATGGATCAATTTCAAGTTTTCTATTTTTCGCTGTGGTGTTTACAGACTTCCCAAATCCCGTTGATGACGGGATTGGTTTTAGCGATTGATTCCAGGGCACCACGTCCGAAAGTGGCGATCGTTGTCCAGATCAATTCGGCGTGGGGGCGAAGTGACTTGCAGAGCGTTTCGATGCGACTGAGGTTTTGTTGCTGCTCTGATGCTGGTGCTTTTGCAAGTCGCGTTAGTTCGGGCAAACAGTTTTTGGCCAGGTCCGGGTTTGTCTTGCTGATTGCTGCGTCGATTTTGGCGATCACATTCATCGTTTCGGTAACGTGTTTAGGCGGAAGATTGTTTTGGATTTGGTTTCCCGCGATTTCGTTTTTGCCGATGTTGTTCTGACCGCCAGTGATACCGCCGATGTTGATATTGGGTGTGTCACTCATGATTGATTTTGATCTCCATTGATTTTGTTTTTGCCAATATTGTTTTGACCACCGTTGATCAAATTGACATCGATTGCGTTGTTTCGTTGCGCGACCGCGATCATGAGCGAGTACATCTTTTCGTGTACATCGTCTAATTTCTTTGCGAACTCGTCACGCTGGCGACGCGCCATATCCAGTTCGCCGCTTTTGATGCTGTCACTGTATTTGCTGATCGCAGACAAAACGTGATCTTTGTCGACGTGGACTGTTTCCAGCAGACAATGAACGTGTTGTCCATTGGGCAATAGATATTCCTTGTCGGTGGCAAACCGATCATGCTTGCCTTCCTTGGCGACCTTTATTCGTTCGCGCGCTCGTTGGCGGTACTCGGGTGCCGTCAGCTGCACAACCGTCAGTCCAATCGTGTCGTGGCGATCACGACCCAGGATGGAGGCAAAGGCGGTGGTGCAATTGACAATCAATCCGTCACCGTCGAGCTTGACGAGAGCGAATCCAAAGGTTTGGTAGCGTTCTAAAGTTGTCCAATCCACTTAGCTTTCCCTCATTTTGCGCTGCATTTCTTCGACGTCGTTTAGCAGTTCGATAACGAGCGCTTGGGGATCTTTGATGCGACGATTGTTGACGATCTGACAGACGTCGCTTTGTGATTTTGCCGCGTCGGCATTTCCAACGTTGCTGACCGCAACCAGTTGAGCACCTTGGATGCGTTTACAGAATTCGATAATGTCGACGGGCCGCAGACCGTTAATCTCGGGCATGGTCACATCGCAAATGACGATGTCGTAGCGAACTCTGGACGCTTGCATGGCTGCTGCGGCAATGGAGTCGACTACATCGACTTCATGAGCATCAAGCCAACGTGAGAGCAGTAGTTGGTCACATTCGTCGTCGTCGATGACCAGGATTTTCATTGCTCTTTGCCTACCGAATGGGGCGGTAGGAGAACAGTCGGTCGACTGGGTTGCGACAACGTTGTCTTTTGCGGGACTGGGGTTCCAGATAGCATGTCACGCGCTTGCAGGACATGCCACAGCGCGCGAGCGTTTTTGTCGCTTGCCTGTAGCGTGCTTTGTAGGAACTGCATCCGTGCCAGGGTGGCGTCAAGGACCTGCAGCGCGGTTGCGCTGTGCGCCTGTGATGACGTGTTTAGAGTTCGATCTTTTGCGTCGGACCATTGGATGACGTATCCCGGACCGGTCGACAACCCGCCAGAGTCGTCGCCAATTTCGTTCTGATGAAAGACGTTCTGGGGCGATACCGCGTTTGGACGTTTGAATTGACCAAACGTTGGTTGGGCTGCTTTGTCGACGCTTGGTGGCTGTAGCAGAACGTAGGTTGTATAGAAAATGACGATCGCAAAAAGCACGATTCCAAGCACGGTCACTTGGACGTTTGATCGATGCCGCTGCGAAGCTTTTCGATTGAATTGGCATTGAGAGTTGGTACACATGTTCTTTTCGGTGTTGAAGCGATTGGGGTTTGATTTTTACGGTGTTATGAAGATGACGAGATGGCTTTATCTGGAGGCGCTGACGGAGCGCACAGCGATCGCTTCGTGCGGGGTCGCTTTGGATTCGCGCAGCACGGCTTTGCCGCCGTTGCCCCATGATTCGCGCCAGGAGTTGACGATTTCGACGCCGAAATCGTTTCGTCCCAACACGACCGGCCGCAGCCCACAAACCAGGTGCCCCCACCACATCAACGCCATGGTGGTTGGCATTCCCAAGAGCAATGAGGTGACAAGCGCATCAAACGATTGCTCGGGCAGTTCGGTCCATTCCAAAAGACTGTGCCGCTTGGCGTTTTCGCGTTGTGCAGGTGTGTCGTACTTGGGATCCACGTCGGCTTCGGGCCAGAATTCGATTGTTGAGCATCCGTACTTTTTCCAGCCTTGGACGGCTTGCCCCGCCCAGCCACCTTCGTTGCGATAGTTTTTGATTTTGGCAGCCAAACTGGAGGCCGACAGATAGACGGTGGGCAGGCCAGCGACCGCACGAGCGAGCATCGCGGCTTTGACAGTCCCGTAGCACCAGCAATAGCCATATCCGTTTTGATCTAGAATCGGCAGCTTGTAGTGGTCGTGCAGATGCGCGAGTGTCGCCCCGTTGCGTTCTTGTTCTTCGATTCGTTCGGCCCATTGATCGCGCGGGATTAGATCACGATTGCTGAATGGTTGTGCGTAGGATCCGAAGGGATTGCTGACGTAGTCACGCGGCGTGTAGCCACGGCTCATTGCATGTCCTCTTACCGATCCGTCACCAGCAAACTGCTGGAAATTGGTGTCGTCGATGATTATCGATCCCGCCAAATCACTTCTGAAACGATTCATCGCTGATCTCCTTGGGGAACATTGTTTGGTTGTGTGTTGCGCGACTTGGACTTTGCTTGTTTGAGCATTTCGATCAATCGCTGTGGGTCGATGTCACGTCGAATGTCATGACGAACGACGTCGGGTGGATTGCTGACGACAATGCAGGGATAAGGCGGCGTTGCGTATTGGCGCATTTCAACCCAAGTTTCTCCGTACGGACGTAGGTCTGTTTCTGAATCGATGATCAGGCGCGCCGGTTGATCGTTGTCTTTCACGCAGTTGTCATCCAACCACTTGCGAACGTCGATCGAGAACATCGCGAGATGTTGCCCTTGGGAAAGTTCAGCTCGCCGCTCGGTTTCTTCGACGATCAGGACTCGAAAACCTTTTGCGTCGATAGGATTGGGAGCCGGTGGAATCGGCCGCGTACGTAACGATGTGAATGCGATGTATCCAATAAATACGATCACAAGGATGCGCAGCCATTTTGCGGAGGCTGGTTTTCTTGCAATGTTGGGTGTTTGATCGCGGTCTGAACGTTCAGTGGAAACACCGTCAGTGAAAATATCGATGGTCATTGTTGTTGCCCTTCGTTGTCCTGAATTTGTTCGTTCGGTGTATCGCCAAGCTTTTGTTTCAGGTCGCGGACTTCGCGTAGTAGCGATTCGATCGTTGGCGGTTCTGGCGGTAAGACTTCGGGGTGGATCTTTTCCAGTGACGCGATTCGTTGCTTGAAATCTTCCAAGATCAATTTCAGTTTGGCTGGATCGATCTGACGCCTGGTGATCAGGTGTTTTGCGTCGTCGGTTGTTCGTTCGCCTGTTTGTTCTTCGGGGCCCGAATCAACGACTTGGTTTTGGAGCCCGACTGCTTTGGGCAGCACGACCATCCAGTGACGCATCGCGGTTGATGCGGCGGACAGAATCGGTCCGACGGCCTGGCGAATGAACGAAAGAAAGGAAAACCCAAGCACACCGACCAGACAAACACTGTCCAATACGATTGGAATCAGACTGAGCGGACTGTTGACTGATTCGGGTCCCGCCGCTGACATGCCGGTGGCGTTCATCAGGTGGAATGAAAACCATCCCGTCCACCAGAGTTTGGTAGCGACAAAGATGATCAAAATTCCAAACAGAAATTGTGCACTGCTGTTAAGTGGGATCGCACTCCATGGTTGCTTGGATCCGGTGGACAAGTTATTCAACGGAGTCTCCTTTGAGGTTGGAATCGGGACTCCGGATGCTGCAATCGCAGCCGGGTTCGCCGTACTGAAAGTCTTCGGGGGGAACGCCAACGGATTGCGACAACCAATGGCGAATCAATGCGATTGCCAGCTTGATGGCGATGCTGATCATCAGCGACGAGATAACGCCATACATCTGATCTTGGATTCGCCACTGGGCCATTCGCTCTGCTTCGCTGGGGTCAGCATCGGTGTCGATCCAAGCGGACCGAGCGATTCGGCGAATGCGTTGGCGACGAGGTTTGCCGAGAACGCGATACTGAATTTTCATCTAACTGCTCCTTTGTTAGATGGCATCTTGGTGGAGACGCGGTTCAGTTTCGAGAGTTGCTAACAGGAAGCAAAATGGCGGGTGCTTGTTGGAGAAACAAGCAAAAGATTCTTCAGTCGCTGAATTGATCGGATGGTGTCATGAGTTCCATCAAGCGTTGGGGCTGGGGTGAGATCCAGCGATCGTCTTCATGCCAAAGGGCTTCGTTATTGAGTAACCGTTGTGCCAACACTTCGACTTTCTCTGGAGAGCCAGGTTCATGGTCGGTTGGCTGAGCAGCAGGGTTTGGTTCAAACCCTGCATCGTGACTCCATCGATCCAAGAAATCGAACAAGTTGTTGGCGTGATCAAAGTTAAAGGTCAGTTGTCCTGCGACGACTGGATCTGTCATGGAATGTGCTTGTTGAATCATTTGTCTCTCGGTTTGCTTTTTCTTTATAAAACGACGGGCATGATCAGAGCGATCAAATTGGCGTCCGATTCTGGTGAACTCAGAACGATCGGCGAGCTGGCGTTTTGGTAGTAAAGTTGAATGTTTTGGTAGGGCCATGAGTCGGCGATTCGTTTTAGATAAGACGATTGCACTTTGATTGGCCCAAAGTAGTTTGTGACTTGCGAGTGCATCATTACTTGATCCCGATTGGGACCATCGTTCGCGCTGAACCGCAGTCCATTTCCGCGCGAGGCGATTGAGATCGTTGTTGTCGGATTTGTTGCCGGATTTGATTTTTGGGGCACGCATGACTGGCACGCTTTGACAAGTTCGTCTTTTGTCGTGGAAGCG
>CAZZDZ010000414.1:0-5574 GCA_964652675.1 uncultured Pirellulaceae bacterium
AGAAGCTTGTGCGGGCGGCGATTTTTGTTTCGCTTTCGACTTCTTTTTCTTCGCAGGTGGCTGCGATGGAGCCGTTGGCCCAGGCCTAGTTTCTGGTGCAGGTTCTGGCCTAGATCCTGGTCCTGGATGAGATTCGGTGTAGACGTGAATGAATTCGGTAGCCGCCTCGTCGATTTCGTCGATCATATTGTCGACTCGTCCGAGCAAAAACTGGTACAGCAACAAGACGGGAATGGCGATCGTCAAACCGGCTGCTGTCGTCACGAGGGCTTCGTAAATACCAGTCGCCAACATCGCGGTCTTTGCCGTTCCGCCGCTGGACGATGTTTTCTGAAAAGCGTCAATCATCCCGTAGACGGTTCCCAGCAGACCAAGCAGCGGAGAAATGGTGGCAACGATCGATATCGGCCGCAGACTCCGTTTCATCTTATCCGCTTCGCGCGAACCGACGTCTTCGATCGTTCTTTCAACGACTTCGGGGCCCATGTTCGCGCGACGAATTCCGGCTTTGAAAATATGCCCGGATGTGCCACCGGATTCTTCGCAGTACCTGATGGCGTCCTGGCCGGTCGGATCGGAATTCCACGCCTGCATCAGGCCATCGAGAAACCCATCGGGCAAGATCCGTTCCTTGCGCAGTGCAATGAACCTTTCAAAACCCAACGCCAATGCAATGATTGATCCCAAGGCCAGCGGGTACATGATTTTCCCGCCCTTTTGGATCAAGGAAAACATGGTTTCTTTTTCGATGCCCGCGTCATCGCCGACATCTGCCGCGTAAGCTTGATCGCAAAAGACCAGCATGAACAGCAAGGTAATCGCAAGGACAACTGCGGTCCGCCATCGGCTTGTGACGACTTGGCGCATCGCAGAACCGCTCCCTGTCAAATGTGTTTTCGTTGTGTTCAAGCTCTCAGCCTCCGGAGCGAATTTCATCTAGATACTTTTGGGCAACCCCCGCGGCCTTGGTTTTGGGAAATCGTTGCATCACTTCTTTCATGCGATCGGCAGCGTCAGACTTTTTGTTTTGGGACAATAAAACCCGTCCCATTTCGAGCACAGATTTGGCCTGCCACTCAGGATAACCTCGAGCACTCGCGTCAACACTGGCGAATTCGACGATCGCTTTATCGTACTGCTGGAGATTGAAATAGCACTCGCCAATTTGGTAACGCCCTTGCACAAGCCACTTGTCCATTTTCACTGACGCATTGGCTGCGGTTGGCAAAAGTTTGGCGTATTCACCAATCGCTTTCTGGTACTGTTGTTGTTTCTCTAAGGAATACGCGAGGCCATATTGTGCGTTGCGGGTCCACTGACTTTCGCGGAACGTTTGAAGGAATCGTTGGTAGTTTGCCTGTGCTTGCGGATGCTGGCCGGTAATGTTTTGCGTTTCGCCAAGCCGTAGCAAAATCGATTCCGTAAGCGACGCGGGGACCTTTGGAATCTGAGACGCGGCCTGGTAATGGTCGCGAGCCGCGATGGTCTCGGTCAGGGCGAGTCGCGATTCGCCGGCTTGAAACAAGATGGATGGCTGAAGTTCGGACTGCTTTGCATCGGGAATCAATTCCTCAAACAGCGGCGCGCTTTTCTCGAAGTCCTTTGTCTTGAAGTAGGCACTGGCAAGTTGGTAGCGCAATTCAAACTTGAGTTTTGGATCCTGCACCGTCGTGATCGTCTTGGTGAGTCTCGCAATGACCTTCTTTTGCGCTCCAACATCCAGATTCAAGTCGGCAAGCTCCGACTGAACTTTGCTGACCAAAGTGCTTTTGGGGTACTTTGTCAAAAGCAATTCGTATCGTTCGGTAGCCTGTGCGGTGCGTTTTTGCTCTCGTTCGCACCATGCCCATTCGTACAAGGCTTTGTCAGCGAAGTCTTCGTTGGAATGTGATTTGACAACTTGTTGAAAGTAGGAAGCAGCCGGTGCCCATTTTTTGCTGCGAGCATTCGCTAGTCCGGCGTAATACTTGATAAGCCCAATCTGCGGATGCTTTTTGTGTTTGGTCGTCATCGACTGCAAGTGGTTCGCCGCCTGCGCGAAATCCTTGGCGTTGACCAGCGCGATGCCTTGTTGCAGCAGCGCGTCGGCTTCTAAAGCGCTTCCGGTTTTGCCCTGTCGCCCACGGCTATGAGTCGCAGCGAGCCCGAAATTCGCTGCGGCTTTGGCATGTTGTTCGGCAGCCGCATCAATCCAGCCCAAGTAATAATGCACTCGCCCCAACTGGGTCGCTGCGTTGTTGTTGAACAGCGTCTGTTTCTTGTCGCCGCGATACTTGATAAACGTCTCCAGCGACGATCGCGCCTGACCCAACCGATCAAGTTCGTAGTTCAATTTGCCTTGCTCGGCCAGTGCGAGTGGCAGATGGGGTGTCTCGACGGAGTAGAGTTTTTGAAGCAGTGCAAGTTGGCGAATCGCCTCTTCTTTCTTGTCGGTGCGCGAAAAACAAATCCCTAATTGCAAAAGAGCCGAATCGACGTATGGTGCTTTGACTGGGCCGTTTGGTGCTTTAGTGTGTGATGCCAGGAACGTCTGGAAGTGGCCAATCGCGTCGGACCACTTGCCAAGTCGAAAGTAGTTTTCGCCCACTAAAAATGAGATTGACGAAAACGAACCACCGGTCACGTTCTTCTCCAGCAACGTCGTTGCAATCTTATTCGATTCGGCCCACTTTTCTTGATCGTGCAGTATTTGTGAAATGCGAAATACAGCCGCCCACCGCTTTTTGTGTTCTTTGTGGGTGGTGGCAAATTTACGAAACTCGGCATCCGCTTCCTTCTGCTTTTTCATCAGGAACAGATTTTCTGCATGCAAAAACTGCACGTCGCCGACCAACGCATCGCCGGAGTGGTTTTTAAGAAACGCTGTCGTTGCTCGCGAGCTTTGAGCGAAGTCGCCCTGCTTATGAAGACAAATGGCCTGCTGGCTTAACACTTCCGCCATGTGCCGATAATCTTTGCGTCGTTGCTGGATGCGCTGAAGCAACTTGTATGCCGCATCCCAATTGGGTGACGACTGAAGCATCAAGGCATTGGCGTGTTCGAAATCGATGTCGGCAACGATCGTTTGCTGTGAATTGGGGAAGCCTGTCTTGTACCACGGTTTGCTGGCGGCCTGCTGAAGGACTTCGGCTGTCCTTTCGTGGCGTTTGGGGTCACCGTTGTCGCGAGAGAAAGCGCGGCCGTGCCAGAGTGTCGCTTGGGCCGCGATTTCATCATTGGCCTGCGTCAGTTTTTGAAAAGCCTGACGGGCTTGGGCGTATTGGGCTTGTTCCATCAGGCAACGGCCAACACGGAAACTTGCTTCGCGGTTGCGCGGACTCTTGTTTGCTTTGTCGTCACTGTTTTGCAGAAAACTCTCGTAGTCCTTTTGCGATTCTGCCCACTGTTTTCGCGAGTACTTGATCGTGGCCAAGCGATAGCGTGCATCGACTGCGGCGGGACCTTTCAACTGAGAAAGAGTGGCCTGCAGTGAAGCCTCTGCCTTGTCTAGATCTTGATTTGATATGTGGCATTCGCCAAGCAACTGGCCAAGCCGTGTTGTCCAAGCTTCATTTTTTGACGCGGTGGCTTCGGCCTTTGCCTTGTCTAGAATCGCGATCGCGTCGGGGATTTTATTTTGTTTGTAGAGTGCATAGCCCACTTGGTATCCGGCACGGATCGATTGCGCCGGTGTTGGTTTCGCGTCGCGTAGCTTGGCAGCCCAAGAGATCGTGTTGGGCCAATCACTCTTGGCAAAATAGAGATCGCTGATCGCCGCCAAAACTCCTTTGCGATACACCCCTGGCTTGAGACCATCGACCGACCCAAGGAGCCGCTTCAATGCTTCATCGTTTCGATTCGTGAAAAGCAAACATTGAGCGTGAAGCAACACCAGGCGATCAAAGGATATCTTTGGGTCCAGGTTTTTTTCTTCGACTAGCGCCGCAAACTGACTGATTGCTTTGTCGTACTGTTTGGTCGCAAACTGGCACATTCCCAAGCCGTAGCGAGCGAGTTGGTATTTCTCGTGCTTGGGGTGCTTGGCCAAGAAATCGTTGTAGATTGGTATCGCGAGCAAATACTGTTTTCGGTTGTAAACCGCATTTGCGGAGTAGTACGCTTGCAGCGCAGGATCAACCGTTTCTTGCCCGGACAGCGGTGCAGCGAGAATGGAAATCCAAAACGCGATCAACAGGCCAAGCCCACATGCGTGACACGTCAGAGCGGTGCGCGGCATACGATTTTTTCTTGTCAACGGGAGTGCCTTTCACAGAACGAATTGGCTGGTCGGCGAGGAATGCGAACCGCACAGCCACAGCACCATCCTATCTGCCGGACAAGCAAAACCAAAATTGACTGTTAAAAAATGCCCCGAGAATCCAACATCCCTCTTGTGGGATGCGTTCAGCATTCAATTCCCGTCTTTTTCGCTGCCATTGGAATGCTTAGAACCCATGCTTTTGTGGCGTTTGCGCGTCGACCAAGCGATTCGCTGTACTGGCGGTCGAGACCAGAACTGTTCAGGGAAAGGTGACTTGAGTTTGGCAGGAAAATGGGGGCAGGAAAATCTCATAGCCTGTCATTTTCCTGCCCCCATTTTCCTGCCAAATTTCTTCCGCTTCTCTTGTCATCTTCACTGACGAGGGCTATCAGGATGTTCTTGGCCAACGATAGTTCTCCTGCTTGCGGAACCCTTTGACGATGATCGTTCGATCAGAAAAGAGCGTCATCAATGAGTAGCCGCTGTTTTCTGCGCCAGTGCCTTCGACCATTGCGACCAGAGTGCAATAGTGAATGCCATTGATCTCCTTGAGATCGTTCTTGTGACTGTGCCCTTGGAATACAGCCAGCACGCTGCCTGATGATTCCAGAACATTACGGACATCAGCACTGTTCTTGACACCGTGGTTGGTGCTGATGTCCAGCCGTTGGTGAGCAAACACGATGGTTGGTTTTTTTGAAGCTTTCAAATCTGAACGCAGCCAATCAATCTCCGCCGCGGGAATATTGGCGTCGGTCCACTGGAAGTTCTTTCGACCATACGGTTCTCCGTCGGCACGAAAGCATGCATCCAGCACAACGAAATGAAACCCGCCACGGTCAAACGAGTAGAAAGACTTTGGTTGACCGACCGTATCGAGAAACTCCTCTTTCTTCAGCGTGTCAACACAATGGTTGCCCAGTACATAATGTCGATCTTTACAAATAACGGCAAACTGTTTGTTGACCGTCTTTAGGTATCTCAGCTCGGTTTCAACGCTGTCAGCACGGTCGACCAAATCCCCAAGCTCGACAAGAAAATCCGGCTTGGCGATCTGAAGTTCGGAAGCCGCTTCGTTCAGTTTCGAGAGCGTCTCACGATAGTGTCTCGATCCCGCGCTTGGTTTGTCCGCATAGTGAAGGTCGGTGACCATGCCGATTTGCAACACCTGCTGTGCGCCACTGGGACTGGTTGCCGTTTCCGCCTCGTCGGCCCAGATAGGCGCGAGATTCATCGCAGTCGCAGTTCCCAAAATCAGCGTGTTACCGCGTACAAAATCGCGACGGCTGAGTGGCTTTGTTTCAAGGTTGTTTTTCATCATCAATCCTGGCGGC
>CAZZDZ010000415.1:0-5565 GCA_964652675.1 uncultured Pirellulaceae bacterium
GCCGTATTCGCATGATGCAAAAATTGGGCCTCGAAATCGAAGACACTGCTTTGTTACCCAAGTCAGCCAAAGATTGGGCGCCCGGCGAACGTGAATTGGCGCGGGTTTCTGTTCTGACCGTGTTGGGGCGACACGACGATGCGATCACCGAAGCGAAAAGGAGTGTCCATGCTCCGTTGGCACGGATGGCTCAAATGATGAATGGTCGTTGGCCAGAATTCATACGCGAAAGCGAGCAGGCTGCGATGGACGCGGAACCCAATTCAGCGTCCCAGGTGATGCATTGGACGGATGTCTTGTTTGCGGCAAACCAGCACGGCGATCAAGCGACGAAACAGAAAGCGATTGAAAAATTGAGCGAAATGGAATTGCCAATTGATTCCCAAAATGTGACGCGAAACGTCGCTGCGGATCTGGTTCACCGAAGACCGTTTGGTAGGCGTTGGAAAGCACTGGCGATGAACGGCCGACTGCAAGAAGTGACCGACATGCTGAAGGATTTTCCTGCCGAGTACACCAGTTTGCTGATTGCCGCATCACGTCCGGAAATCGCGATCGATGCTTTGGGCTATCCCATCGACCAGATCGATTCTGAGTTGGACCAGTGGATTGATGATGCCATTGCTGACCAAAAACAGGCGGTTGCACTTCCCAATCCTAAACGAAAATCAGATCGCATTTTGCTTTCCAGTGACTCGCCGTGCTTTGAGATTCGTCGCTTGTTATCTTTGGCGCGTTGTTTGAACAATGTCGGTCGAACCTTGGAAGCCAGGCGAATTGTCGATGCGTTGTGCCAGACAAACATTCAGTACACGTTTCAAGATCGGACTTTACGCGACTACACGATCTTGGGCATTTCCAGTACAGCAATGCGCGGTTGGATACCTGAGCTGGCCGTTTTTCCTGGGGAGAAAAGCTGTAGCCTCGTTGCGACTTGGTGCGTCGCCAATAAAACATTGTCGAACATGGATGATTCGACCTTTAGTATGATGATGGCAGCGTTACAGGGTCTGCGCCGAAGCGAACCGTTTGACAAACGATTTGCGATGCTCTGCGAACTACTTGATGGACGGATCCCAAGTGGTTTTGATCCCGCGAAGGACTTTCAGCGGTTGTATGACCAATTGGTTGGCTTGGACAAAGTCTACGCGCGGGCTGGCGTCAATCGATTGCCAACACGTGTGCGAATCAACCGAATGATCGTCGATTTCTTTGCCAGCCACGGTCAAGCCGCACTGGCGCAAAAGGGCATGAACGTGTTGGCATTGCAAGACCCCGATGCGCTTTACGATTTAGCAGTAGAAATCGCGGACAGCGGTGAAGCGTCAAAAGCGAATTTGTACTTTGACATCATCTGGGATCAGTCCGAGTCCGCCGGACGCCAAAATGATCTGATGCGATTTACCGATCAAGACGCAGCCAGGGCAACCAAAACACAGATTGCCAAATGGGTTTCGGCTCAACGAATGGGTGATCAAGAACAAGCAGACGTATCACGAGAGTTGATTCAATGGACATTGTGTTCTCCGTCGATCGATTTTCTGAGCGAAGTCGCCAGTGAGTTAGCCAGTCGCGGCGAAACGAAAATGGCAAAAGATACACTTGAAGTCTTGTTGCCACTGGCGGCTCTGGAAGTGAGCAGTGAAACCGATCTGTATGACGTCGCGTATGACTACGTGGATTTGACGGTTAAGGATAATTCGGAGCAGGCGCTGCATTGGTTCGCGTTGGCATTCAACGAGACTTATGAAGACACTCGATACGCGTCGATGAATGTGACACTGCCCATGATGATCCAAACGTGGGCACTGGAATCGGCGATTGACAGTGGCAACTCTCGTGCTTGCGAAGAAAGCTTGAATCAGATCATGCAACTGGATCACTTGGATATCAATGTCGCCGAAGAGTTGTTGCCGAAGATGCGTGAAGCCGGCATGGACATGGTCGCAGACAAATTTTTTGCTCAAGTTTTTCAGCAAGGCAAGGAACATTCCGCTAGGTTTCCACAAGATTCGCGAATGGCCAACAATATCGCTTGGGTTGCCGCCATGAACCATAGAAGTTTGGAGGAAGCGTTGGTGTTGTCCAAGCACGCAGTCTACTTCGAACCGGACAGTCCGATCTATCGAGATACGTTGGCCGAGATTCTGTTTCAATTGGATCGCAAAAAAGAGGCATTGCAAGTCGAAGAGAGTTGCCTGCTGGACGATCCTGGTGACTGGCACACACACGTGCAAGTCAACAAGTATCGCGAAGCGGTTCTGGCGCAGTAGCGTTCAAATGAGCCAGCCCATCAGGAAAGTGAAATGAAATCCAAAGCGAACATTTACCCTTCGCTCGCCGGTTTGTGTTCCATGGATCGGGCCACGACTGCAAACTGGAGTGTCGAAGCTAGCGTGGATCGACTCAAACGAATCCACTATGTGATCAAGCGACTTCATGAAGTGTTTACCGCCCGGATTACCGCCGAACCGATTTATGAACTAAAAACTGCGTTCAGTTATCACGCTTACTTGTGCGCCGAACAAGTCACATTGATTCGCACGCGCGTGTCAGAGATGCGTGAACCGCCATTGGGATTAGACAAAGTTCCCCATCCCGCACTTGAACGATTCATGGACGAAGTTTGCTGTTCGCCCAGCACCGATGAATTGGTTTTGGGCGTCTATCGAGTCGCGGTGGACGCGATCTTGCAATCTTGCCAGCGTATCAAGAATGACGCACACCCGCTGGTCGACGCGCCGACCATCCGTATCGCCAAGTTGATCGAATTCGAGATCAATGAGTTGGCCGATTTTGCACGCGAGCCACTGGAAAAACTTGAATCGTCAGATCAATACAGCGATTGGATCGACTATTTAAACTCACTGCTGAACGCCGCTGGCCAATTGGATGGAACTGGTGATCCGTCGCAGCAAATACCTCCGCCACGACACAGCGACACTCCGTTTGAATATCAAAGCGAACCACGGCGAGACGAGCGGTTTCAAGATTCGTTCAACGCGGGCGTGAACCCCGAAGCGTTCTTGTACAGCGATCAATATTTGCCTCGCGACAAGACGTTGATGATGTACTACAAACGAATTCGTGAAATCGATGTGCCCGAGATGATGGCAAGCATCTTGGTCGAACTAAAAGAAGACGAACCGTGGGCGTTCCACATGGAAATGTCGCGGCAACTGTGGGATGAAGCCCGCCACGCGATGATGGGTGAAGTCGGCTTCGTCGCACAGGGCATCGACTGGCATCAAATACCGATCAATTTTACTTGGTCACGCAACTTGAACCTGCAACTGAGTGCCCGCGAACGTCACGGTGTTTTGTTCTTTATCGAACAAGGTTTGATGCCCAAGACGGGCAAAAAGTTCGAATGGGAAATCGCGATGGACAGTGGCGATGAGTTGTCCGCTCTATTCCAGGACTTTGACTGGGCCGACGAAGTGCTGCACGCGCAAATCGGACGTCGATGGTATGTCCCTAAGTTTGAATCTTTAAGCGAAGCGATGGACTACGGCGACAAATGTTGGTCACAGGTCGTTAGTCATTGGAAGCAGTACAAAGACGACGGCCTGACCGAACACCGCAATTGGTGGCCGGAAATCTACCAGCAGGCGTGCACCAATTGGCAGGTCGACCCCGACCCAGCCGCGCTAGCGTTTGACGAAAGCTACGAAGACAGTCGGGCGGACTTAAAAAAGCTGTAAGCGCCTCGGCCTCATCGGTCATCGACTATCATGCTGTTAGATTTTCCAGACAACACCGACGTCGAGATATTGTATGTTCCGATTTGTTTTCTTCGCTGTGTTCTTGCTGACCGTTTTGCCGATTGCTATTGCTAAGAACCCTTGGCCTCAGAATCACTGGCCCCAATACCGTGGTCCCGCTGGCGATGGCCAAGCTCCCCATGTCGTTTTGCCTGCCAAGCTTGATCAGTCGACCGTAAAATGGAAAACAGCCATTCATGGCAAGGGCTGGTCGTCTCCGGTGGTTTGGGACAACCAAGTGTGGTTTACAACCGCCACGGCCGACGGCAAGAAAATGTCGGTCATGTGCGTGGACGTCGATTCCGGAAAGATCCTCCACGACAAAGTGGTTTGCGAGACCGCAGAGCCAGATTTTTGTCATGACATGAACAGCTACGCCACGCCAACACCCGTGATCGAAAACGGTCGCGTGTATGTGCACTTTGGGAGTTACTTGACGGCGTGTTTGGATACCAAAACCGCGGACATCCTCTGGGAACGTCGCGACTTGAAGTGCGATCACTACCGAGGCCCCGCTTCGTCACCCATCATCCACAACGGTCGTTTGTTTGTGGCCTACGACGGGTTTGATGATCAGTATGTTGTCGCGCTCGATAAACAGAACGGCAAAACGATTTGGAAAACCGCGCGCGAGATCGACTATGGAACCGACAATGGCGATCGCATGAAAGCTTATTGCACAGGGCACGTCATCATGGTTGATGGTCAGCTCCAATTGATCTACCCAAGTGCCACTGCAACGATTGCATACGAACTGGATACTGGTAAACCCATTTGGACGGTCTATCACGGCGGCATGAACGCATCGGCGCGACCAATCTATCACGAAGGAGTGTTGTTCATCACCAACGGATCAGGTCGAATGGTCGCCGTCAAAGCAAACGGCAAGGGCAACGTGACCGATACGCACGTGGTGTGGAACGCCAAGAAAAGCGTTGCGAAAAAGTCTTCGCAGTTAATGATTGATGGCTTGTTTTACATGGTCAGCGACGACGGGATCGCAACTTGCCGCGACCCAAAGACCGGTGACATTCACTGGCAAGAACGTATCGATGGTGCCTACGCGGCCTCGCCGATTTACGTTGGTGAAAAAATCTATCTGTTCAGCACCGATGGCAAAATCACGACACTGAAACCAGGCCGCCAGTTCAAAATACTTGGAGAGTCGCAATTGGGTGATGGCTACATGGCGTCGGCGGCGATCGCTGGCAAGGCAATGATCTTGCGCAGCAAATCACACCTGTATCGGATTGAGTAAACCTCCCACCGGCTACTTTTTAAGAAGCCGGTTTTCATATTCATCTATTGCGCTCGTAGAAGTTCGCTCAGTTCTTTCAGCTTGTCGGTGTTGATCAAATCGACGCCGGCGTTGTGTAGCGTTTTCCAGACGATGGGTTTGTCCGGGATCGCCCAAAATCTTACTCGCCGCCCCTTGGCGTGCGCCTTTTCCAAGACCTGTTTCAGCTTTTTGGCGTCGTCTTGGTAGATTTCGCCTTCGCCACGCCAGCGAAAATGATGAGGCCAACTGTCGCTGATCAACGGCAGTTCGTGGACAGACGCATCGCTCAATAGGTCTGACAAGCGACCATCGATACCCGCGTATCGCGGCGATGCTTTTTTGATGGCGTTCACGTCGCGATCGCCACTGATGACGACAGTGACTGCTTTACTTTGGACCTTGCCATCTTTCACACTCGAAAACACATCGTCGTACTGAGCCAGTAATTTGGACAGTGTCGCAAACGCTTTGGTTCCGTCTCGTTTGATGTCGATCAGCAATGTGAAAGGCGGGCCATCAGGA
>CAZZDZ010000416.1:0-5548 GCA_964652675.1 uncultured Pirellulaceae bacterium
GCTGGCTACGGGCTTGCCAGTTCCGAAATGTGAGTGTCCCCATTCACTGTTCCCTCGTTGGCCGGGAAAGCAGACCCGAGCTCTGGTCTTTTCCAGAAATGGAACTTATCCAGTCGTTGTCGCATCAATATCCACTCTCCGAAGCGGCAAAATTCAGCCCCAACGGAAAGCGGTTGGCAACAGCCGACTATGGTGTTTTAAAAATTTGGAGTTCACAAACTGGAGAGTTGATAACCTCGTCTGATGAAGATCCTTCTCGTATAACAAGCATCTGCTTTTTTCCAGATAGCTTGGTCGTCTTTGCCGGTTTTGCAGACGGCTCAGTAAACGGATGGCTAACCGAATCGGGCAAGCTCGTTTTTCAGTCTCAACCGCACCATGATGCCATAATCTCAATGGATGTATCGGAGAACGGAGAACTACTGCTAACGGGTGGGCTCGACAGTCAGGCGATCGTCACGGAGCTTCCAAAGATAAGTGAGCCTCTGCAAGAAATAGAGCCCTGCATGACAGCTCGCTGGGTTGAAATGAACGATCAATTGCAAGTCATTACTCTATTCGGTCGTTATCAAGAATGGGATCTAAAAACCGGGAAACGACTCGGAAAGGCGCGAGACTTCGATGACACCTTCAACTGCGCTTTGTTCGGGAAATCAGGGAGCCTCTTGCTAACTGGTAGCGCTGAAGGCGCCGTTTCGGTATGGGCAGCTAGCCAACAAAAAATTCTGGCATCGACATCACTCGAAACAGTAGTTGAGTCAATAACCTGGAATCAGGAACATGGCTTAATTGCAGCCGGAGGAATTAACGGACACGTCGCAGTATGGACATTTGAATCCAACGAACTGAAATTGCTTTGGAAGAAAACCGCACATTCAGAATCGGTCCGCTCTCTCGCATTCTCCCCCGATGGTAAACAACTTGTTACTGGAGGAGCCGATGAGCAAGTAATTGCTTGGAAAGTAGATTCTGGCGATAAGTTAGCTTTGTTACCGACTCCGAGCATGACTGTATCCTCTATCGAGTTCAGTAGCGACCAAAAACATCTGATTGTATGCGGTGCGAATGAAGGCCGTGTTTCCCGAGAATACGGCGTGGCATGTGTTATGGACGCGAGTTCCCAAAAGTTGCTCACGCAACCGCTACTCTTCGAATCGCGCGTTTATGCAATCTCGATAAGTCCCGACAGTTCGACGCTGGCGGTTGGTTTAAAAAATGGTGAAACCTCGATTTGGGATTTAGCCACGCTTCGACAACTGGGGAAAGCCTCACAGCAACAAGGAGAAATAAACGCTCTGGAATTCGGCACTAACATGTCGCTATTATCCGTATCTTCAGCACCTATTGGGCGCAGCGAAGTAGCACGAATAAAACTGCCATCGCCGCTTCTAGGTGACCCCGATGCAATCCGCCTGCAGGTTGAGTCGCATACCGGGCTGACCAACGAACGTGGTTTTCCTGTTCAAAGTTCGTTCTCAAGTCTTCTCAACTCACGCAAGGCAGCCCATGGCGAAAGCGATCCCAGCAGCGGACGTTAAGCCCATACAGTTCCAGCCAGTCTACGGAAATACAGCGGCTATTCACTTCGTTGGGCGTGGTTCCAGGAATAAGTTGGTCGCTTCCTTTAGAGCCAGAGGCAAAACGTCCTCAAGATATCGTTTCTCCATCATGAATTCTCTCAATCAAGGGCTTAATGCGTTAGTCCAATGAGGGCATAAACATGAGATGAATCTGCTGTACCTGCTAGTTACCAATCTCAAATCACTCGCGGTCTTCACCCGGAATTTCAATTTCAATGGAAGACTTTGACTTCCAAATATCTTTACCGGCTTCCTTCTTGGGTTTTGCGGGCAAATCAAGAAATGTTGAGTTGTAGGGTCGACCTGGCCGGAGATTATCCCATTCCGTTTCCGAAAAATTTCGATTAACGATTGCTTTCGCTCTCGTTAAAAGCAACTCATCTGAAAGCTGCCAATTGCGCCCGTTGCCGTGTTCGTCAAGCGTTAACAGACTTTGAAACTTTTCTGATACATGGACTGTGGTAACTCCTGAGTTCTCAAAGAACCATCTGTTCTCGTGGGGAGACTTGTCGTTTAAATCCCACACGGTCGTTCCTTTGTTTCCTGCAAAGGCTACATATTGGCCCGTTTCCGAAATGTCAAAGATACTTGTAATTCCAGAGGTCAATTCGCGCTGACGTATGAAATCACCAGCCTCTGTTTGCAATACAAACTCATGCAAACAATTTTTCGATTTCGTATCAAATACTTGAACCTTCTTCACGGTAGTCGCTTTGGACTTTGGAGCATTAATAACTGCAAGAAGCTTGCCATCGTCAGTCAGTGAAATGACCGGTTTGAATGAATCTTCAATTCGGATTTTCTGGCGGATAGTAGGCGTAGACGACAGATCGTAGATAACTACTTCTGACTTCCAATCATCAACTTTCTTCAGTACCGCATAAGAATTGCTGTCCTGAGAGAAGGTACCCAAGTTGGTCAAACCATCAAGACTTCCAAGCCCTAAGTCGTCTGCCAGATTGTACGCAAGTTTTAGCTTTCCATTTTTGTTGCTCCAGATTTTTGCTCGACTACCAAACTCATCTTCAAAGTCAGAATTTTGCAGGGTGACCAACCATTTTCCGTCGGGGCTCAATCGCAACATTTCAATACTACGGATTTCCATTTCACTAAATTGGTATTCTCGAGAAAAAATCACCTCACCATCATCTTCCTGATACTCTTCTACCAACTTACCGTAAAATGTCTTGCCCGAATCGTCTACGCCGATCATATCGTTCAACTGATTTGAAGCAGCGACCCACCGGAGGCTGAGCGGTGTCGTCGCCTCCACCTCAATTGAAACGTTCTTGAGCTTGCCACTGCAACGAAACTCGTTGAGATCAAATGCGAAATAGTCATACCAAGTTCCATCGTAATTGACGACGCAATGCTCTCCGTTGGACGAAACAATAGAACTGATAATTCCTGGCATGTACCTTCCAAATATCTCATAAGAATCGCCTGGCTGGTTAGCTTTCCGAACTAATGAAAAGAAGTCTTCGTATGAAAGTTTCGCTCGGATTGTTTCTGGGTCTTCTACGGCCAACGGACCCGGCGCGCTTCTTGGGAAGCGTCGCTGAGCTTCCGGCAAGAATTCTTCGGTGTCGAACAATTGAACAGTTCCATCTTTGGCACCTACGGCTATGTATCTTTCTCCAATGCCTACGAAACTTCTAAGCTCGCTTGGGAAAGTGATCGAACTGGAAACACGCTTCGCCGGGTCATCGGAAAACATGTCATGGAAATTAATTTCAGATTGGTTCGGATCAAAAGAAATCAACCAACGATTATTAGACGTACGGAAAAGGTTGTCATCGGTCGGCCCAAGATCGAAAGGCATAGTTAGTTCACGATTGTCAAAATTCCAGGCTTTTAATTTGTTTTCATCACTTACTGCGAGCCACAACTCCTTGGACTCATCCTTTGACCAATAATCAGAAAATGGTTCAGAAATTACGTAATCTGAAATGTAAGACACACCAGACAATTCTTGCTCACCATTTTCACTAATCCAGTAACATCCAGGCTCAGGAAGCTCAAGTTCGCTATCGACTTCGTTGCCTTCCTCTAACTCTTGAGCCATTTGGCTGGCAAGCTCGTCCGTTATTTGAAATAAGAAACCTGACTCGGGTTGAATTCGAAAAATCTCATTTGTATTTGTGCTCATGAGTCTAAAAACACCACCGTTAGTCAGTGCTACTGATTCTTTACGAACTTCCGTTTCAGTAACCGCAGTCGAGGAAACACTGAGCAAGTTAGCGTTGTCGGTTAATAAAAGAGGGGTTCCGTGATACGTGGCTGCTAGAAGCCTATCTGGTAAATCAAGATCCTTAACCAACGATGGATTCAAAACTCCATTTCCTTTTGGCGTGCCTTTTTCGACTGGGACATTCGCCTTCGTTGAAACATCTTCGTCTAGCTGATTGAATTCAGACAGAAGCATTTCGAAGTCATCCTCAATACTGAAAAGGGAGTAGGCAAGCTTGGTCAACCGCTGCTCATAATTTTCGACTGATTCATCATTTTTCAAATGTTGGTCAAGTATTCCTCTAATACGATCTTTTACAACGAAACATTTTCCTTCCGCCGTCGTATCAAAAACCAACGAGTGAAAATCGTTTGTATCCCAAGCTAACAGCTGGTCTGATTCGCTACCTGGAATTTTCACGACGCCCACTACGCAATCTTCGTGGAATTGCAATTTGTTGATTCTTGGAGCTAGCGTTACAAAATCGCTTTGAGAAGCCTCCATATTCCCCAACTTTGAATGAACAATCGTTGCTTCCCAATTGTTGAGGTCCAACGCAACAACGCGTCCAAATCGCGAAACGGCAACTCCAATTTGATCGTCCAGTATCGCGCAGCCAACAACTGGAGAGTCAAATTTTTCAACAAGTCTGCTGGCAATTGGTTTGCCGCTGAGATCCCAAGCAATCACCCTGCCATCCCGACCTCCGGTCAACATCAGGTGTTTTGATTGATCTTCAGGTTCGACTTCATTGAAGGCGACACAAGTTAACGGAAGAGAATGGCCATGGAGATACTTGCCTTGATAGTTCGAGAGCAAACCATGCATGTGATTGCGAGCAATTTTGTGTTCGACTTTTGTGTCGATTGAATGTCTTAATGCCTCTGATGCAACGAGAAGCGAGACAAATGGATCTTCTGATGCCTTAGACTTCGCAACCAAGTTCTCGGTTTCCGATTGGTTGAGAAGCCGCAAAGCTTTTCGCTGCTCTTGCGTCGCGAGGTCCGCAGCTTCGTTTGCCCGCGTTGTCTCTTTGTTTGCCCGCAGAGTCTCCGACTCAGCGAAATTCTTTTGATAAAACGCAAAAACGGTTAGAGCTGTTAATGCAGTAATGATGGCAATTGCGCTGGATCCAACAACAAACATCCTCTTTCGCTTGATTCGTTCGTGCCGGCGGTAAAGCTGGTCAAATCCAACTTCCGCCATGCCCGCGATAACTTTCAAAACCCCGCGTTCTTTTCCATCCCCCTCTTCACGCAGATCCCCCGCTAAGGGTTCCATGGGAAGTCTCAGGGCTGGCGGAAAACACTCCCGGTCATTCGAAACGTCCTTGCGTTTTGTTGCGTTCGGTTCGCCTTCGATAATTAATGCTAGAACTTTCCCGTCTTCTGAGATCCGTTTAAAGTTTTCAATCTCCTTGTTCACCCATTTTGATTTGGCTGAATTGGGAGAACATAAAACGATAAGGTACCGCGATTGTCTCAGTGCTTTTTCGATTGCGGGGCCCAATTCCTCGGAGCCAGCAAGCTCATCACGATCCCGAAATATCGGTCGAAAACGTTTTTCCAGCTTTGTACCATCCCTAAATTCGATCCCCTGCATTTCAGGTGGAATTGGATAGTTCTCGAGTCGCTTGTGAAGCCACTTTCCCCACTTGGCGTCTTTGGAAGAGTAAGAAATAAACGCCCAATATTTTTTCTGCTTCGACTCGCTCATCTTCAGCTCTGACATAATCAAA
>CAZZDZ010000417.1:0-5532 GCA_964652675.1 uncultured Pirellulaceae bacterium
TCCATCGCTCGTTCGCGGGCGACCACGTGGTATACGTTCGAGATACCAGCACGCAGCGCGAGCAAGTGAATCCCGGACGTTTATAGGAGATTCACTTGACGCTGCCATTTGGTAACCCGACGCGTGAGCGCGTGAGCGAGGGACACGGACGCATTAGCCCTCGCTTATGCGCTTCGAAGTTGCGCTCGTGGGGTAGGCCGGACCGAGCAAACGCTGCAATTGCCGGAACTTCGGACGCAAGTAGAAACGTCGTTGATAGCGTGATCTCTGCGACACAATGGAGGCGTTTGCGCTGTTCCGGCACGTATCGCGTCCTCGGTCCGGCCTAGAACCGACCATCACATGAAAAAGCGCAGCTTCTAAACTTATGCGTCTGGTTACCGCCGAAGATTCACAGTCTCGAATTAGTTCATAACCTATGCGGGCTAGTAACCCCCTCTGGGGTCGAAGTTGATTGACTTTACTTGCGTCAGTGGCTGTTTAAACTTGCTGGTGATTCCGTATTCATTTTCGATCCTATCAATCACCATTTTTGCAGCCTGCACAAAGGAACACTTCAGGTGATCTCATCCTTTCTATCGCCGTTTTTCAGTGCCAAGCGAAGCGATCAACTTTAATAGGACGTTCCGTGCCAACCAAACCGCGTAAACCTGTGTTAAGGCACCTGTGGCATTTTGTCTTGGCCGCCATTCCTGCGACACTTGCGATTGCCTTCCTTGCCTTCGCGTGGATTGATCGCCGAGAGGTCTTTCAGCGACTGAGTTATTCGGTTTTCGATGGTGACAATTGGTTGCCCTACGTTTGGTCGCTGCTCGCGCTGGTCTTGTTGGTGATTCAAGTGCGTCGCGCTGGGCAATGGAGATCCTTGAAGGCGATGCGACTGGTGTTGGCTTTTCTCACGGCCCTAGTCATTGTGGTGATGGTGGCAGGCAAGAGCGGATGGGCACGCTACCAGTGCTATCGGTGGGAGTGTTTTCATCGGCATCTTGGAATCACATCACGTGGCCACGATGAAACAGAATCGCAGCTGGTTGAGTTGCTTACGAACGAAGCAATTGGCAGTCAGCTAAGTCGCGACAGAGAAATGCTGAATTTTCTTGCGTTCCAACGACCATCGTTGTTTGCGAGACGACCGTACGAAGCCAATCTTGCACTCCGGTCACTTTTGCAACTGGGTACGGATTTCGGCGATTTCCAGTCGAGTGAACCCGGTCGAGAGTTTTTGCTGTACGCGGTTGCCGGGGATGTATTCAGAGAAGATCGATTTGCTTGGTCAAAGCAAGCGAACAGTACGCAGCCTATCGAAAGCAAGTCGACTGCGGAGCAAAACGTAGTCCAAAATCTATTTCGTTCACAAATCGACTCTCTTGAATCACTTTCGGATCCCGAGCTAGAGGCGTTGGTTTTTTGCGTTGGTCAGTTTCCTGATTTGGTATCCGAACAACAGCGACAACAAGTTCTAGCGGAATGGCTGGAGTGGACTCCAGAGCTGACGGCCTTGCTGGGCGAGGAATACGATTTTGCTGCAACACTTCGCGAAGTGTTTGGGCAAGATGATATTTCGCAAGTGCGATTCAGTTTGCATCAAGGTTATACGTTGCCAGTCGAAGCCGAACGGCGGCAGGTCCTTGTTGCGATACCGCGTGCTCTGCAAACACTGGTCCAATTGACAAGCGGCTTGCCCGCGCAGTTCGCTCAAGTCGACGAGGAGGATTCCAGCATCGATTTCAAAATCAGCGTTGATGGAGATGAATTGCAGGAGTACCAGGAGCAGGTGTACCAGTGGAGCGAGACGTATGAACCAGGTTACAGGTTTGGCCGCGGGTACCAATACGGTCGATGGAAAAGCGAGCGAGTGGCGACTGGTGAAACCAGAACGTTCAGCGTGTACGGCGCGACGGTCAAGTTGGAGACGCCATCGGTGTCAAAATCCGTCGAACCAACAGCAACGCTTGTGTATTGGGCCGACTACTTGCGCGCCGATACAGACGATCCAAAACTGGATTCGGTGCGCTACGAACATCTAAGCGGACGAATGTGGCCGATAGGTATTCACGAATCGTATTTTCGTGGCGGTGATGCGTTTTGACGTAAAGAAGCTGTTTCTTGATCGTCGAGCATCCTTTCAAACCGGCGCTGTCCTCCCTGCCCTTTTTGTGTAGGCTTCGTGTCGTACCTATTTGTGAATACACGGACTAGCCATGTTTTTTAAATCCAAGCCGAACTTGCTTACGGGCGAAAAGGCTCGCATCGAATTTCATCTTCAGCAGATCGCCCAATGTATTGGGATGGATCGAATGAAACTGCCCGTCATCAGTCGACGTGAACTGCTCTCGTGGAGCGAAACCAAAACGCCGCAAGAAATGATCGTTGCAGTCGGCGCACACTTGAATCATGACGTCAGCGGTGTTGGGTTTGCTTTGGATCCACAACAGTTGCAGCAATGTGGCGGCGGTGGCTGAGGCGGCGGCGCTTGCGAAGGTCTCGGCAGTTTGCCGGGCAAGTACGACACGGGCAGCCGCGCGATCATCGTCGAAACCGATTTTGAAAGTGAAGGCGAACTGGCAACCACAACGTTGATCAATGGTGTGATCTGCGATTTGCTTTACCAATCCAGTCCAGAAAACACACGCAAGTTAGAGTACGCTCGCTATCCAGAACTATTGGATTTGGCTGTGGTTGCGACGGGGTTGGGAATGTTGCGATGCGACATTTCGCTAGTGTCCAAGGCGGGACCGTTTTGGGATTCCACGCAATGGGAAACCATGCCACGTCCGTTCTTGAATTCGCAATCGATGGCCTACGCCAATGCGATCGTCGCGTGGGTTCGCGATGAAGTGGCACCGCAATGGGCCAACGATTTGAATGGCGAAATCAAAAAGCCAATGAAGAACTCGTTGAAGTATTTGCACAAGACGAACGATTCATTTTTCAATCCGGCCAAACGATCTACGTTGGAACAATCCCAGAACGAATGGTGGAACTTGGTACAAAGTCCATTGGTCAGCACGCAAGTCGTTTCGGTCCGCCATCTGAATGTCGCCGACGCGATCAGTGATCAGCAAACGTCACAATTGGTCTCCAAGTTACAGAATAACAATCCCGCAGTCGTGCTAAACACGATCGCGAAAGTGGAACACATGGAAACCGCCAACGAGAATGTCGTTCGGGAGCTTCGCGAATTGGTAAACGATCGCAGCGAAGAGGTTCGTTCCAAGGCGATGTTGGCGTTAACGCGATTGGAACAGTTAGACGATCGAACGATCGAATCGGCCGTCGAGATGTTGGAAAGCAGTGCCATTCACAATGTTTTCGCTGGTGTCATTGCACTTGGGTCGCAAGACACGGTCGCCGAAGGCCACATGGACCCCATCGATCGAGCATTCATGCGAGCGCTGAAGTCATGCAATTACGAATTCGTCGGATTGTTCGCGGCAGCCTACAATCGTTGGATGGATGATCCCAAGTCGCATGTCCAAGAGATGCTAGAACAACACAATCCAGAACACTTGCAGATTGCGTTGGAAGCGTTGGACGGAACGCCAGAAGAGTTGGTTGCGTTGGGAGACGGGTAGAGTAACGAATTGGCCTGCTGGTTAAACGGATGATCACGTACTGCTTGCGGAACTCAAATCCTGCCTGTGGCCAAGTCTCGACGTAGCGACGCAGTGACCGTTGATTCGGTAATCGATCGCTGGTCCAACGAATATCGAATTCGGTAGGCAGAGCAATGGGGGCAGAGGAATTCTGTGACAGAGCCATAGAAGCTCTATTCCTTTGCCCCCATTCTTTTGCCTTGAATTTTGTTTAACCGGCTAATCACTGGATTCCACGCCATTCCCAGGATTGCTAGCAATTTGGCAAACGGCCTATCGCTCAGGCATTGCGTAAATCTACTATCCGCGATGATTCTTTGCGTCGGGACTACAGGGATGTTTACATGCATGAACGAACGGAACGGGCGATCGCTCGGTTGTTGTTCGTTTTCTGCTGCGCGATTCCCACATTGATTGTGGTAACCCTGATCCTGGTTTCGTGGACGCCGTGGGAGCACGAGCGGAAGTTGCAAAAGCTGGCAACGAAGCTGTCGATGGATACCGGGCTGAATGTTTTCATCGAAGACTTTCAACAAGTCTCGCCCACCAAACGCGTTCTGCATAACGTTCGATTGGTCGAACCCGAAACACAGCAAGAAGTCGCTTGGATTCGACAGATTCATTGGCTGCAAGAATCCGATCGTGTCGGAGTTGTCCTGCATCAACCCAAGTTGCATTCGGCTCAACTGGGGCACGCTTGGAGTTTGCTACATGACAATTTTCTGTGTAAGCCGGACCGAACGAGTGTCCTCGTGGAACTTTCAGCCAACGATCTGACCATCGAAAGTAAATCGGGATCGCAGACACTGCGGGATGTCGACGTAGAGATTAAACCGAATGTCAACTCGGTCAAGGCCAACGTGAGATGTTTGCCCGCATCCAGCGAGATCGGTGCGATGCCAATTGAAATCTGTGTGATTCGGGATCGAGGTAGTGTGGCAGGCGACACAACTCGTCTTCCCAAAACGCGCTGGGATTTGGACACCGGACCCACTGCCCTGCCCTGCTCTGTTTTGGCTGGCTATTTTGAAGTCTTGGAGCGGTTTGGCCCCAACGCAAAATTCCAAGGCAAGTTGGGATGGAATGTTGATCGTGACGGAGGCTGGTCACTTCATTTAGGCGGATCGCGGTTCAGCGAAATCGAACTAAGTCGACTGTTCGGCGGCCTGCAAGATCGTTTTACCGGCACGGCCGACTTGTATTGGGATCGATGCGACTTTGTTCCGGATGCCAAACTGATGATGAAGGGGTCGGTGCAAGCACACGATGGTTGGATGTCACGCAAAATGTTGCGGGCACTGCAGCAAGAATTGGGGTTTGCGGTTTCAACACAATCGATCGAGCCTCAACCAGGCGACGTACACTATTCGCTCTTGTCGCTTGATTTCAACTTGACCGATTCGGTCATGCGTTTGACCGGAACGTGTGGAGAATACATCGGCTACGAAGACATGGATGCTGGAATTGCGATGGTAGACCGACAGCCGTCTGTTGAGAGTCCTGGAATGTTGGCCAATCGCGCATTGGCACAAACAAGTTTGGATCCTTTGGAGCCGTTTCAATTGGCATTCGTGATCGCACCTGAATACAGCCAATTGGTCCCGGTGTCAGAACAAACCAAGGGTTTGATGAAATGGTTGCTGCCACCACAACCGGTCGTCCCCATCGGAGACGCCATCGCGCCGAGCTCGCGCGTCAAAACGGCGATACATTACACTGACGAATCGTCAAACTCCGGCGTCGTATCGGCCGCCGAACCCGTCCGCCAGCCGTAGGCAAGAAAACGCGGCTGATCAGCAATTGTCCAAAGCTAGCAGTGGACAAGCGGACCCAGAGTGAATCACTTTTAGAAACTGGGCATGCGTTGGAAATACCAGCACGCAGCGCGAGCAAGTGGATCCTTGGCGTTTACAGGAGATTCACTTGCTGGCGCTGC
>CAZZDZ010000418.1:0-3123 GCA_964652675.1 uncultured Pirellulaceae bacterium
TTGGTATTGGACAAGCCGAAAAGTTGCAAAAAACGCTTGGTCGTTCCGTAAAGATAAGGCCGACCGAGCTCTTCTGCACGCCCGGCAATTCGAATCAAATCACGTTCCATCAACTGCCGCAATAGCTCACCGCATGCGACCCCCCGAACTGCTTCGACATTGACCCGCGAAACGGGTTGCCGATACGCGACCACGGCCAGCGTTTCCATCATCGGCGATGATAGCCGCATCGCTGGAGGCAAATGCCCCAAACGCGTTAGCCAAGGTGCCAAGGATGGACGTGTCAAAAGCCGGTAACCGCCAGCTACCTGTTCGACACGAACTGCTCGATGGTGTTCGTCGTAAACTTGATTCAATTCGCGGACAAGTGTACGAGCCTCGGTGGCGTCCGCCAAGTGAGCCAATTGAGACAGTTTTCGCGGGCTCAGGGGGGATTTGGAAAGCAGCAATACCGCTTCGACCCGCTGACGACGAAGCCCTGGGCTGTCATCTTCGGTTGGCCAGATCGGGCCCGCGTCCGATTCCGTGCCAGAACCTTTGTGGAAGGCGTTTTTTTCGCTACCTACGGACACTTCGGTGACCCGGTAGGGCCGCCGATGACCGCTGGCCGCTGGCCGACCCGCTAGCATTGCGGGCGGTGAGAGCCCTTTTTTGCCATGGCATACGCCATTTAAGCTTCGCTGGGGCACCAAAGTGCCGCCGCTTGCCGTAAATGGTGACCCAGAACGCATGGGATGGCTTAAAGTAGAAGGAGTTTTCAGGGCTTTTGCAGCAATCAACTGCCACAAGCCTGTTGTTCAGTCTCAGTGCAGTTTCTGTGCGAAACATCCCGCAAGCTAGCCCCTGTGTCCACATCGGTTTCTAATCGCTCAACGAATACGGCCTCCGGAGGATCAAACTCGGGGGGATCGTCGCGTAAGTCTGGATCAAATAAACCCGGCCGGATGCGAATATGGGTCATCTTTTGGGCATCCATCGCTTTGGCAGCAATCCTGGCATTCGTCGTTCGCACGCAAGGCTATGTTTCGGGACAAGAATTCGCCCCAACGCATTTCCTGACTCGCGACTTTAGTTTCTACGAAATCCCGATTTTGCATGTCCAGATCACGCCGATTCGACGCGTCGGCGGGGCCCAGCCCACGATCAACCATATCCGTCAAAACGTGCTGACCGTGCCCAAGGGAATGCCCACCGATGAGCAATGGCAACTCGTCCGGCTGTCTCGCGGTTTAAGCGGCAATACGTCGGCTGATCCAGACTTGCTGATGGATCAATTGGGTAAGTCATCCGGGCAAAATTACTTTTGGCGGAAATGGAGCATTGATCATCCCCAACACGCTGGAATTGTGTGGCCGATTGTCCAACGGTTATCTTTGCGTGAGTTGTACATTTTGGTGCCAGCCGTTTTGCAGATCGCACGCGAAGATCTCTCGCCAGCCGAAATGACCGCCAAATTGGATGAACTACTGATCGACGAATACGCCTCGCTGATCTCCGATATGCGACAAGCCGGACGCAACGAGCTGGCTGATTCGTTGCTGACCGAAGCCCTGGTCGACTATCCCGGCGCGGAAAACCTGTCGGCGTTAAGCAAACAACCGTGATTTACCTGGACAACAACGCGACCACTGCGATCGATCCGCTGGTCGCCAACCTGATCACCGAAGTCCTACTCTCCGGACCGGCCAACCCGTCAAGCCAACATGGTGTCGGTCGATCCGCCCATCGGCACATCGAAAACGCCTTGGAGACGATCGCCGATTGTCTCTGCACTGATTTTTCGTTGCCCGGAGGACCGCGGTTGATCTTTACCAGCGGCGGCACCGAATCAAACAACCTAGCCTTGGCTGGACTGGGAGTAGAAGACGGCCCCCTGATCATCAGTCGCATCGAACATCCCAGCATTTTCGCTGCCGCTGAAGCTCAGGAAGCTGCTGGACGGCGCGTTGCTTGGTTAGAAGTCGATTCCAACGGCGTTGTGGATATCGAATCACTGAAACCGTTGATCGAATCGTTCCCTGACGACGAACCGGTTGGTTTGGTTTCGTTGATGTCTGCCAACAACGAAACCGGCGTCCTTCAACCCATTCAACAAGCTGCCGACATCTGCCGTTCTGCGGGCGTGCCGCTGCATATTGATGCCACCCAAACAATCGGCAAACTGCCAACTGATCTATCCAAGTTGAATCCGGCCGCTGTCACGTTCACTGCCCACAAGTTTCACGGACCTGCGGGCATTGGCGCTCTATGGCTGGGGGCGGGCGTAAAACTCAGACCAGTTTTCCACGGTGGCGAACAACAACTCACCACGCGACCTGGAACCGAACCCGTGGCACTGATTGCTGCAATGGCCGCCGCATTGCGGATCGCTACGGACAACCTAAATGACACGATCGACAAAACCGCTGCCTTGCGAGACCACTTCGAATCGTCGCTTTGCCAACGACACAACGAACTAGTTATCCACGGCCAATCCGCTGAACGTCTGCCTGGTACGACAAACATCTCGTTCGTAGATTCCAATCGACAATCGATGCTGATGGCATTGGACTTGGCCGGTATTGCCTGTAGTAGCGGCTCGGCATGCAGTAGCGGCAGTAATCCACCAAGTCACGTGCTTTTGGCAATGAAAGCCGACAAATCGCTGGTCGAATCGGCGCTTCGGTTCGGGGTGTCCAGGTTTTCCACAATGCAAGAAGTAAACGAGGCGATCGACCTTATCTCCAACGTTTACAACAGGTTAAGATCAGATTCAATTGTGGAAAACTAAGCAATATCCACTCGCCATCGCGTGAATCTGCCGTACAATGTTGGCCATCGAATGTGAGCGTCACCGCTCGGTTTTGAACGTAGCGAAACCTCGTCAAGAGTTTCAATTGCTGCGTCCAAAACTCTGTCGACGAAGCCTTTTGTTTGTACCGAAATATTTGTTGTGTCGATCGCCACTGAAACCACCGTTGAATCGTTTCCGCTTGAGCGTCCGCTCATGCGCGCACGATGGCGTGATACACAAACAGCCAACCCTTCGTTGCCGTACTTCATCGCGGGCGAAGAAAACCGGTTAGCGCGTTTCGTTTGCCAAAGTGAAACCGGCATTTTTGAACTCGGCAATCCTTTGTTGCT